>JAFTLK010000098.1 GCA_017455975.1 Clostridia bacterium | reverse complement strand
TGAATACCTCGACTCCAAGTACGTCTACTTCACCTCTACCTCTACCGGTACCTTCGGTATGCAGCTGTACTCCAACCTGCCTGTCCTGAAGGAAAGCGAAAACAACAACGGTATCCTCGCAATCCAGGAATTCAGACATGCTCTGAACCTCGGTCTGAACAGATCCGATATCGTTGAAAAGATCTGGCCCGGTTCCGCAGTTCCGTGCTTCGGTCTTCTGAACGTTGCTTACTACTACGACATCGAAAACTCTCCTGAGCTGGCAGACGGCGGTCAGTACCGTAACGCTACCCTCGCAAAGGAAGGCATCCTCCGTGCATACGGCTTCGAGCAGGAAGGCGGCAAGTGGTCCTCCGGCGAACTCACCGGTCTCTCCACCGATGACGCTTACGACTCCCTCACCGGTTACAACCCGACCCTCGCAAAGGAAAAGATGCAGGCTGCAATCGACATCCTCCTCGCTAATCCCGATGAGTATGGCTACGATGCATCCAAGAACATCACTCTCGTTTACGGTTCCTCTTCCGATACCGATAAGCAGAGATTCAGAGCAAACTATCTCCAGGAAGTCATCGACGGTCTGACTGTCGGTACCGCTCTGGAAGACAAGATCGACGTTGTCTTTGACGCATCCGCAGGTGCACAGTGGGCAGAAGCATTCCGTTCCGGCGACACCCAGATCGGCTTCGGTTACGGCTTCTCCGGCAACGCGTTCAACCCCTTCGACATCGTCGGCGCATTTGTCAACCCCGATGATGACCTCAACTACCACATGTATTGGGATACCTCTTCTATCGACATGACCCTCACCATGCCTGCAGGCAATTATGAGGGTGCAGGTGAAACCATCACCATGAGTGTCCAGAACTGGTACTACTGCCTCAACGGTCTGGCAGGCACTGAAAACCAGCCGAAGACCTACAACTGGGGTGAAGGCTTTGCTCCTGTTGAAGCAAGACTGACCATCCTCTCCGCTCTTGAAGAGCTCACCATCAAGGAAAGCCGTTCTGTCATGCTGATCGCAGACGGCGGCGGATCCTTCCTCGGCGCGAAGTTCTCCTACTTCTCCGAAGAAGAACACACCTTCATGGGCTTCGGCGGTATGAGATACATGGAAGTCAACTACACGGACGAAGAATGGGCTGCTTTTGTTGCTGAAAACAACAACGACCTCTCCGCAGAATACAAGAAATCCGAATAATTTCAGATAAGCTATCAATACAGCGTATCTGAACGAATGCAAAACGGCGGTGAGCCAATGTGCTCACCGCTTGTTTGGCATTTATACGATATTTGATAACTTCAATCCGCAAACTCCCCGTTTGCCGACGGCAAACAAACCGACGACAAAATGAACACAGACATCATGTGATCGGAAGGATCACAAAGCGATAGATATCGATTGATCTGATACATTTCAGAATGTTTTAACATCCGTTTTTTTGAAGGGTGCACAGCATTGGTGCGCACAGAGCCCGACAGGATGTACCTGTGTCTGCGGCTTACTTTATGAATTGGAAAACAACAAGACAGAGGAGAAATACCTATGTATATGTTTAAATATGTGTCGAAGCGTCTGGGCTTGATGCTGTTCACATTCGTGATCATTTTCACGATGTGCTTCGTGCTGATCAAGCTCCTGCCGATCCCCACAAACGCGCTTCCGGGACAAGACCCTGAAATTGTCATGAAAACGCTTGAGGGACGCGGCTGGATCACCAACATCAAAGAAGGTGAGAACGGTGTCTGGACCTATGACAGAGTGCCGATCATGCTCCAGTTCGGAACCTATATCAAGAGAATACTGACGCAGGGTGACTTTGGTATTGTTACCACATATGGCGAATATCTGAATATGAATATCTGGAAGGTATTTGTCAGCCATCTTCCGCCCACAATCCTCATCAACATTTATTCTACCCTGATTGGCGTGCCGATCGGTCTCGCGCTGGGTATTCTTGCTGCGCTGAAAAAGAATAAATGGCAGGATCAGCTCATCAATATTTTCATTATTCTGTTGATTTCGGTTCCGTCCATCGTTCTGGCACTGATGATCCAGTATGTCTTCTGTTTCAAGCTCGGCTGGTTCCCCTTGACCATGTCAACGAGTAATGAATACTTCACATGGGAAGTATTCCGTTCCATGCTTCCGGCTGTCTTTGCGCTGTGCCTGGGCTCCATTGCCGGCTATGCGCGCTATACCCGTGCAGAGCTTTCCGAGGTTCTGACCGGCGAGTTCATGCTTCTGGCAAGAACGAAGGGTCTGACGAAGAGACAGGCGATCATTCATCACGCGATGCGTAACTCCATGGTCGTCATTTTCCCCTCGATCCTCAGTGAATTTATCTCGGTTCTGTCCGGTTCTCTGATCATCGAGAAAATGTTCGGTATCAACGGTGTTGGCGGTCTGTACCTCAATTCCATCACCTTCCAGGATTACGACTTCTTTATGCTGCTGTCCGGCTTCTATACGCTGGTCAGCCTGACCGCGGGTATCGTTATCGATATCAGCTATGGCTTCATCGACCCGAGAATCAGAATGGGGGCTAAATAATTATGGAGTATAATATCAATAATATCCCCGCTGAAAAGTTTCAGTTCGCCAAGAAAAACGACCTTATGCATGACAGCAAGCTGGAAACCAAGCCGGTAGGTTATTTCCAGGGCGCGTTCCGCCGTTTCTGCAAGAACAAGGGCGCGGTCGTCGGCGGCATCGTCATTGCGGTTCTCGTGCTTTTCGCGATCGTTGCACCGTTCTTTACACCGTTCCAGCCTGCTTACTATGACATGGTATATGCATATGTCACGCCCAAGAACAATTTGTTTGCCAACAGCGACATCGGTTTCTGGGATGGCTGCAGAGTCAAGGAAACCAACTATGTCGGTTACCTCAAGGACCGTGCGATTGCAGAGGAAACGGGCAGAGAAGTCATCAAGAACGGCGAATATGAGAAGTTCGATGACGGTTCCGGTTACAGATACCGTTACGATACCTATTTCGGTGTTGGCTTCGGTAAGTACAAGATCATCTCCCCGGAAGAATTCAACGATATCCAGAGATATCAGAACGAAACGGGCAGACAGGTGCTGTATCCCATTGTCAAGCTGGCCGACAGACCGACGCTTGAAAAGAACAAGTACGACGCAAATATCTACTATAAAGTCGAAAACCCCAATGTTGCAACCCTCCGCCCCAAGCTCGACAGCCAGGGCAACATCGTTCCGAACTACTGGAAGTATGAGGAGGGTGACTTCAACAATCTGATGGCAGAGTACAATTCTCTCCGTATCGAAGGTGAAAACGGCATCGAGCAGGACGGAAAGCAGTACTTCTATGTCTACGGCCGCCGTGTTGACGGTGGTATTGAAGTCAGATGCGAATACTACGAATACTATATCTACCAGCACAACGAGGTCAAGAAGGACGGTATCAAGGAGCCGCTGTTCCTGTTCGGTACCACGCAGACCGGTAAGGACATCTTTGCCTGCCTGGCTTACGGCGCAAGATTCTCCTTCATTTTCGCAACCATCGTTGCGATCACGAACTTCATCGTCGGTGTCATCTGGGGTTCTATCTCCGGTTACTTCGGCGGTAAGATCGACCTCTTTATGGAACGGTTCTCCGAGATCCTCGGCTCCGTCCCGTCGATGATCGTCATCACGCTTCTGAAATATCATATGGGTTCGTCCAGCCAGGCGCTTGTTCTGTTCATCTCGTTCTTTGTCACGGGATGGATCGGCATGGCCGGCAGAACGCGTATGCAGTTCTACCGCTTCAAGAACCAGGAATATGTCCTGGCGGCAAGAACACTCGGCGCAAGCGATGCGAGAATCATGTTCAAGCACATTTTCCCCAACGGTCTCGGTACGATCGTCACGAGCTTTGCTCTGGTTATTCCCTCGATGATCTACTCGGAAACCAGCCTTTCCTACCTTGGCATCATCAACCTCGAAGCCGGAAACACGACCTCTGTCGGTACGCTGATCGCCGCAGGTCAGCAGTCCATCATGGCCAATGCCGGTTATGTGGCATTCTTCCCGTGTATGTTCCTGGTGCTCCTGATGCTCAGCTTCAACCTGTTCGGCAACGGCCTGCGCGATGCGTTTAATCCGTCGCTCAGAGGAACGGAGGATTAAGCATGAATAAAGAAATCAAATTATCGGTCAATGACCTGAAGGTTTCCTTCCGAACGGATGCCGGTAAGGTACAGGCTGTACGAAACATCTCCTTTGACCTTTATAAGGGCGAAACACTTGCCATCGTCGGTGAATCCGGCTCCGGTAAGTCCGTTACGTCCAAGGCGATCATGGGTATTTCCGCCGTCAACGCCATTTACGAGGGCGGTGAGATCCTCTATGATGGTCAGGATCTTGTGCGCATTCCCGAGGTAGAAATGCACAAGCTGCGCGGTGATAAGATCGCCATGATCTTCCAGGACCCGCTGTCCGCGCTGAACCCCATCATGCGCATCGGTAAGCAGATCACCGAAGCGATGCTCTTGAAGAACAAGGCAAACCGTAAGGAAGGCCGCGTAACCTTCAACAATACACTGGCAAAGCTGTCCGAACTGATGAAGAAGGCACTGGCTGAGAATCCGGGGGCCGGCTTTACCACGGCGGATGTCGATCGGTATATCAAGAGCTTTGATGACTTCAACATTACGTCTATCAAGCTTGAAAACAGCTACAACGCAGCACGGACTGCTGCAGAGGAAATGATCGCGGTCATCGAAGATTTGCTGTTCCTCACCGAGAAAAAGCAGAAGGTCGATGTGGTGTCCACGCTGAATCTCATCGAGCGCAGACGCCGCGAGATCAACGATAAGTATTTTACGGCAAAGTATGCCGACACGCTTGCAGCGCACGGTACAGCCATGGACAGTGCCCTGCGTGCTGAGCGCGCAAAGGTCTCGTTCCTTGACTCGCTCAAAAAGATCGCAGGCTCCTCCGCATCCAAGAACGAAGCCTCCGCCGAAACGGTCGAGGTTCTCCGTGCCCTTGAATCGACGGCACGTGAAATGCTCGAGCAGACACCGTATAACTTCTTCCGCATCGGTTATTATGTCACCAAGCATCCCGATGCAGATCTGAGCAAAATGTCCGCAGATGAAGCAAATGAGATCGCCGGAAAGTTCTTGAACGAGGACTTCATGGATTCCTTCATTGCGTTGACCAAGATCGCGGTACAGTATTCGTATCATGTAACCGTGGAACACAAGAAGGAAGCTCTTTCGGCGCTTGAAAATGCAGTCAATTTCTTCCGCGGCGGTTCTTTCACAGAAAAAGAAGCCGAGGAGATGTGCAAGACGGTCAATAAGCATGTTCTTGCAGCAATCGACCCGCTGGCGGTCATCAAGGACAACGTTGCCTACACCTTTGGCGGTGCGCTGGAGCGTGAGGTTGAGAAGTATTTCTTCTATCTGAAGAACAACCCCAAGGAAGAAGCGCGTTTTGCACGCCAAACCGCACAGAGAGAGGCACTGCTTGCGAAGGGCAAGAAAGTAGACTGGAAGATCGTTCCGAAGTCCGTCATCGAACCCTCGGTGCAGATTGAGACCATCGTTTCTGTTCTCAACCGTGTTGCCGATAAGTTCAAGTCTGACCTTGCAGCGGTCGACAGCTTCGACGCTGAAAAGCGCTGTGTTGAGATTATCGATTACCTCAAGGAAAAGGCATCGCAGATCGTCTACACGCTGACCCCGCGTATTGCGAAGGAAAAGGCGATCAAGCTCATGGAAGAGGTCGGTATTCCGGAAGCGAGAATGCGTTTCAGACAGTATCCGTTTGAATTTTCCGGCGGTATGCGTCAGCGTATCGTCATCGCGATCGCACTCTCCGCGAACCCCGACATCCTCATCTGTGACGAACCGACCACGGCACTTGACGTTACGATTCAGGCACAGATCCTGGAGCTGATCAACCGCCTCAAGCGTGAGCACAACCTGTCGATCATCTTTATCACGCACGACCTCGGTGTCGTTGCAAATATGGCGGACAGAATCGCCGTCATGTATGCCGGCAAGATCGTGGAATACGGTACGGCCGAAGAGGTCTTCTACAACCCGCAGCATCCCTATACATGGGCACTGCTTTCCTCCATGCCGGACCTTGACACCAATGAAAAGCTCGATGCGATTCCCGGTACACCCCCGAATATGATCTATCCCCCTGTCGGTGATGCTTTTGCCGAGAGAAACAAGTATGCCATGGAAATCGACTTTGAGATGGAGCCTCCGATGTACGAGGTTTCTCCCACGCACTATGCCGCAACGTGGCTGCTCCATCCCAATGCACCCAAGGTGGAGGTCCCCAAGATCATCACCGAGCGTATCCGGCGCATGAAAGAAAGAGGAGGCAGCCATGGAGAATAACAGAGAAGTTTTGCTGAAGGTGGATCACCTTTGTCAGTATTTCCGCCTCGGACGCAAGGACATGAAGGCTGTCGACGATGTCAGCTTTGAGATCCATAAGGGCGAGACCTTCGGTCTTGTCGGCGAATCCGGATGCGGTAAGACGACAACCGGACGCTCGATCATCAAGCTGTATAACATCACCTCCGGCAATGTCTACTTCAAGGGACAGAGAGTCGGCGCGGGAACACGCTCCTACAAGGACGCGATTGCCGCTGCCCGTGATGAAGCTGCCGCAAAGATCAAGGCACTCCGCGCCGAAAAGAATGCGGATTCCGCAAGAAAGGCGGCCATTCAGGAGGAGATCAAGGCAATCAACGAGGAGCTTGCTTCCGTTGTTGCAAAGAACCGCGCGCTGATCAAGGATGCAAAGTTTGACAGCAAGGAAGTCGACCGCCAGTATGCCGCAAAGCTGCTGGCCGAGCTGGAAGCAGAGTATACCGAAAAGTTCCGCGCAGCCGAGGGTGATACCGTTGCGCTTGCCGCGCTCAAGAATGAATACAGAAACCGCTGCAAGGTCGCAAAGAAGAGCAAGCTGATCACGCAGATCCAGATGATCTTCCAGGATCCGATTGCGTCCCTTGACCCCCGTATGACGGTTCGTGATATCATTGCCGAGGGGCTTGTCATCAACGGCATCACCGATAAGGATTATATCAACGAAAAGGTTTATGAGATTCTGGAAACGGTCGGTCTTGTACGCGAGCACGCAGACCGTTATCCGCACGAATTCTCCGGCGGTCAGCGCCAGAGAATCGGCATTGCAAGAGCTGTCGTCATGCAGCCCGAAATGATCATCGCCGATGAACCGATCTCCGCACTGGACGTTTCGATTCAGGCGCAGGTTATCAATCTGCTCAACGATCTCCGTGAACGCATGGGTCTTACCATTATGTTCATTGCGCATGACCTGTCGGTCGTCAAGTATTTCTCCGACCGCATCGGTGTTATGTACTTCGGTAAGATGGTCGAGCTTGCAGACTCCGACGAGCTCTTCAAGAATCCGCTGCATCCGTATACCAGATCCCTGCTTTCGGCAATTCCGCTGCCTGACCCCATCTACGAAAAGCAGCGCACGAGAATTCATTATAATCCGCTTGCAGAGCACGATTATTCGGTGGATACACCCTCGTTCCGCGAGATCACACCCGGACATTTCGTCCACTGCAACGACGCGGAAGAAGCAAAATACAAGCAGATGGTCAAATAACAGGACGGTTTGAAACGTGAAACAGGAAAACAAAGGAACCCGGGTCAAATATGCGGTCTGCATCGGCATTGAAGTGCTGATTGCTTTCCTTGTGATCTGGTCGAAGGGCTTTTTTGCGCACAGCGCAGCGGTCAACATTCAGATCCTTTCGGATGCGTTTTTCGTCTCCGGTATTCTGATGACGCTGTTCGCCGGCATGCTGTATGTCAGCGGTGAGGGCGCGCTCATCGGCATCGGATTTGTTCTGCGGAACATGGTGCTGTACTTCATCCCGATGGGACGGACGAAGCACGAACGCTATGCCGATTACCGTGCACGCAAGATGTCCGAGATCAAAGGACAGGGTGACAGATGTATTCTGATAACGGGTCTGATCTTTCTTTCTGTCGGCATCGTATTTACGGCAATCTGGTATTTTGCCTTTTATCAACAGTAACCCAAATGGGGCTGCAGCAGGTTTGTGCCTGCGGCAGCCCTGAACTTTTTTGACACATCCTCTTGCTTTTTTTACGCATTTGCGGTATAATAGTATAGAAAACCAAACATCACATCAAGCGGAAACGGGCATCTCGGCGCGTCTTCCGCCTTTTGTCGTCTGTAAATAAAACCAAAACCAGATAAAGGAAACAAACCAAAATGGCTGATATTTTTGATCTTTTCAAGAAAATTGAATCCGCGCCTGCGTCGAAGTCCGGGCAGGTATCGTGGCTGATCGTGGGACTGGGCAACCCCGGCACGGAAAACGTCCGCACGCGCCATAATGTCGGCTTTGCAGCAATTGATGCGCTGGCACTGTCTCTCGGCGTCAAAATTGACCGCGCAAAGTACCATGCGCTCATCGGTGAGGGCGTCATCGACGGACAGCGCGTCATTCTGATGAAGCCGCAGACCTTTATGAACGCCTCCGGTAAAGCGGTTGCGGAAGCGGCGAACTTCTATAAGCTGAATCCCGATCATATTCTTGTTTTCTCCGACGACATTTCCCTTGCCCCCGGTCGTCTGCGTGTGCGCAAAAACGGCTCCGCCGGCGGTCACAACGGGCTGAAGAGCATCATCGAATGCATCGGCTCTCAGGAATTTCCGCGCATCAAGATCGGTGTCGGACAGAAGCCAACACCGGAATACGATCTCGCCGACTGGGTGCTCGGCAAGCTGCCGCTGGCGGATGGAGACGCGGTTGAC
>JAFTLK010000097.1 GCA_017455975.1 Clostridia bacterium | reverse complement strand
GTGGGGTGCGGAATCAGTTGGTTATAACCGACAATCTCATTTTGGGTTCCGCAGGTTAGGCAATTACCATGCAGTACATAAACCGAAACTTCTGCCGCCCCGACCATCAGCGCCATCGGCGCAAGGCATAGAACGAGTGCGGTCAGAAGTGAGAAAAATCTTTGGACAGATGCCAATAATCCCCTAAAACTTATCTCTCTATTATATATAAGCAATCGAAAACGCCAAGTGTTTCACTTTTTGACAATAATTTACGAAATGTTCACGATTTCGCGTCATTCATTGAGGTAAATCCACACGCGGGAGTCGATGATTTTGGTGGTTTCTTCCAGCGACCGAATGCCGGCACGGAAGGCCGATAATTCCTCGTGAATGATTCCGCGGAGTGTTTCATCAGGATTACTGAATGCTATACTTTGATCAAGAAGATTCAGGATTTTTTCCTTATCCTGATCCGTAATTTCAATGACTGTATGTGAATCGGCAAGAGAAACATTTAACTCCTCACTTGAATACAATGCTGAAAGCAGCAGTACAGTTCCTGTACCTCCCATCAAGTCTCCGATTGTATCCGGTTTTTTGGGATAATAAAAATATCGGTTTTCATCAATCAGAATTTCCATAGCAGTTCGTGTTACCGGCAGCGCAAGAGACGCAAGTGTCTTTGATGCCTGAATGTCATCAGACAGCAAAAAATCGAGAAATTCCTTGCAGCCGCCGAGGTTTGCGGATTCGGCGAACACAGCGAGAGAACCTTGTGATCCGACCTCAATTTCATATGAGTTGCTGCTCACCGTCGGGTAACCGCAAAGAGAAAACGGCGTATCGCCAAAGAACAGCTTCAATGACGCATATCCCTCAATAGACTTGAACGGAAAATATGACAGCAGCACGCGGTCATCCTGTATCGCGGAAACGATCTCGGTACCGCCCAGCAGTGCGTACAGTCCACTGCTTGAAAAATCACTGTTATGGAAGGTTCCGTAATCTTCGATGATATAGCGATCTGTCATGTCGACCAAAAATTCCACCTGTCGGTGAAATTCATCGCTGTGAAAGGAAGAAGTCATTGTTTCGTAATTGACATACTGACGGATCAATGCATTCAGATGGGTTGCGGTATTATCCTTGGAGGTCAGTGCTGTGTGCGGTGCCCGTGCATTAGTATCCAGCTCTTTTCCAACCGTATACAGCCAATCCCATGTCAGCGGCGCATCCAGACATGATGTTTTACACGCGTAAGAATATACAGACATTGCCATCGGGAGCGCATACAGTGCACCGTTTCCTTCCGTATAGGCGTTGCGTGCCGCACCGATGAGTTTATTTCCGTAATCGTCGGATAGGTCAAGCAGAAGATTTTTTTCCATGTATTTGCGGTAGCCAAGATTGAACAGCACAAGGTCGGGTTTGTTGCCGTTCAGCAAATATTCATCAAATCTGTCCAGCGTCTGTCTGCCATCTATAATCCGGACCATATCTACATATTGAATATAATAATCATTGTTTTCCTGATTGAACAGCGCCACAGCCTCAAGAAACCATTCTGAAGTGTCGAAGCCACACAAATTTACAAATGTCAGAACACGTCTGTTACGGTTGTCCGGGCTGGTTCCCGGTTTCAGAAGATACAGTGCTTTTTTCCTTGATATACTTGTAAGCGGAATATAAAATATACAGTCTTTGTTGGCAATCCAATAAAAACCCTGACCGTCGCATGCACCCTGATACCAGTTCAGCAGTTGGTGCATGGAATCCCCACCGGTATCATCCTTCTGACAGAGATAGACAGAATCCTTGTAGGCGCAGTACAGCTGTCCGTCGCCGCCGTAATGAAAGGTGCTGAAATACTTCATTTCCGGCAGAACGGGAACGTCGGTCTGCTCCGCCGTACCGTTTTTCAGATCAACCTTGCATACCGACGGCATTTCCGAGCCGATCATATAGACATCGTCGTCAAGCGGCATGATGCCCTTACATTCGGCAGGAAGCCTGACCTCGGACAGCAGTG
>JAFTLK010000096.1 GCA_017455975.1 Clostridia bacterium | reverse complement strand
GCTGCAACTTCGTTGGCTATGCGTCAGCCCGATGAAACCGATTGCAAAATGCAATTTTGCAATCGATTAAACAACAGAATACAAAAAATGAGGGAACCCGACAGCTGTATCAGCCGAAGGTTCTCTCTTTTCTGATTTTCAGGATAGAACGCAATGTGATTTTTCGCGATTTACATAATGATGTTTGTGCATATTGACAATGTATCAGATGTGTGATATAATGATTATGCAAAAGTTCAACCATCAAACAGAAAGGATTTGTCAATCATGAAACGTCATACTGCGCTCTGTCTTTCATCTCTTTTTCTGCTGGTTTCCATGCTCTCCTCCTGCGGTGACACCACCCCGGCCGAACAAGCGATCACCGATTCCGTAACAACCGCCGAAACCACACCGCAAACCGAATCCATTCTGCAAGCCAATCTGCCTGACACCGACTTTGGCGGTCGTACCTTCATGGTGCTCGGTCGCGACTGTGAGGCATATAATCAGTTTGACAACTTTGAAATTTATGCCGAAAAAGAAATCGGTGAAGTCGTCAACGATGCCGTCTACCGCCGCAATACGCTCATTGAGGATGCTTACAACGTCAAAATCAAACAGACGCTGTATGATATGCCGCATACAGAACTGCAAAAATCGGCTTCTTCCGGCGATCATCTGTATGACCTTGCCTTTGTCGAGCTTTGGTACATCGGTCCGTGCATTCAGAACGGTTATTTTTATGACCTCAACCAGGTAGATTACATCGACTTTTCCAAACCGTGGTGGAATCCTGATGTCAATGAGACGATCACAATGGGCGGCAAACTGTACGCGACAACTTCCGACTTTTCTCTGCGCGACAAAAACCGCGCCTACATCATACTCTATAATCCCGGTCTGGCTGAGCGCAATGACATTCCCGACATCATCGAAACGGTACGTTCCGGTAAATGGACATCCGATCTGATGCTGTCCTATGTCAAAATGTTTTCCGGAGACCTCGACGGCGACGGCAAAATGGGCGGCGAATTTGACTCTTTCGGTCTGGCAATGGACTCCTACGAATCGTTTGCTGCATTTTCGTTCGGTATGGGGATACAGACCACCTCCAAGGACAACGACGGCAATCTTATCATCACACTGAACAGTGAACGCGCCTCCAACATTGTTGACCGCGTCATGGATCTGACCTGCGAAACCTCCTATGCCCTGTTCTGTGACGACTTCAACGGAAAAACAGTTGAGGATCACTGGGGTACTTCCGGACGAGCGTTTTATTCTGAACGCACGCTGTTCATGACCGGTTTTCCGCATTCTTTGCAGAGCGCATCGGAAAAGGCCGAGTTTGATTACGGCGTCATTCCTTTCCCAAAATACGACGAATCGCAGGACAAATATTACACCTTTGCCGACAAGTTCTGTATGCTGATGGGCATTCCCGTCACATCGGCAGAGCCCGAGTTTTCCGGCTTCATGCTGGAAGCGTTGTCTGCGGCATCCACCACAACCTCACTTCCTGCCTACTATGACATCTCCTGCAAGACCAAGTACGCATACAACGAATCGACCGGCGAGATGCTCGATCTGATCTTTGACGGTATTCAGTATGATCTGTCGATGATTTATTCTCTCGGCAAGGTCACAGAGATTCTTCGTGTCGATCTGCCCAAGAAGAAGGAAAATACGTTCGTTTCTCTTTGCGAGAAGTATCAAAAGAGTGCTGATACCGCACTGGATAAACTGATCACTGCAATCGGAGAGCTGGAGCATTAACCATAAACGCTCTGACCACCGACCGAATATGGATTATCATACAAACAATACTGCACAGGAGGCACACCATGACCAACATTACCATTGATCTGTCCAGAACACTTGGCAAGATCAAACCGATGCACGCTGTCAACAACGGTCCCGCAGGCTCCGAGGTGCGCGGTACATCCAATTTCCCGCAGTTCCGGGAAGCGGGCATTCCGTATGTGCGCAACCATGATGCATCGTTCTATTCCGGCTATGGCGGGGAGCATACGGTTGACGTACACCGCATCTTCAAAAATTTTGATGCCGACGAAAACGATCCCCAAAGCTATGTCTTTGCGCCGACCGATTACTATCTTGCGGCGGTGGAAGCGGCAAACGCAAAAACCTTCTACCGTCTTGGTGCATCGATTGAGCACGGATGGAAGGAAGGCACCTATCCGCCCAAGGATTTCCTCAAGTGGGCAAAGATCTGTGAGCACATCATCCGCCACTATACCGAGGGCTGGGCAGACGGCTTCCACTACGACATCGAATACTGGGAAATCTGGAACGAACCCGACTGCCGCAACCGCGACGGCTCGAACCCCTGCTGGCAGGGCACGGATGCGCAGTTCATCGAATTCTATTCCGTTGCCGCGACCTATCTGAAGCAGTGCTTCCCGCATCTGAAGATCGGCGGTCCGGCATTCTGCAATGCATGGCCGATTCCGTTCAAGGATGCGTTTCTCCGTCATGTGAAGGAGCAGAATATTCCGCTGGATTTCTATTCCTATCATTGCTACGCAAACAACCCGCAGGAGGTCTATGCCTGCATCGCATCCGGCGAAAAAGCACTCAACGAGGCCGGTCTTGGCGGTACCATGACGATCCTCAACGAATGGAACTACATCCGCGGCTGGTTTGCGGAAGACTGGCGGTATTCCCTGCGCATGGAAAAATCGCTCAAGGGCGCATCCTTTATTGCCGGTACGATGTGCGCCGGACAGGCATCCTCCCTCGGCATGCTGATGTATTATGACGCGCGTCCCTGCGGCATGTGCGGTATGTTCGATACCGACACGCTCGCACCGCTCAAGGGTTACTATCCGTTCCCGATGTTCAACGCGCTGTACAAGCTCGGTACGCACGCCGACGGCGGATGGCTTTGGGAGGATATCTACTACAGCGCCGCAACGGACGGAGAGAACAGTGCCGCGCTGCTGACCTATTATCACGATGACGACACAAAGGAAGGCAAGGATGTCACCGTGACGTTCCGCGGCGCTGCCGAGGGTACCCGTGTGACCGTTTCCCTGCTTGACGAAACACACGACAACGAGGTCATCAGCGAGGAATACTTCACATCGGATACGTTTGCAAAGCGACTGCATTTTGATCTGTTCACGACGTGGCTGATCAGAATTGAAAAGGTATAACCGATTGTTCAATGATAAAAACCGACCTGTATTCGTACAAGTCGGTTTTTCTTATCTATACGTCTTTTATCCACCAAAATACTTCCGATCCAGCGACCGCATCTGAATCGCCTCGGCAATGTGTGCCGCACCGATGACCTCACATTCGTCCATGTCGGCAACCGTTCTTGCAACGCGCAGAATCCGGTCATAACCGCGGGCGGACAGACCCATGCGTTCAAATGCACCGCGCAGAAGCGTTTGTGCCGCGTCATCCATCGGGCAGAATTTTCGGATCTGCGGTGCGGTCAGACGGGAATTTGCCGTGACCTCGACTCCGGCGGCATCATAACGCGCTTTGGCGTAGGCACGTGCCTTTTCCACACGCACGCGGATGTCGGCGGAGGATTCTTCCTTTTCGGGCGTATTCAGCTCATCAAAGGTCAGAGAGGGAATCTCGATCTGGATATCGATACGGTCAAGCAGAGGACCGGAGATGCGCGAAACATACTTGCGAATGTCGTCCGGCTTGCAGGTACAGCGGATCGTCGGATGTCCGAAGTAGCCGCACCGGCACGGGTTCATCGCGCTGACGAGC
>JAFTLK010000095.1 GCA_017455975.1 Clostridia bacterium | reverse complement strand
GGACCATCCGATCAATTTCGATGCGGCAAACGGTTACTTCGATGCCTATGATGTACGGCTTGCCGCTTACCGCAATCTGTTCTGCGGCGCGTGCGGCAATACCTACGGGCACCATTCGATCTGGGGATTCCGCCGGGAGGACGAGCGCAGTGCGTATTACCCCAACGCGTGGGAGACGGCACTCCACCGCCCGGGCGCGGAGGGTATCCGTATCTTTGTCCGCTTTGTCGCCGATCATCCGTGGTATGATATGACCCCGATGCCCGAGCTTGTCATCGACAATCCGCACAACGCCGCATTCACCGCCGCCGCAGTAACCGAAAACACTGTATACCTCTATCTCCCCGCCGGTGTCGGTGTCAGACTTGATATGTCAAAGCTGCCGTTTATACCAAGCAAGCTGATCTTGTTCTCTCCACAGGACGGAACATATGACGAAAGTACCTTGCATCTGTCCGAGGACGGTTTACTGACCCTGCCCGGACGCGCAGCAGGACGGTACATGGATGCGGTTGTCTTGCTTTCACGTTGATATTGCCCTACGTCTTCGGCTTCCCGTTGAACACCAGCGCCGCAATAAATCCACAGGTCATCGCCGCGGTAATGCCGCCTGCGGTTCCGGATAAACCACCCGTTAAGGCACCGACAAGCCCCCGGTCGCGCACGGCATATTCCACACCGCGCGCATGCGAATAGCCAAAGCCCGTCAGCGGTGTCGTTGCACCGCATCCCGCAAGCTTCACCAGCGGCTCGTAAATACCGACTGCTGTCAGAATCACACCCGCCACAACGTATGTGACAAGGATACGTGCGGGTGTGATTTTTGTATAGTCGATGAGCAGCTGTGCAATCACACAGAAGCCGCCGCCGACCGCGAACACCAGCAGGCAATCAATCAAAATTTCACGCATCGCTCATCCTCCAATCGTTCCGGCCGGCTTTTCGGCAGAAATCCGCACAAGATGTGCAATTCCGGCAATCGGCAGACCCTGCTGCACACTGGTTGTGCTCATCAGCGCACCGGTACCGACGAACAGAATATTTTTGTAGTCTCCGCAGGCAAATTTCTTCAGTACATGCCCGCAGATCACCGACGCCGAACAGCCGCATCCCGATCCTCCGGCATGTACATCCTGCGATTGGGATGAATAGATCATCAGACCGCAGTCATTATACACCCGGCGGATATCATATCCCATTGCATACAGCATATCGGCGGTGATGTCATGTCCGACCTGTCCGAGGTCTCCGGTCAGAATCGCATCAAAATCGTCCGGCTGCGCACCGGATGACGCAAAATACCGCGCCAGCGTATCAATCGCCGCCGGTGCCATCGCCGCCCCCATATTGTTGGCATCCGTGATACCCTTCTGTACACTGATGCCGGGCAGTACCTCCGTGATATACGGCCCGCATCCATCCGCCGACAGCAATACCGCACCGGAGCCGGTCACCGTCCACTGTGCCGTCGGAGTGCGCTGTCCGCCGTATTCAATGGGTGTCCGAAATTGTCGCTCCGCCGAACAGAAATGAGACGAGCAGACTGCCGCCGCCTGCGAAAAATAACCGCCGCCGACCAGCAGCGACGAAAGCATCATCCCCTCCGCCATCGTCGAGCACGCGCCGTACAGACCGAAATACGGAATCCCGTAATCGAGCAGACCGAACGACGAACCGGTACATTGGTTGAGCAGATCTCCTGCAAATACCGCCCCGATGTCCTCCTCACGACAGCCGCTTTTTTTGAGCAGCAGGCCGAGCGCAAGCCGCTGCATCTCCGACTCCGCCTTTTCCCATGTGTCCATCCCAAACCGATCATCCTCGGCATGCAGATCAAAGTCGCCGCCAAGCGGACCGTCATGCTCTTTTTTCCCGACCACCGTTGCCCATGCGCGGATCGTCGGCGGATTCGGAACCGTCAGAACACCGCGGTTCTTTCCGATACTTGCAAATCCTTCTGTCATACGATGCCCCTCCCGTGCAGAAAATAATAGATCACACCCCAGATGACCGAAGCCAGCGTGCCGTAAACGATCACCGGACCTGCGATGATGAACATTTTTGCGCCGACACCCATCACCAATCCTTCTGCCTTGTTGTCAATGGCAGGTGATGTCACGGCATTGGCAAAGCCGGAAATCGGCACGAGCGTCCCGGCGCCCGCAAACTTTGCAAGGCAGTCAAAGACACCAAAGCCCGTTGCTATCGCCGTCAGCACAATAATCGTAACAGGAGTGAGAATCCGTACCGATGCTTCTGCCAGACCCAGATGCAGATACAGCCGATAGAACCCCTCCGCCAGAAGACAAATACTGCCGCCGACCAAAAAAGCAGCGATGCAGTTTTTCGGAGACGGCGACTTTTTTGCATAAGCTTTTACATAGTTTTGATACGTTTTCGCGTCAAGATTCATGTGTTTCCTCCGGTTTTTCGGTTTTGCTGTTAGTTTGTGCAGTGTGGGATGTATCATACGGCAAACCAATTGGAAAATTCCGGCAAAAAAACACCCGTTATGCCGAAATGACACAACGGGTGCTGATCGAATAAAGTTTACTTTTCCGCCTTGGTTTCGCAGTACATACAGCGGTAAATGCCGTTTTCACGGTCGGTCAGACGGAACACATGCGGGAGCTCCTGTTCACAGGAGGTGATGCAGCGCGGGTTCTTGCACTTGATCAAGTGCATGATCGTTTCGGGAAGTGCCGGATGGAACTTCTTTGCGCGCTGACCGTTTTCGATGATGTTGACGGTGATGTGCGGATCGACAAAGCCGAGGATCGTGAAATCCAGCTCAATCGGTGCGCCGATCTTGATGATGTCCTTTTTGCCGCGCTTGCCGCTGGCCGCATTTTTGATAAGTGCGACCTCACAGTCGAGCTTGCCGAGCTTCAGATAGGAATACAGATCCATACCGCGTCCTGCGGGAATGTGGTCGATGACGATGCCGTCACGGATGCTGCCGATAATCATAACTTGTACCTCCCACTCATGCATTTTCCGCAAGGAGCTTGAGAATCAGCGCCATACGGATGAACTTGCCGTTGCGTACCTGTCTGAAATATGCCGCGCGCGGATCATCGTCCACAGCGACGGAAATTTCATTGACACGGGGAAGCGGATGCAGCACGCGCATATCGCTCTTTGCAGCTTTCAGCTTTTCGGGTGTCAGAATGTAGGAGTCACGCAGACGCAGATAATCGGCCTCGTTGAAGAAGCGTTCACGCTGAACACGGGTCATGTAGAGGATGTCAAGCTCGGGCATCACTTCTTCGAGAGAAGTCGTTTCGACATACGGAATGTTGTGCGCATCGAGCACCTCGGAGCGGACATGCTCGGGAATCCGCAGTTCTTCGGGAGAGATGAAGACAAAGCGGACACCGGGATAGCGGCTCATTGCCGTAACAAGGGAATGAACGGTACGTCCGAACTTGAGGTCACCGCAGCAGCCGATGACGAGGTTATCCAGATGACCGATCTCACGGCGGATGGTGAACAGGTCGGTCAAGGTCTGTGTCGGATGGTTGTGACCGCCGTCACCTGCGTTGATGATCGGGATATTCACATGCATCTGCGCAACGAGCGGTGCACCTTCCTTGGGATGACGCATTGCCGCGATATCAGCAAAGCACTCGATGGTGCGTGCGGTATCGGCAACGGATTCACCCTTGGAGACGGAGGAGGATTGTGCATCGGAGAAGCCGATGACAGAGCCGCCCAGGTCCAGCATTGCAGATTCAAAGCTCAGGCGGGTTCTGGTGGATGCTTCGTAAAACAGCGTTGCGAGCTTCTTGCCCTTGCACTTTTCAGAATAGTTCTCCGGATGATCGACAATGTCCTGTGCGACATCCATCATTGCATCAATTTCCGCGGTGGAAAGCTCCGCGATATCAATAAGTCCTCTGGTCTTCATGCCTTTGCTCCGTTGACTGCGAGATAATTGCGGATACGCGCAACGTTCTCTGCGTTCTTTTCGTCTTCTTCGAGATATTCGATGATATCGTATACATCAACGACAGAGTAAACCGGGAAGCCGAACGTATCGGTGATCTCTGCCATGGCGGACTTTTCGGTCTGACCCTTTTCCTTTCTGTCTACCATGACGAAGACAGCGGCGACGCTGACACCTTCCAGTGCGGACAGCTTGCCCATGCTTTCGCGGATCGCGGTACCAGCGGTGATAACGTCCTCGGTGATGACGACTTCTTCACCGGCCTTGGGGGTATAACCAACGAACATACCGCCCTCACCGTGGTCCTTGACTTCCTTGCGGTCAAAGAAGAACGGAACATCCAGACCTTCCTTGGACAGCGCAACAGATGCGGAAACCGCGATGGAAATGCCCTTATATGCCGGACCAAAGAGAACGCATCTCTTTCTGCCAACCTTTTCCAGATAGCTCTTTGCGTAGAATTCGCCGAGCTTTGCAATCTGATCACCGGTCTTGATGTCACCGGCATTGATGAAGTACGGAATCTTACGGCCGCTCTTTGCGGTGAAATCGCCGAACTTCAGAACGCCGGCGCCTTCCAGAAACTGAATAAACTCTCTCTTGTACTGTTCCATTTTTATATCTCCTTTTATTGAATCATAAGTGCTTTGAAGTATCTATTGATCTGATGTTAACTCCCTCCGTCACGCTGAAAGCGTGCCACCTCCCTCGGAGAGGGAGGCTCAAGTGACAGGCTCCCTCCCCGAGGGAGCTGTCGATGAAAGATGCATGCATCTTTCATTGACTGAGGGAGTTCGCTCAAATATTTATCTCAGCCCACAAATTCCGCAACACAGCGGCGGTAAGCGGCAACAGGATCGTCAGCGGCGGTGATCGGACGACCGACAACGATGTAGTCGGAACCGATTTCCTTGGCCTGTGCGGGCGTCATGACGCGGACCTGGTCACCGACATCGCCGTCAGCGAAACGGACGCCGGGAGTAACGGTGACAAAGGACTTGCCGCAGGTGTCGTGAACCTTGCCTGCTTCCAGCGGAGAGCAGACAACACCATCGAGTCCTGCGTCAGCCGCATTCTTTGCGTAGTGCATAACGGTCTGGTCGATGGGAGCGGAGATGAGCAGCTCATCGCGCATACGCTCCTCGGAGGTGGAGGTCAGCTGGGTGACAGCAATCAGAAGCGGACGGGTGCCGTCTTCTTTGGTCAGACCTTCGATGGCAGCTTCCATCATTGCCTTGGTGCCGGCAGCGTGGAGGTTGGTCATATCGACATCGAGGTTCGAGAGCACCTTCATCGCCTTCTTGACGGTGTTGGGGATATCGTGCAGCTTGAGGTCGAGGAAGATCTTGTGTCCGCGTGCCTTGATTTCACGGACGATGGACGGACCTTCTGCGTAGTACAGCTCCATACCGATCTTGACAAACGGCTTTTCATCGACAAACTTGTCAAGGAAAGCAAAGGTTGCTTCCGCAGAAGCAAAGTCACAAGCAATAATTACGTCTTTTCCCATTTCTATGATCTCCTTTTATGTAAATGAATTTTGTAAACTGTTTGATTTACGGCTGTGCCGCGCCGATGATGGAGGACAGGTCGGTGATGCCGTACTTGTCCATTGCCGCAGGAAGCGCTTCGATGATATCGCGGCATGCCCACGGATTGCGCAGGTTTTCCGCACCGATTTCAACACCGGTTGCGCCTGCCATCATCATTTCAATGACATCCTCTGCCGAGGAAACACCGCCCATACCGACGACGGGAATCTTGACCGCACCCGCGACCTGATACACCATGCGCAGAGCGACTGGGAAGACCGCCGCACCGGAGTAACCGCCGGTCACATTGGCAAGCAGAGGCTTCTTTTTCCGCATATCGATGCGCATACCGAGCAGCGTGTTGATGAGGGACACACCGTCCGCACCTGCCGCTTCAACAGCCTTGGCAATTTCCACAATGTTTGTAACGTTGGGGGACAGCTTGACAATCAGCGGCTTCTTGACGACCTCGCGGACTGCCTTGACAACGGATTCCGCAGAGGATGCACAGGTACCGAATGCCATGCCGCCGCCATGTACATTGGGGCAGGAGATGTTCAGCTCGATCCAGCCGACACAGTCTTCCTTGTCAATGCGTGAGGAAACCTCGACATATTCGTCCAGAGAAAAGCCGGAGACATTCGCCATAACCGGCTTGTGGAAGACTTCCTTCATCTTCGGCAGCTCGCGGGAAATGACCGCATCGACGCCGGGGTTCTGAAGACCGACCGCATTGAGCATACCCGACGGACATTCCGCAATTCTCGGCGTTGCATTGCCGAAGCGTGCTTCTCTCGTCGTTCCCTTGAAGGAAAACGTACCGAGGATATTGATGTCGTAAAGTTCGGCAAATTCATAACCAAAACCAAACGTACCGCTGGCAGGAATGATAGGGTTGTCCATCTCAATGCCGCAGAGATTGACCTTTAAGCGATTCATTTCTCCCATATGATCTCCTCCTTTACAAGGACGGGGCCGTCCTTACAGATGCGTTTGTTGCCGTACAGCGTCTTGCAGGAGCATCCCATGCAGGCACCGAAGCCGCACCCCATGCGTTCCTCAAAGCTGTACTGACCGGATGTATTGGATGTATTGTAGACTGCGCGGAGCATCGGTTCCGGACCGCAGGAGTAGGTGTGCGTGTAATCACCGGCTTCTCCGAAGACACCGGTTACAAAGCCCTTTGTGCCTGCCGTACCGTCTTCCGTTGTGACAAATACCTTTGCGCCGAGTGCTTCAAACTCGTCCTTGTAGAAAACATCGCGCGCGGAGCGGAAGCCGAGAATCACGGTAACATCGCATCCCTTTGCACACAGCTGCTTTGCGAGCATATACAGGGGCGGAACACCGACGCCGCCGCCGATAAGCAGAGGTCTGTCACCGGACTTTGTAATGTCGTAGCCGTTGCCGAGACCCGTGAGAATGTCAAGCGTCTCGCCGGGTGCCATCTTTGCCATTTTTTCCGTACCGACACCGACGATCTTGTAGATCAGCGTCAGCTCACCGTCGATGGAATCATTGACCGAGATCGGACGGCGCAGGTACTGCCCCTCGATCAGCACGTTGACAAACTGACCGGGACGGGTGATATCTGCGGTGTCTCCGGACAGCACCATTTTCATGATGTCGTGCGTCAGCGCGATATTTTCTTTTATCGTGAAAAGAGATTGTTTCATGCTTTACAAACCTCCGTTGTGATTATTGTCGGGATGCGTTCCAGACACATTCGCCGTTGTATACAGTGGCAATGCACCTGCCAAAGACTTCCATTCCCGCAAACGGTGTGGAGCGTCCCATGGTCAGAAAGGCATCCGGATCAACGCAGTATTTTGCGCCGAGATCCCAGACTGTGTATTCTCCGTCCGTGATGTCGAGACCGCCGAGCGCAAACCGCTTTCTGGGGTTATCAGACATCAGCGCAATCAGCTTTTCAAGCGGGATGATGCCGGTCTTCACAAGTCCGGTGTATAAGGTCGGGAATGCACATTCCAGTCCGACAATGCCGTTGAGACTGCCTGCAAAGCCCTTGGATTTTTCCTCGGCGGAGTGCGGTGCATGGTCGGTTGCGATCATGTCGACCGTGCCGTCCAGCAGTGCCGCGACAAGAGCTTCCCTGTCAGCGGGAGAACGGAGCGGCGGATTCATTTTCCATCTGCCATGATCCTCGCGCATACTGTCGTCAAGCAGGAGATAATGCGGACCCGTCTCACAGGTGACATCGATGCCGTCCCGCTTTGCCTGACGGATCAGCTCCAGCGACACCGCAGACGAGACATGGCAGACGTGCAGTGCGCATCCGGTATCCTTTGCAAGGAGAATGTCGCGCTCGACCTCCGACCACTCGCTTCTCGGGTCAGCCGGTGCATAGGTCAGATCCTCGCAATGCGCCGCAATGATCTTTCCAAGCGCTTTTGCACGGACCATCGCTTCACGCATCAGTGCCGCATCGGCAACACCGCGTCCGTCATCGGAAAACGCCGACACAAACGGTGCCAACCCTTCCAGATCAGAAAGCACCTTGCCGTCCTCGCCAACCGTAATCGCACCCATCGGTACCGTCTTGACACATGCATCGCGGCGGATGCAGGCAAGCTGTTCTTCGAGATGCGCACAGGAATCGGGAACCGGCTTTAAATTCGGCATCGGACACAGCGCCGTATAGCCGCCGGCTGCACCGGACAGTGTACCCGTTTTCACGGTTTCCTTATAAGAAAAACCCGGCTCACGCAGATG
>JAFTLK010000006.1 GCA_017455975.1 Clostridia bacterium | reverse complement strand
CATGGATTGCCGGAAGCGCACAGGAAGCGGCGCAGATGGAGCTTCTGATCCTGACGCAGGTCGCCCTTGACAATCCCGACAAAAAGATTTTCGTCGATACCAATATTTCCGTGGAGCTTCTGCGTGAGATTTCCGGTGATGACCGTGTCGCGCTGATGCTGGCACCGGGTGAGATGTCGGTCTCCCGTTTCTTTGACCGTCCCGATGCGGAAAAGCAGTTTATTTATCAGAAGCTGCTGGAATGTCCCGATCCAACAGCGGCACTTGCCAATTACAGAAAGATTCTTGAAAAATGCAACAGTCCGGAAATATACAAAGCCTTTGAGGAGAGCGGATTTTTCGTTTACAAGCGCACCGAGCAAAGTACGCTTGATGAAGCATTTGCGGCGGTTGCAGGGCATTTTGGGCTGATCGAATCGTAAAAAACGCAGCACTGTCCCGTTACAGAAGTTCTGTTTCGGACAGTGCTGATTTTTTACGCCCAATTACTTTTTGTGTTTCCGATGTATCAAATACAATGGAAGTTATTGCTGTTGAAAGATCATCTATTGCGCTTTCGAGAATCGAATAAATTCATATGGTAATCCAATATCTTCAGAATATTTTCTGATTTCGACCCTTTCGTCATCACTCATTTCGTCATAGAAAGGGCGTTCCGATACTTTCCAATATGTTTTGATTTCGTCTATTTGCAATACATCACCCCATGGGGCAGTATATCGTTCTCCAACTTTGTATTTCCCGATTTCTTTATATACCCTCGTGGTATAGCAATACCCCAGTTTATTTAAATAATCTTGAATTGACTCATATTCATGTTTAGGAAATGATATTTCTTCCAACATACAATAAGCCTCCTAATAATGTGAAAACACAGGATTTCACTTTAATGCTCTCAAATTGGATATTTTATTTACGCTTCTTTTTCATAACAAGAACCACAACCGTGATACCGATGGCAAAGACCAACACTGCGGCGGCGACCCAGAGCCACAACAGTGAACCTGTCGTTATGATCGCTGTCGGTCCGTCCGCACCGCCGATGACCTCGAGTGCTTCGGATTCGGTCAGATCGGTGATGACCTCGGTTTCTGCCGTTTCCTCGCGGATCGGTTGAGGATCAGTAATCTCGATCGGCGCATTTTCTGTCTTCAGGTCAGTACCCCAGATGTTGTTGGTTCCGGTCTTCTGCTCGGCATATCCGCGCGCGGATGCGGGAACCGTGTTGCCGGAGATTTCCACGTTGGTCGCGGAAATGACGGTGATCGGAATGGCGACATCGTTGGCAGGATCACCGTGCACCGAAGCATCACGCGCGGTGATGACATTGTTTTTGACCGATACATCGGCTGCGTGGGAGACCTTGATCGCCGTCTCATTGCGGCGGTTTTCGATGAAGTTGCCCTCAATGACGAGATTCCGGTGCAGCTGATAAATCGGATCACTGCTTTGATCTCCGTCACCCGACACATTGATGGCGGCGTAGAGCCCGTTGGTCGGTGCGGCATATCCGGTACCGATGATGTGGTTGTTCCGGATGACAAGGTTCTGCGCAAAGCCGAACTCCGGCCACTCATGCGATTCCGGCTTGACGAGAATACCGGACATACGGACATCGCGGATGGTACAGTGCTCGATCACCCCGTCCGTCCCCTTGATGAGCAGTCCGCGGCTGCGGATGCGCTCGACGACACAGTTGCGGATGGCAAAATCGTTTGACTGGCGGTCGAGATTCTGCAGAATGACGCGGTCTGTCATGCCGTCAAAGCGGTCGGCAAGACGGATGGAGCCGTTGTCCGCGGACGATGCCGCAGTTGTATCGCCGATCCACGCAAAGTCGAGGGACAGGATACGGATGCGGTCGCCGACCTCAACGCCGTCGGTGTGGGATGCATAATTGCCGGTGGCAACGTCAAAATCGGGATCGATGGAAAAGGTATTGCTGTCCGCATTGTAGGCGGAGGTTATCATGTAGTGTCCGTTGATGTTCGTGCCGTCGTCTGTCATGTCGGTAAAGACGCAGTCCTCCAGCACCGGACCGACGCGCATATTGGAAAAGTGCGATGCGTCACAGGTCGACAGCATACGGTCTTCCGTCGCCCCCGCAGGCTTCGGCCCCGGCGTGACAATACAGCGCGACAGCGTGACGCGATCCTCGCCCATCCAGCCGGAGAACGCAAAACCGGAGCCGCCCCAGATGGTGACATCGGCGAAGGTAACAGCTCCTGCGTAGTTGATGGTGCAGACGTGCGACGCAAGACCGCGGAAGGTCAGACGGTCACCGGCAGACAGCGGGGAATCTACCGTCAGCGTATAGGTGCCGTCGTCGTTTTTCTGCCGCTCGGACATCAGCTGATCGGCATAGGGCAGCTTTTCGCCGGCTTTGAAGCCGAGCGATGCACCCGTCTTTGCATACAGCGATTCGTTGGTAATCTCACAGTCATATCCGGCATCCGGCTGCCAGATGAGCTTGCCGCCGCTGTTGGAGAGGACAGTGCCCTGCGCGTTTGCCGACAGCATATGGTCAATGGTCACGCCGAGAATGTGGATGTTGTCACTCTGTGTGACAGCGACAGCGGATGTTGTGTACGATGCAAACTTTGCGCACATACCGTATGCCGGGACGGTGATGTTTTCCTGCGAGACAATCGAGAACTGCGGCAGATTTTCGTAAATACCGGCGGGGAAGATGACCTCCTCGTAATTGGCACCTGCTGACAGCAGATACACATTCGGCTGTACAAAATCGCCGTTGTAATAGATGTGTGTGCGCACGGTGCTCTGTGCAAAACGGTCATTGTTGTTCTGCGGCAGGCGCGATGCGTCAACACCTGCGTAATCGGTTCCGTCAAGCGTTCCGGGCAGATCCGTACCCCAGATAACCGCGCGGTCATCGTACTGCCAGATGTCTGCGTGGTCAGATGTATTGTCGGTCAGATTGATGTATTTGGATTTCGTGATGACACCGCCGCCCTTGAGGGTGTTGGCAATCACCGAGACATCCGATGCGTCGGAGACGGAGAGGGAACCGGTGATGACATTGCCGTAAAGCGTCTGATTTCTTCCGGTGAGGGAAACGGTTCCTGCAAGGTTTGATCGCGCGATGACCGTATCTCCGCCTGTGACTGTGACATCGGCGAAATCACAGTTCTGCGCAAAGAAGCCGATGCCGTCGACCGTCATCGGTGCGCCGATCGCACAGTTGACCATCGTGACGCGCTCGCCGGTAATCGTGACACTGCCGCCGTTGACGGCAAAGTCGGTAATTGCCACGTCGGATGCCGAAATGACCACCGCCGCGCCGTCGGTCTGTATATCGGCAAGCGACAGCACACTGCCGCTCTTGTCTGCACCGATTTCATAGGCTGCACCTGTAATGACCGTCGGATTATCGGTGTGGATGGTGCCGCAGCCGATGGTCACCGACTGTTTTTCGCCGGGCTTTGCCGGGAGCAGGCGTTTTGTGACAGCACTGCCTTCGCTGACGGAATTGTAGGTGATTTCCGGCGCAAAATAGGTGTTGTCATAGTCCATATAGTGATTGTGCCCGTTGCCGCAGCGGAACAGAATCAGAGCACCTGCCCGGACATCGAGCGTGATATCGGAAATTTCCAGCGTTTCACCATTGCCGACATCGGACATCGGCAAAAGTGTCTGCACGCCGCTGTCATCCTGATAGAAGACACCGATGGTGACATCGTCGCCGGGACGCTCCACAGACGAGGAGTCATTGACTGCGGCACCGCCGGGAAAAGAGACGGTGACATTGCCGCTTGCAGGGAACTGATAGCCCAGCACCGCGTCATAGTTCAGACCGGGATGGATGTGGTCCTGCTGGATCATGCCCATCTGGAAATTGTTTTCGCCGGCCCACCAGTTATCGCCGATAAACGCAGGCATATATTCCCAGAAATCGGTACCCTCGGGTGCTGCCATAAAATACCATCCGTCCTCGCCCTGTTCTTCGGTGACGGATGCATAGACTGTGTCACCTGCGCCGACCTCGGCTTGTGCGCTGATGGACAGCGGAAGCCAGACGGTCAGCAGCAGTGCGGACAGCAGTATCAGAAAAAATCGCTTCATTGTGAAGTTCCTGTCCTTTCCTTGTTTTTCATCATTATATCATGACGGCAGCGGACTGTCAAGGTCGGACGGCAATTTTCAGAGAGGAAACGTGATACACTGTGTGCCGCGCATCTGCAATGCGGACGGCGTGACGGACTGCGGCGCCGATGCATCCGCCATTCTGTACCGATAACAGAAGGCTTGCGGCTCCATAACGGCGGTATAGACGGTTTCAATCGGTATGCTGTCTGCGGTCAGAGACGCACCGCGCGGTACCCGGACGGAATCAAACAGTGAAAACAGCGATTCTGCCGCGCGGATATCCATCACACGGCGCAGAAAAGATGCGCGGACAAACCGGGAGGATGAGCTCCAGTCGCCCGGCAGACCGACAGCACCGCTTCCCCGAATGGAGGTGCCGGCGTCATCAACAGCCGTCGGATGCGGCGACAGGTGCGCGTATGCTGTAAGGTTTTGCAGCTGCGCGGGAAAGGACGGCGCGTTGGTCAGCACATTTGCGGGATTGCTGTACGTGATGATTCTGCCGTTCCGGTCGGTTTCCAGCGCGGCAGACGCGGATTTGTCGGCAAGCATCCAGTGCATCGGCTGGTTGGGGAGCGATGCAGAGAACGGAAGGTCCGCAAGTACGGTGTCGGCAAGCAGTGCAGTTGCTTCATGGATTGTGCGGCAGTTTGCAAGCACATACGGAATCAGCTCCCATGGCGCGAGGCGGTGAACATCCTGCGGCAGATCGGGTGCGGCATAGATGCAGCTACCCCCAAACGCAAGTCCCGCCATGCACAGCCCGTGCTCGTTCATGGCATCATAGTAAAGCGGATAGCCGTCCACGACATACGCCATGCCGAGGATGGCAGGATGCTCGGTGACGGCGGTGCTGTCGGAAAACGAAAACGGAAAACGGCGCGGGGAGAGCGTGACAGCTTCGTCATGGTGGTATTCAAGGTCGAGTGTGCGCCCGAAATAATGGCGGTCGCTTTGGGATACGGAAACAGCGGTACACATAAAAACGGAAGACTCCTCTCATTCGTTGGATATGAGATAGCGTCTCCCGTTTTGTGGGATTTATTCGGTTTGGGTTTTCGATGCCTTCCACTCGTTGTACAGCATCCGTGCGCCGAGGAGCAGGATCAGAATCCATAGCAGTTCTATCACAGAGACAGAAAAGGTGTACAGCCCGTAAAAGGGAGGCCATGTCAATCGGAAGCCGCCGTCGACCTCCGTCATGAAAAATTTTTTAATAATATAATGCGGCATCCACGTCTGAAAGAATGCGACATGAATGACATATCCGGCGATACAGCCGATGTATGCACCGATCATCGGCTTCATGCGCAGACGGATGGGACAGCGAATCTTACGGAATGCAAGAAATGACCAGAGATACAGACCGCACAGCAGCACGTTTTCGGCGACAACCAACAGCTTTTGGATCGGATGATCTTCGTGCGTCCAGAATTGTGGGTTCCACATGGCGCCCCGCGTTGTTCCGGTGGCATAATAAAGATATCCTGTCACCATCATGAAAACCATCCATGCGCACCAAAGTCCGATATGCTTTCTCACGGTCAGACACAGAATCCCACAGCCCCACAAGGGCGAGGACAGCAGGATGGCACTGGCAAGGGCATCCCATGTGTTGTACAGTACGATCATCATCAGAATGAATAAAATTGAGATCCCGATCAGTCCCAGCCCGACAATTTTCTGTGTCTGTGAGATCGGCTGTTTTTTGTAACCGAGTTTGATGGAAGCTGTCGGTTCGGGCGCGGGCATCGGTTCCGGCTCGGCATCAGGTAGCGTGGGGTCTTCTTTTCCGAGAATCAGCGCGTCCATGGAGATATCAAACAGCTCTGCGAGCCGGATCAGCTTTTCCAGTTCCGGCGTCGAGGTATCTGTTTCCCATTTTGAGACAGACTGACGGGAGATATCGAGCGCGTCGGCAAGATCACCCTGTGACATACCGTGCTCACCGCGCAAGCGGGTAATGCGTTGTCCGAGTGTTTCGGTCATGGTGGTAGTTCCTTTCGATTGGAGATTTGTTAGTGTCATTATAGCAAAAATCAGGCCAAAAGTCAACCAAGCCGACTTGAAAATTGCGCAACCGACAGTTGCACCCGGCAAAGATGACCGATTTTTCGTATTTTGTCCGCCGAAAACAGCAAAAATCAAAAAGCACATTGACAGAATCCGCTGTTTCGATTATAATAATGGTATATGTCATTTATCATCGGTTCAAAGGAAATGTATCATGCACATCAAAGAAAAACTTCACGGACACAGCACGTATGACCGCGCGATGCTGGCCACCGTCTTTGCGCTTGCGTGGCCGACCATGCTCGAACAGCTGATGCAGACCACGGTGCAGTATATTGATACCGCGATGGTCGGTTCGCTCGGTACGCAGGCGACCGCCGCTGTCGGCGCAACGTCGACCTTTGGCTGGCTGGTCGGCTCATCCACCTCGGCGCTTGGTGTCGGCTTTCTGTCGTTCATTGCCAAGGCCTACGGCGCAGATGACAAAAAGACCGCGTCGCGCGTCTCAACACAGGCGGTGCTTGCCGTGCTTGTTGTCGGTATGCTGTTCACCGGTCTCCCGCTGGCGCTGTCCGGCGTGATTCCCGCATGGATGCAGGTCGATGAAGCCATCCGTCCGCTTGCCTCGCAATATTTCTTTATCTTATATACCCCGATGCTGTTCCGTGCAGCGACGATCATTTTCGGCGTAGCACTCCGTGCGACCGGTGACACCAAAACACCGATGCGCGTGGGCATCCTCGTCAACCTCGTCAATGTCGTGCTCAACTTCTTCATGATCTTTGAAACGCGCACGGTGTCTGTCTTCGGTGCGCCGCTGACCATCCCCGGCTTTGGATGGGGTGTCATCGGTGCGGCGGTTGCATCGGCGATTGCGTTTGCTGTCGGCGGCGTCTACATGACGGTTGTCTTCTGGCGGCATCCCGTGATCTCCCCGCGCGGCCAGAAGCTGAAGCCCGACATGGCGGTGCTCGTTCCGTGTCTGCGTGTGGCGGTTCCGAATATGCTGCAGCGCTTCGGCACATCACTCGGCTATGTTGCATTTGCATCGATGGTCAATGCGCTGGGGGACGTATCCACAGCCGCACATACGATTGCCAACACCGTCGAGTCTCTGTTCTACATTCCGGGCTTCGGGATGCAGACAGCCGCGGCAACGCTTGCAGGCAACGCGCTCGGAGCCGGAGATGAGGGGCGCATGAAGAAGCTGATCCGCACAATGCTGCCCCTGGAGGTTGCGCTGATGACCGTATCGGGCGGTCTGCTCTTTGCGTTGGCACCGACGATGATGACGATTTTCACCGACGATCCCGCCGTCATTGCACTCGGCGCGCTCGTTCTGCGTATGGTTGCCGTGTCGGAACCGTTTTACGGTGTTTCCATCATTTTGGAGGGGGTTCTGCAGGGCATCGGCGATACGGTCACGCCGTTCAAATTCAATCTGCTCGGTATGTGGGGTGTCCGCATCGTCGGTACATTTGTCTGTACGCGATATCTTGCGGGAACGCTTGCAGCGGCATGGGGCTGCATGATCGCGCATAATATGCTGTTGTTCGTTCTGTTTGTGATCTTTTACCGCACCGGGCGGTGGAATCCGTTCAAGCGCGGCATGAAAATTTCAGCGCTTTGATGCGCATGAGAGAACGTTTGAGGTTTCAAACTGCATTATTTGATTTTCGTTGTTCTGAAACAACGAATCTGCGCAGTAAATCCGTCCGCAAATCCACATGAAAGGCAGCTTCCGCTATGCGAAAGCAAATGGTAATCAACATGACACAATATACGGGAAAACGGCTTCTGACGGGGATCTTTGTGCTGCTGTCGGTGCTCTTAACCTGCTTTGTTTTCGGAAATTCGCTTCTGGATGGGAAATCATCCATGGCGGAAAGCGATGTGATCGTCGATGCGGCACGTCCGATTGTGGATCCCGAACGCGATGTTTCCTATGAGGATTTCTCCTCGTTCATACGGAAGCTGGCGCACTTTGCGGAATTCTGTGCGTTGGGCTTTGCCTACGGCGGAACCATGCGGATGCTGTCCGCGCGCACACCGTCGGTACACTGGCGGTATCACATCGGCAGTGTATTCTTCTGTATTCTGCTGGCCGCTGTTGCGGACGAATATATCCAATCATTTACCGACCGATCGAGTATGGTCTCCGATGTGCTGCTGGATTTTTGCGGCGGGATGATGGGGGTTGGGATTGTGATGGTTTGCTTTGCCCTGGCCGGATGGCGGTCGGCCAAAAGAAATCCGTAAATGTCAATGAAAAAGCGATGCTGTATGCACGGTACCCTTTGTGAGTAGCCGCTGCAGCATCGCTTTTGTCATGTCAATTTCATTCCTCCGGCGGAATCAGATCGACATACGTCGGGACGTGTCCTGTCGCCGGTAAGAATTTGTTAAGAAGGTCGTCGGTGGAGATGGCAACCGTTGCGGTGTTGATGCACGGATGCGCACCGAAGTGCGGGGATGCGAGCAATGCACGGTCAATCAGCAGACGAACTTTGTGTTCGGGATCAAAGATCAACCCAAGTGCGGAGACGGAGCCGGGGGTTAAATTGAGCAGCTCGGAGAGCTTTGCTTCATCGCCGAAGGAAAGGCGTGCAATGCCAAGCTCCTTGGACAGATACTTGGTTTTGAAGGGCTTGTCGGCAGGCATCAGAAGCAGATAAAATACCGTTTTCTGCTGGTTGCAGAGGAACAGGTTCTTGCAGATGGAAAATCCGAGACGTTCATCGACGGCAAGACAGTCCTCCATGGTCATCAGCGGCTCATGTGCGGTCCATTCGTAGGCAATGCCGAGACGGTCAAGATAGGCAAACGCATCGAGCTCCTTTTGCAGGGGAATGTGTCCGTCGATGCCGTCGGCTGACGGTGCGGTGGTGTAAAGTGTATCAGACATGGTGTTGTTTCCTTTTCAGAATAATCTTTGCAGGATTGTAATTTTTCGGGCACCTGCAGGAATCCGTTTCCAGACGGTGAGCGACAGGGCATCGGAGTGATCGGTTCTGACAAATCCGCTCTTTTCAAGCACACGGTCGGATGCCGGATTGGGATCCTGCACCCCGGCGATCAGCCCGTAGACCTTCGGCTGGGCAAGTGCCCATTCTGCCATGGCACAGACGGCTTCGGTCATGTAGCCCATCCCGCGATACGCTTCCTCGGTCGCATACCCGATCTCAACCAACCCGACTTTGTCAGGGTCCTTTTCGGGGGAGTTCATGAACGCGATTGAGCCGATATAGGCACCGTCCTCACGTCGGTAGATCAGTCGGTTTGTGTACCATGCAAAGCGCGATTTGCGGTCATGGGCGGCACGTTCGGCAAGCTCCTCCATCGCCTCACGGAAGTCCTCGGAGCCAAAGCACGGATCGTCCGACGGCGCGTGCAGCTTTTCGTCAAACGACGTGCGGTCGAGCGGAACAATGCGCAGACGCTCGGTTTCCAGTGTCACAAGCGGTACGGTTTTGTCAGCCATCAGGTTTTCCTCCGATTGTAGACCGTTTCAAACCAGAGCTCGGCATCGGGAATCGGACGGACAGGAACAAATTCGCTCGTGACCTCACCGGTCATACGTTCAAAGCGCGTTTCCTGAACCAGGGATGCGTGTACGGTGTCGATGTCCTGCGGCTTGTCCGCGGCAAGGAGCACGTCAACTGTGTCCTGCGTGTAGACCGCCGAGCCGCGGGAAATGCCGCCGTGACGCAGATAATCGAGCATCGCGCCGATGTAGACATACTGGGTCAGCAGAATGTCGTAATCGATAAACAGCTCCCGCAGGGCACGGGTGTCCTTGGCGCGATGGACGGAGAAGAAACCGGCCAGCTGCAGTCTGCGGTGCGCATAGAGCGTTTCAAGCTCTCCTGCGTGGCGCAGGAAAGCGCCGCTGCGGGACATTTCCCCGGCAAAGGTGTTGCGGATGGAAAGCAGCTCCGATGACGGCAGACCGTCGGTTTTGTCAAGCAGCGCCGCGGTCAGCTGCAGCACGGTTTCGGATTGATAGTAAACTTCCTCGGTCATCGTGCGCGGGGATGGCGCGGCAGATGCATGGAGTGCGGCAAAAATGCCCTGTGCGGCAGGGGCAGGTTCTTCTTTGGTCTGCTCTGTTTTTGCGGCGATGTGCTGTGCGGCGCGCAGTGAGCCGACCTGCGTGGAGTTCAGTGCAGTACCGCCGGGACGGCAGATGCCGAACGTACCTGCGGCCTCACCGGCACAGTACAGACCGCCAATCGAGGTCTGCCAATCCGCATCAACCGCGATGCCGCCGTTGTTGTGCTGGGCACAGACGGCGATTTCCAGCGGCTCTGTCGTCAGATCGATGCCGTGGTCGGCGTAAAGGGCGATCGCGCGCGGATTCATCTTCTGAAGACGCGCAATCGGTGTGTCGAGCAGGGCACCCGAATTCGACAGATACGCAAGCGGCGTTTCTTCCAGCAGTGAGAAGTCGAGCTTGCCGTTTCGGTCGGCGCAGGACGGATTGCGTGTGAAGTCCATATATACGCGCCGACCCTTCTGCAGTTCCGCAAAGACAGCGAGGTCAATGGCGGACGAGGCGCGTCTGCCGTCCCGCCAGATCTTGCGCGGGTCAAAGGGCCACTCGTAGCCTTTGAGGAAGATCGCGGTCAGCTGATGCGCGGGGGCGGGGAAGTAGTCATCGAGGAATTCGTGTTCGACTCCCTCCGGATCCACCGAAATGTAGCGCGGGAGTACCTGCTGATAGGTACCGGACAGATTCCAGCGGAATTTGGTCGATGCGATACCGTACTGCGACTCGGTTAAGGAAGCGCCCTTGACGCCTGCTAAAAACAGTGTGCCGTGTGCACAGGTCTGACTTTCCGGGTAAACGGTGGACTTGTAGATGGCAGAGGGACCGCCTGCCGCCCAGATCATGTTTTCGCAGAGGAAGAAACAGAGCCCCATCGGGTTGTCCTCGGTGACAGCATCGTCGCACAGCGCGGCACAACCGGCGACTTTTTGAGAACGGGTATTGTCCCCGTCGGCTTCATCGGTCAGAAGCCGAATGACGCGGCATCCGTCGACGATCGGGATGTTCTTTGCGCGGACGCTCCTCTCAAGTGCCTCTGTCATCAGCCTGGATGTCAGCGGACCGCAGGAGGTCGCGCGCATGGCGGGGTCATGGTCGGTTTTGTAGCCGACATATTCGCCCATTTCATTTGCAGGAAACGGGACACCGAGCGAAACGAGCTTGAAAAAAGCACCTGCCGATCCTGCCGCCTCGCAGAGGGCAATGTCACCGTGCATCGAGCCGCAGTCAAACAGCGTTTCTGCCATACCGCGCACGGAATCGGGCATACCGCCGGCAAGCGTCAGCTTGTAATAGGTCTGCTTGTCGGAGCCGGTGTTGCGCGAGGTGCCCATATTGACACCCTCGGTCAGAATGGCGATATCGGTCACGCCGAGGTTGTACAGCGAATCCGCTGCATTGAAGCCTGCCGCCCCTGTTCCGACGATCAGTGTGTGATAGGAAAACGAGGGGATTTTATAGATCGATCCCCAGTATTCATAAGTCAATAATTCCATGGTCGTCCTCATTACAGTCTGGAAATGTGGAAGCCGCCGTCGAGGTTGATGACATCGCCCGTGGAATAGGCAAACAGACCGGATGTCAGACCGAGCACGGCTTGTCCGATGTCGGAGGGCACACCCATACGCTTGATCGGCAGAAGACCGCCTTCGATCAGTGCGTCGTACTTGTCCTTGACGACTGCGGTCATATCGGTTTCGATAATGCCGGGACGAAGCTCATAGACATTGATGTGATCCCGGGCAAGACGGTCGGCGAACAGGCTGGTTGCCATGTGCAGACCTGCCTTGGAGATGCAGTATTCACCGCGGCTGGTGGAGGAGGTTTCTGCGGAAATAGAGGTAATGAACGTGATCATCTTGAAGTCCTGATTGCCGTTCTGGCGTTCCTCAATCATGCGGCGTGCGGCAAGCTGGGTCAGAAAGAACGTACCCTTCAGATTGATATCGAGCAGCCTCTGCATCGATTCCTCGGACATTTCCAGAATGTCACAGCGGTTCAGCGGTGCGACACCGGCGTTGTTGATGAGAAAATCGAGATGACCGAAGCGTTCGTATACGGTTTCGATGATGCGCGTGCGGTCGTCGGCAGAGGAAATATCGCCCTGCAGATAGAAAGAGTCGGAATCGCAGCTCTTCAGCGCAGCTTCATATTCCGTGACCGCGTCGGCGGGCTTGGTACCGACACCGCAGACAGCGATGCCGTTCTGTGCAAGGATGGTGGAAATGCCGCGTCCGATTCCGCGGGAGGCACCGGTGACCAGTGCAGTTTTCTTCTGTAACATGGTGAAGTCGTCCTTTCCTGTATAAGAGTACCGCGTATGCCGTGTTGTCCGACATACGCGGCAATGGTGTTATTTGCCCTGACAGTATTTGCGGTAAGGCGCAAGATAAAGCTCGGTGTCACGCACGGGACATCCGGTTGCATGGTGCGTGCGCATCAGCTCCGTGCACTTGGAGCAGGTGACACAGGACTTCATGCGGTCAAACGTACCGGAGATCATCGCAGAAGCAAAGTCCGGGTACGCAAATGCCATGCGTCCGAAGCCGACCAGTGTGGTGAGTCCTGCCTTGATCGCACCTGCGGCAACGTACGGCGCAAATTCGCGGAAGAACGAGTAGCCTGCGCCGACGAGTGCGATGTTCGGGAAGCGTTTCTGCAATTCTCCTGTGTATTTGATCATGCGGTCGGCACCGATCAGCGGGTCTTCGGGAATCACGCCGCCGAGCGTATGCGGACGGTTGATGTGCGGTGTGAGGTACGGGGTACCCATCGTGATATTGATGCAGGAAATGCCAAGGTTTTCCATCTCGGTGACCAATGCGCCGATTTCATCAAAGTCGGGGGTCATGAAGTCCTCGCGGCTGCAGCCGAAGCCGTACGGGTAGACCATAGCGTCGTACAGATTGAAGCGGGAGGCAAGGAACACCTTGTCGCCAAATGCATCTGCCGTGTTTTTGATGATCGTGCGGAACAGACGGGTGCGGTTTTCAAAGCTGCCGCCGTATTTGCCCTCGCGCTCATATGCCGCCAGTGTTTCGCCGAGCAGATATTTATGGCACGCCTTGATGTCAATGCCGTCGAAGCCTGCTTCCACAGCAAGCGCAGTCGCTTCGTGATACTTCTCAATCAGAGAATCGAGATAGTCATCGGTGACGAGCGGAATGTCATCGATGTCGTGGAATTTCGTGTTGTCAAACAGCTGGTTTTTGTAAAGCACCAGCGGATGGAGCGTTCCTTCGGGTGCGGAGAAGCGTCCGGAATGGGTCATCTGCGCGATGATCGGCTTGCCGCCGGATTTTTCGTGGAACATATCGACCATGCGCTTGTAGGCGTCAAGGTTCCCTTTGTGGATCCACATCTGATGCTTGTTGGAGCGGCCCTCCTCGCAGACGGAGATCGCCTCACACCAGCCCATCGACGCACCGCTGTTTGCAAAGCGTTCGTAGCGGCGCATGGTAAGTACGTCGGGCGCACCGTCCTCGGTCGTATCAAAGCCCTCCATCGGGTGGACGATCAGACGGTTATCGAGCTTGACACCGGAGGTGCCGAGTGCAGTCGGTTCCGCAAGCACGGACAGATCCTCGGAGATCGGGATCTGCAGACCGAGCTTGTCTGATGCGGCGCGGAGGTCATCCAGCGTTTTGTATGTAAACGGATATGCGGTCATAGTATAGGATTCCTTTCGGAAGTATTTTCAGGAAAGCCATGAAAGCAGCGTTCCGGCTTCCCGTGGCAGTTCTGCCGGGTCGTTATGCGGGGTAAATTCCATCAGCAGATGAATGTCCTGCTTGGCACCGCGCAGGATGGACAGATAGTCTGCCCAGCGGTCACGGTGATCGGACAGGGAGAAGCGCTGACT
>JAFTLK010000094.1 GCA_017455975.1 Clostridia bacterium | reverse complement strand
CGCCTGCTTGTCCTCTATGATGCTTCCATCGGGATCCCGCCAGATCGGATGCACGACGAGATACCGGATGCCCATGATCTGACAGCAGTGCATCGTCCGCCGGATCAGATTCTCATCCCGGCACGATGCATCAAACGACGCGTGTCCGTGGGAGATCACAATCCCGCAGTCCTCCGCCGTCCGGCGAAGCTCCTCTGCCCAGTCGGCATAGCCGTCGGTCAGAAACGGGTAGTCCGCCTGCTGTGTGCAATAGTCAAATGCGAGATCCGCGCCGTCATAGCCGATTTCGGCAAGCACGCGCAGAACCTTTGCAAGATCGGAGCAGGGCGGAAATACCGAGGTTGTTGTTACAATGTTTCGCTTCATCACGCTACTTCCCTTTATGTGTTTTCGCGGAAGACTTCAATCAGTTCCTCCAGTTTTTCCTGTGCCGCCGCTTCATTCTGGGCAACAGCAGATGCATAGTCGGCGTTATTTTTTCCGACGAGCGAACGGTACAGAAGACCGATACCGTTCAGCGCATAGTTATAAACATAGATAAAATTCGTTGTTGCAGACCCGTGAATCAGGTCAATCATCTGTGAAGAAATATCATCACGGGAATACTTGATTTTGAGTGCCGTTTCGTACCAGACGTGGGTTACAGATCGATATGTTTCGGCATTGAGCGCTTCCAGCACCGCACCTGCCATGTCGAGATTTGCCGACGCCGCACTGACCGCACCGAGCATTGTTGCATCATGGACAAGAGAGCGGTAACCGTCCTGTTCTTCGTCAAACTTGGGATACGGCAGAATCCCGAAATCATCCTTCATATCACGCAGAGCCTGTGCGCTGCCAAGGTTGGATTTTCCGAGAAACAGGACATTGCCGTCAATAAATGCCTGCTGTAATTCGGCATCCGAGGTAAATCCGTAATAAGAACCGGGCTGATGGAAAAAGTCACACAGCCACTCTGCAAGTGCAACCGCGTCGTCGCTCATCATGGTCAGGGTCAGATAACCGTCCGCATCGCGCTTGGTATAGGCAATATCCGTACCGTAAATGAACGGATCGACGGAAGAATTGTGGGAATATGCAACATATCCGAGCTGATCGCCGGGATCGGTCACACCGTCATTGTTCATATCGACATAGACAGATTTTGCCAGCTCTGCCATGCGTGCCATCGTCCATTTTCCGTCAAGCACCTCGGTATACAGAGCATCCGGAGAATCATAGTAGTCTGTATATAACCGTTTGTTAAAGAACACCGTACGTGTCCAGTGGAGAATATCCAAGAAGAAATCACCGACCAGAAAATAGCGTGAATCGCGTCCGATCGAAACCTCATCCATATAGACATTGTTCCACCAGGGCTTTTCAAAATCCAGATGCTCGAGCGAATATGCATTGACAAAGCAATTCTCGGTAATCAGCTGCGCAATTCCCGCCTGCTCTCCCATGAACAGGTCATACGTTGTATCACCGGCCATCACCAGAGGAAGAATGGCAGAGGCAACCTCATTCCAGTCCTTTGAAATACCGTCTGAGCGCAGAGAGATATTCAGTCTCTCTGACACGGAAAGATTACGCTTATAAACCGCATCATCGACCACATCACCGGTTTCCTCGTCCGGTCCGGCATAATACATGCGGTTCAGATCGGCATTGCCGCAGTAGATGGAGAATACCCTGCCGTCGAAATCCAAGCCTTCAGGCAGAGAGTCACGGACCTGCGTACGGTCATCAGGATCAGCTGCTTCAACAGCCGCCGAATCTTCAACAGTATTGGTTCCGGGAATGTTATCCGTTACAGCCGGACTATCCCCATCGGAATTTCCGCCGCAGGAAACAGCACAGGGAAGCACCGTCAGTGCGGCAAGCAAAATCGATGCCATGCGAATAGATGCAGTTTTCATGATCATATCTCCTTACATTGATCCGTATTTGAATTTATTCGGAATCCACTGTTTTTCCGGCAACCAGCGAGACACCTTCGCCGAGGAAGTTTTCGACAATCACATCGCCGCGCCGGACAGGTGCAGTCACCGTGATCTTTGCCAGCACTTCCATTGCTTCAAACAGTCTGCCCTTGGAAATACCGCCGTCGGTCTTGACCGGCAGATAACGGTCATATTTTGCGCCGTCGACCTTGACAGTGGAGGTCAGTGTGCGGCGCGGATCGGTCAGCTCATCGCGCATATAAGCCTCACCGCGCCGGCAGGTGTTGCCGGAGATGGACAGAATCTTGCCGTCCCCGTCCACTTCCGCTTCCAGATGACAGCCGATGGGGCAGACAATACAGGTTTTCTTTATCATGCTCATAATCGTCCTACCTTTCTCAATCCAGCGCAACCGTCACGGTCTTGCCGCCGCGGATCGCCGCAATTGCATCCTCGGTCAGCGCAAAGCTCTCCATCTGACCGGGCTCTAAAAACCGCTTCTTGCGGCGGAAAATTTCACGTCCGTCGACCGACAGCACAACGGCGCGGTCACGGTAAATATTGTCAACACGGAAGAACAGCGTCGTCTCCGTGGTCAGATTGCCCTGTGCGTTGAGCTTCTGCGGCATGACATAACGCACACCGTTTTTACCCTCGGTCGTCAGAACATCGCCTACAGGTGCGGCATCGCCCGTCACATAGGCTGCGGCAGAAGCGCCGGCGCGGTAGGCTTCCTTGGTCACAAAGTCAACGAGGTCATGTACATGCAGAACATTGCCGCAGGCAAAAATGCCGGGAATCGAGGTCTGCATCGTTTCATCGACCTGCGCACCGCCGGTGATGCTGTCAAGCACAATGCCTGCCTCGCGCGACAGCTCATTTTCGGGCAGAAGACCGACGGAAAGAAGGAGCGTATCACATTCGATATCCGCTTCCGTTCCGGGAATCGGTCTGCGGTCATCGCCGACTTTGGCAACCGTAACGCCCTCCAGCCGTTCCTTGCCGTGGATGCCGGTCACAGTGTGGGAAAGATACAAGGGAATATCAAAGTCGTCAAGACACTGCGCAATGTTGCGGGGCAGACCGCCGGAATACGGCATCAGCTCGCAGACGCGCAGAACCTTTGCACCTTCCAGCGTCATGCGGCGCGCCATAATCAGACCGATGTCACCGGAGCCGAGAATGACCACACGCTTGCCGGGCAGATACCCATCGATGTTGACATATCGCTGTGCCGTGCCGGCGGAATAAATGCCCGCAGGACGTGTGCCTGCGATGTTGAGCGCACCGCGTGTTCTCTCTCTGCAGCCCATCGCAAGAACAATCGCACCCGCCTTGACACGGCAGAAGCCTTCGGTCGGCGATACAAACGTCACTTCTCTGTCAGCGGTCACGGAAAGTACCATCGCGTCACACAGATAACCGATGCTGCGTTCTTTTACAATATCGATGAAGCGCCCGGCATATTCGGGACCGGTCAGCTCCTCGCCGAACATATGAAGCCCGAAGCCTGCGTGAATGCACTGGTTGAGAATCCCGCCAAGCTCGCGGTCACGTTCCAGAATCAGAATGTCGTCGGGTGCAATCCCCGCGTTGTTTGCTTCAATGGCAGCAGCAAGACCCGCAGGTCCGCCGCCGATGATGATAATCTTCTTATTTTCCATTACTTCTTCCCTCCGTTCAGAATGACAGAGCCGCCGCCGCATTTGGTGATTTCATCCATCGGAACACCAAGCTCGCGCGCCAGAATTTCAACGGTTCTCGGGGAGCAGAAGCCGGAACCGCAGCGTCCCATACCCGCACGTGTTCTGCGCTTGACCATATCAAGATCACGCGCTCCGATCGGTCTGTGGATCGCGTCGACGATTTCGCCCTCGGTGACCGTTTCACAGCGGCAGATGATTTTTCCGTACAGCGGATTTTTCGCAATGACGGCGGAGCGTTCCTCATCCGTCAGCTCACGGAAGCGGATCTTTTCGGGACGTCCGGTCATATAATTCTCTTTTTTGTCAAGCTTCAGTCCCATACCCGAGAGCAGCTCAACGGCATATTCGCCGACGGCAGGCGAGGATGCAAGTCCGGGTGACTCGATGCCGGCAAGATGCAATAACCCCGGAATCTGTTCGGAGACGTGGATATAGAAGTCACTCTTGGTGATGTCGCCATCCGCACCGACCGGCGTCGGTCTGACACCGGAGAACTGTGTGATGACCGCGCGGGTATTGACGCCGGGCACCAGATGACGCGCACCGGTCTGCACAAGCGAAAGTCCCGCCTCGGTGGTCGCGGTATCGTCGGGATCGTCGATGGCAGCTGCCGTCGGACCGAGAATCAGATTACCGTCGACGGTCGGCGAAACAAGAATGCCCTTGCCGTTTGCCGACGGACAGGAGAACAGCACATGCTCGGCTGTATCGCCTTCCGCACGGTCGAGCAGCATGTACTCACCGCGGCGCGGAATGATGCGGATGGGGAAGTTTTCCTCTCCGGCGAGCTGCGCCATTTCCGCGGAATGGACACCGCAGGCGTTGACAAGATATCTGGCACGGACTACCTGCTTGCCGTCGGAGACGACAAACAGTCCGTCCTCTTTTACAATGGATACAACGGGGAAATTGAGATAGAACTGTGCGCCGTTGATGGCTGCATGCTCACATGCGGCAATGCACAGCTCATACGGGCAGACAATGCCTGCCGTCGGCGCCCACAGCGCCGCCACGGCATCGGGGGAAATCTTCGGCTCCATCCGGCGCAGCTCCTCCCCACCGACAATGCGCAGCTCCGGCACACCGTTGGCAATACCGCGCGCCAGCAGTTTTTCCAGATGACGGATCTCCTCCTCGGAATAAGCACAGACCAGAGAACCGCAGTTGTCGTACGGAACATCCAGCTCCGCACATTCCGTGGGCATCATCGCACAGCCCGCGACGTTGAGCCGTGCCTTCAAGGTTCCCTCCTCGGCATCAAAACCTGCATGCACGATGGCAGAATTTGCCTTGGTCGCGCCCATCGCAACGTCTCCGGCAGCCTCCAGTACTGCGACGGAAACATCATAAGCCGCGAGCTTTCTCGCTGTCATCGCACCGGTAATACCAGCACCGATAATACATACATCGTAATTCATAAATATCTCCCATTCTGTATTCTGGTATAAAAAAAGCCGCAGCAGACAAAGGGGTCCCGTATTCACGTTAAAAACGGCATCCGATGTACTGCGACGACTCCAATTCTCCATGCGTCTTTTTTATAATGGGACAGTACGTCCTCTTGTTACACATTATACCATTCCGTCACCCGATTGTCAAGATTGAACGTCATTTATTTTCTCCGCAAACCCATACTGCATCCATCCATTTTTGAATAAACCGTGAAAAATGCAGAAATTTGTTCAAAGGTATTGCAAACAGGCGAAAAATCAGATATAATAATATATGTATAGTTATGAAAAATCCCATTCGCAAACAAGGAGCATACCATGCCGAACATCGACCTTTTGTCCATGCATAAGCAGTTTTTATCCAACCATATCAAAAAAGGCGGCACCGTCGCCGATTTCACAATGGGCAACGGCCACGATACCGCATGGCTTGCCGAGGCCGTCGGTGAGGAGGGGCATGTGTATGCCTTCGATATCCAGCAGGCGGCACTCGATTCCACCCGTGCCCGCCTTGAGGAGGCAGGACTTGCCGACCGCTGTACGCTGATCCTCGATTCCCATGCAAATGCGCTTGACTACATCCATGAGCCAATCTGCGCCGGTGTCTTCAATTTAGGCTATCTGCCCGGCGGCGACCGGACAAAGACAACCCTGCACGAATCGACCCGAACCGCAGTCGAGGCTGCAATTTCGCTGGTCGACCGGGACGGCATCATTCTTGTTGCCGTGTATCCGGGACATGAGGAGGGAACCATTGAGGGCAACATGCTCGATGAGATGCTCTCCACCCTTGACCGGCGCAAGTTCTCCGTTTCCCGTCTGCGCATCATCAATTCTCCCACCTCGCCGTTCTTCTTTGCCATTGAACGGCACTGACCCCCGCTGTTATTTCCAAAATTCAATGTGAAAGGATACCCCACGTCATGATCAAACCGCGTCACGCTGCACGGCCGGCCGCACTTCTTCTGCTGCTCGCCATGCTCTTCACGCTGCTTTCCACTGCCGTACACGCAGAGGATACAGAAGCTCCGGCTGCCTATGCCGAGCCGATGCTCCTGCGTGCCGATGACTACACCGAGGTCACCGGCGGCTTCCGGCTGTTTGCCGATAACCCCGAGAATCTCCCGCTGCAGCTCGGTTATGCTGTTTACAGAGCACAGGATCCAACAACGCCCCTCGCCATTCCCGACGGCTGGGTGGCGGTCACAGCCATTGATCCTCCCGCCGAAGACGGCGAGAATACCGATGCCGCACAGACCGCCCGTCCCGTCTTTGCCGTCGATTTCCATAAGCCCGGCGACATCAACGTCGAGGATCCGGCGTACATCGAATCCCCGGAGTTTCTCCGTGCCGTCTCCGTGACCGGCTCCCCGGTCTACACACTTGCCCCCGGTTATATCGCATCCTTCCGCATCACCGGCGGCACTGCGGATGAAAATGGTGTATATCAGGTCGACCATACCGTACACTACCGCAACGAAATGCCCATGGTCACGTTTGCGCTCGACCGTCCGGCAAAGCTCATCACACGCCTTTCGCAGAATGAAGGCGAGCACGGACGTCTGGATGTCAGCGTTCTCAACTCCGATGTCATCCGTTATCTGCATAATCGCCTCGTCGATGAAAAGGAAGCATTCCTCGCAGAATACGGCCTGTCCGATGCACAGCTGTACATCCAGTACGACCAGACACGCATGGATGTTCCATCATCCTATGACGCGGAAGCCGATGACGGTCTCACCGAGGTCTGGAGTCCCGAAACACTGGAATCCTGCCCCAAAGAGTTTGATCTGAACCTCGGCTTCACCTACTCCCATACCCATACCTTTGACGATGAAGCCTTCCGTGCGTTCTTCCCCGAGGAAACCTTTACCGAAAAGACCATCGATGACGGCGATGATGCCACAGAGGATCCTGCGTTCTGGGTCATTGACGCGGAAACCGTCGCGCTGTCTGTCCGGGCCCGTTATGTTCTTGCACTGACCGCACAGGACGGCACGGTCTATTATCAGAAGAGCGCGTTTACCGACCCGTTCTACTGCGGTGCATCCAATTCGCTTGTTGCAGAACCAACCGCTTTGGAATCCCCCGTGCTCTCTGATCCGATCTTTGAGACAGCAGAGGACGGATCGGTCACCCTGACCTTCCACGCTGCCTCCAATACCACCGTCCGCGACACCAGTTTCTGGTGCCAGACCTACGGGAAGAACCCTGTCAGAACCGATGTGGAAATTTCCGTCAACGGTGCTGAATGGCAGACCTACGACCTGACCGCAGACGGCATTTCAAGCCCCGTCATCTATGAAGACGGCATCTGGACACTCCCGGTCTCCGCCGATCAGCTCAGCGAATATGCCTATATCCGCATTCAGATGCGTTATACGGCTGACGACCTTGCGCTGCAGTCTCCGTTCTCCGCAGCACTCGCTTTCGATATCAAGCCGGAGGAGATCGTCACCGCCCCCCAGACTGAGGTTACCATTCCGCTCTATACCGAGGATACCGCAGGAACGGGCGAGCTCAAATATGTCTGCCCCATCTGCGGCTTCTGTCCCGCACCGTACGGCGTGTGCCTGTTCCTCTGGATCGGTGCAGCCCTTCTGATCGTGCTTCTGATCGTACTGATCATCGCACTGATTCCGAAAAAGAAGTACTGTCCGCGCTGCTCTGCCGCATGCCGCCCGCAGGACAAGTCCTGTACCACCTGCGGATACCGCTTCGTCGGCAATCTGCCCGAAATTGAAGATACCACGGGCGATATCTCCCTGCCCGACCGGATGACCGAAAAAGAAGACGCATTCTTTGACGAAGCGCTCCGTGACGGCAAAACCGCACCGCGTGTCACACCGGTCAACGTCTTCGACGATGAACCCGACATGCCTGCAGCTCCCGCCGCAGAACCGATCAAGCCCGCACCCGCAAAGACCACGGTTCCCGCGCAGACCGCACCGGCACAGACATCGGCCCCCGCCAAGCCTGACGCCGCATTCCTTGCCGAGCTGAAGCGTAAAATGGCGCAGGTCAAGTCCGGTCAGCGCGTCAGCTTTACCCCGGCCGAGCTTGCATGTATCAAGCAGCTCAAGGAAAAGAACGCAGCTGCTACCGCTGCCAAGCCAGACGCGGCAATGCCCGCCGCACAGCCTGCAGAACCCGCGTCTGCAAGCGATACCCGTGAGATCCCCGTCGTGAAGCCCGCCGCGCCTGCCGGTGAGACCCGCGAGGAACAGATCGCCCGTCTGCGTGCACTCCGCGCAAAGCAGCTTTCCGCCGAGGATGCCGCAGCCGTAAATACTGCCGCCGAAACCGCTGCCGCAAAACAGCAGAAAGCCGAAACACAGGCCCCGGCAGAACAGCTCCGCCGCGTTGAAAAGCCCGCAAAGCAGATCAAGTGCCCCGCCTGCGCCGTTCCCAATCCCGAAACGAGCGGACAGTGCTACATCTGCGGTACACGCCTCAAATAATTTAGTCCTAAAGATCCCGTACTTTTATCGGTATGGGATCTTTTTTGTGCTGAACATCTTGCAAATCAGCGCGTTATCCGTTATAATATAAAGAAAGATTCATTTTTGAGAGGAGAGCAGATATGCAGAGTCGGTTTCCGTATTCCGATACCAACAAGCGTTATCATACCTATGACTACTACCTGCGGCATCGCTACGGCACAAAATGCGCACGGATTCCGATCGACGCAGGCTTTTCCTGTCCGAACCGGGAGCAGGGCGGCCGCGGCTGCATCTATTGTTCCTCCCGCGGATCGGGAGATTTCTGTTCCGATGTCCTCCTGCCGCCGGAGGAGCAGTTTGCACGAGAATATGCGCGTCTGACCGGGAAATGGGGCAAGCGCCTGCCGGCAATTCCCTATTTTCAGGCGTTTTCCGGCACTTATGCACCGACCGCACAGCTCCGCGCCCTCTACGATGCAGCCCTGCATTATACCGATGAAATGGGACAGCCTGTCGTCATCCCGGCAATCTCCATCGCAACACGTCCCGATTGCCTGCCGCCGGAGACGGTGGCATATCTGGCCATGCTGAACCGTCTGTGTGACGTCACAGTGGAGCTTGGGCTGCAGTCAATGCACGATGCCACATTGTCCCGCATCGGACGCGGCCATGACCTTGCTTCATTCTGCGACGGATACGACCGCCTGCGTGCGGCCGGTATCGCCGTCTGTGTCCATATCATCAACGGTCTTCCGACCGCCGATGCACCGTGCGAAAGCCGTGAACAGATGCTGGAAACTGCCGCATTTCTCGCCGAACGCCGCCCGGCCTTTGTCAAGATCCATATGCTCCATGTTATGGAGCATACCCCGCTCTCCGACATGTGGAGGGCGGATGCACTGCGGCTGCTCCCGCAGGAGGACTATGTCACGCTCGTCTGTGACCAGCTCGCGCTCCTCCCGCCGGAAACGGTCATCTGCCGTCTGACGGGCGACGGTCCGGCGGACACAACACTTGCTCCGGCATGGACGAAAAACAAGCGCGCCGTGCTTGCCGCCATCGATAAGACCCTCGCTGCACGCGATCTCTGTCAGGGCGACCGTTATGCCCCTGCGGGAGGTGCAAAATGAAATACCTGTCCATACTGCTTCTGCTCATCCTGATGCTGTCTGCCGTCGGATGTACTGCCCTGCGCGATGCATGGGAGCCGACGCATCTGTTTGTCTCGGATAAACCCATTGAGCGTCAGACCCTCGCCCGCACGGTCCTGCCCTCCCCCGCTTCCCCCGGCAGTGACCGCGGAAGCGCCCCCGTTCCGCTCTCCGATCTCCCGCCGGAATACGATACAATCGTCATGAACTTTGTCGGAGATGTGATGCTTGCGGCGGAAAACGGCGACGACGGCTTCTGGTCGTTCAATCTGTTCGCATACGATACACCGGCGGAATACTATTTTGAAAAAATGCTTCCGTTGTTCTCCGCCGATGACTGGACGGTCGCCAACTGCGAGAACGTCTTTACCGACCGCGCCAATCCCACACCAACCGAAAAGCAGGGCGAGCACACCTACTGGTACTACTCCGGCACCGAAAACGCAAAAATCTTTTCCACAGGTTCTGTGGAGATCGTATCCCTTGCCAACAACCATGCACTCGACTACGGGTATGAGGGCCGCGACGATACTGTCGGGGCACTGACCGATGCGGGCTGTATGCCTGTAACCGAGGGCAAGGCCGCGTTCCTTGAAAAGTCGGGCGTGACCGTCGGACTTCTGTGTGTTTCCATGTACTCGGAATACTATCTGACACCGATTTTGGAATGGCTTGATGAAAACCGCGATACGTGCGACTTCCGCATCGTCTACTATCACGGCGGAACAGAGCGGGTACATGAACCCGATGCATGGCGCGTCCGTGCATCGCGTGCGATGGTCGATGCCGGTGCCGATCTGGTACTGGGCAATCATCCGCATGTGCTGCAGCCGATCGAGGAGTACAACGGAAAAACGATTGTTTATTCCCTTGGCAACTTCCTGTTCGGCGGCAGTCACACCTGCGAAAACCGCACGATGGTGTACACCTTGACGCTGGAGATCACCGATCACGAGATCACCGGCGTGTCGGAGGATGTCACCCCGTGCTACTGCTACGGCGAGCTGTGGCAGCCGACGCCAATAGAAAACGAAGAAGAAAAATCCCGCGTCCTTGCATTTCTGAAAGGAGAACGGGAAAAGCCGTATTGAATGAAAAAACCGCCGGACACCTCATAGCGGTAAGCGGCGATTTCAATATCGGGTTACAATTTAATATTGCATGATATGAAAAAATTTTGTTATTCCTTGTTTATATCTCCCTTAATCTGAAATGTCACCGTTTCCATGTATTCTCTTTTCGGCTCCTCCATCTCACGCGCCGTGAATGCAATCATATATACACCATCATTTGCATAAAACCCATCGAGATCAAGCGTGATCGGAATTTCTTTTAATCCAACAAAACCCATACCCTCATCCGTTGTCAAATCAAAATTTTCAGGATCGCTAATCCATGTCCTTGATTGCTCATCCCAATAATAGATTGGATAAGATTTTGCTCCGTACAGTATAGTATTGGGTGAATCACACGAAACAGTCAACATCAGTTCTGTAGTATCGCCGTCCCTTACGACATTCTTAGGCTCAATTGAAAGAGTCATACACGGTTCTCTTTCGCCTGTTTCAACCGTGTTTCCCGTTTCATTTGATATTTGCCCCTCAATTTCTGCCGTAACAACAGAATTTATGACAACAATATCTCTAGAACAGGCACTAAACAATAAACAGACCACCAACATAAGAAACATATATTTCATACACATCACCCCCATGCCAAATTATATCATATCACTTGCACGTTGTCAAGCATTTCACATAACATAACATATCATATAATGCACAGCGTAATTTCCACCGAAAGGAGATACACAATGCCCACGGCTTTGCGTCTGTCATCGTCTCCGATTTGGAGGATGAACGCATTCCCGCGTTTGCCGCAGCGCTGTCCGATGTTGCCCATGTGCAAATCCTCACGCTCGACTGCGATGATGAGACGCGCACCCGCCGCATCCTCACCCGCGACAACGGAAATGAATACAGAGACACAGAGGCGGCAGCGGAAATTGCCAAAAAAATACGCTACACACCGTATGAGGGCGAGCAGCGATTTGATTCGGGGTGTATGACTGTGGAAGAAATACTTGATGATATACTCATATATCATTACTGATTAATATTGAGTTTTTCACATCAATTATTTGGATAAGACTTCCTATCCTTTGGGAATATTTAATTTGAACCACCACATATTGTTAATCCTAAAGCAGTTATAATATCTACTGCTCGAACACAACTCGAATAATTATTTGCAACATTTGTCGCAGAAGTCATGCCTAAAAGTGTATATTTACCACTTGTATTTTCATATACAACCGGTCCACCACTATCTCCGTTTTGTGCGTAATAACTAGTCTTGAAACCTGTTATTGAATATGATGTATTTGTTGATGTATTTGTCAATGTGTAAGTGTGGATGCTTTTGGTTATTTCAATATTAGTCTGCCCAGAAGTCTTACCAAACGCAATACAATCAAGATTTTCAAGCGTTGTTGATGTGCTATCACTATAATAATGCGATATACTATTATCTGCGTTATATAGTTGGTAATAAATTCTACCAGTTACACCATATGCATTTGAATTAAAAGGAATGAATGTACCATCAACGGTGAAATTGGTTGATGCTTGACTTGAAGTTGATAATTGATTTATTGCATCTCCAGCTGTAGTTTTATTATACCAAAAATGAGCGGCTGTAACAAAGCCATACACCTTTGTATTATTTACATATTTATATGCATTAAAACATTGTGTTGCATAAGTTACAGCATAACCATAATCCCAGTGATACACTGGATCACCCGGTCTAAAATATCTTGTTGATGAAGTTGAATAAGTATTATTTTCAGATGAATTAGTGGTTAAATTCTCATCTTGTAACACAACATCTGTACAAGCAACACTTACTCCCTCTACAATAACAATCTCATAACAACCCTCATCAATCTGTTCCCCGTTCAATAGCGCTTTTATCGGCGCGATATCCTCTTCCGACAAGACCTCGATTGTCACGATGTTATCCGTTTGCGAAACGCTTACTGCGGAAATGTGCAAATCCAGCATGTGGTCAACCAGCAAATCATGCACATCGATTAAGTATTCCAAAGAATACGTTACTTTATGAAATTTCACTACAGAAGCATCAACCGAGTTTTTGTAAGTTGAGACGACAGATTTATCTGTATTTGTCAAGTTTACATGCAATAATCCATCATCACCAAGATAGGCACCACCATATGCAGCAGGGTATTCCTGTTGAATAAGTGATCGTGTGTTATCATATGAAACACATTGATTCAGCATGGTTTCATATTGTTCCAAAATATACGCTTGCGAAGGTATAATATATACTGACGCGGCGTTTACAATGAAAGAGAGGAAAAAACATAAAGCCAACATACAAGATAAAAATTTGTTTTTCATGTGATTCCTTTCTGCTCTTAGCATAATATAAATTAGATTACCCCGAATGACATTTAAGGTTACTCGTTTTCTATCAACACCTTATATTTTTCATTTTTCCATGTTTCGAGTTCGTCTATTGATATACCTTTCAGTAAAGAAAACATCGAAATCATGTTATCGCCAACAACAATAGATTCTCCAAATCGAATGCTATTCACTTCCGGTCGAAAATGTAATGTAAGGTGCTCGCCTTGCGTTGTTACGATTGTTAAATCGCATATAAGCATTTTATCGTATTCTGTTATTGTTGCTTTGCTATAAATGTTGGTATTAAAATCATATAAAGACATCCCCTGATATTCAACAAAATTATCATAAAACTCTTGAATGATATTTTGATCTTTGACCGAATTGGATGCTTTTTCAAAAGTTACCTTTTCATGGATGATTATTTCTGCAATATCATGATAGGAATTTATATCATAAATCTCAAAAAGATCCGCAGGATTCCAATTATCACCTTGAAAATATGCAAACTTATATATTACCCCATCATTATTTACATACAATAATTGATTTGTGATATCATCAGGTATGTCTAAAGTCGTTTCGTAAAAAGCGTATTTACCATCTATTTCCAATCTAATTACATCATATACCAACAAATCATTTCCACTATTGTTATGATTGTTATGTGTGTTATCCTGTTCAGATGTATCTTCCGTGTTTATATTACTATCTGTTTCATTCACTCTATCTGTTTCACTTACAAGCAATTCATCAGACGTAATAAATGTACTTTCGCGATTTGTTGAAGCTGATTCATCATTATTATTTTTCACAGAACTACATCCCATAATAAACAGGATTAAAACACATTCAAACAACAAAACAAGATAACGCATACACAGGATACCTCAACGACAAAATCTTTTTTAGTATATCGCATAAAATACATAACTTTTGAACATGTACTCTATGCGAATCGTTTTATACGTGTCTTATACGAATACGATCTTTTGCGGGGAACAACATATGTGTATTCCAAAATTCCCATTAATCTCATACTCCACTCCTATATTTATTTGCCATATTAATTATACCATATTCATTTTTCGCTGTCAATATATTTATTTAACTTTTGTTTGTTTAATATACTAAATTTTCGATGCCGTTTTTGTGCAATATCACGAATTTTGGTAAAACCTCTTGCGCCGCCGTGCAAAATATACTATAATAATATTATATACAGAAAAATATCCCCCCGAAAGGAATCTATATGAACATCGACCAACTCTTAAAATCGGTCTCCAAGCCCGGGCGCTATACGGGCGGCGAATGGGGACAGACCGTCAAAGATAAAACCGAAATCAAATGTCGATGGGCGTTCTGCTTCCCCGACACATACGAAATCGGCATGTCCAACCTCGGCATCCGTCTGCTCTACGGCGCACTGAACGCACAGCCGGATGTCTGGTGCGAGCGCTGCTTTGCGCCGTGGACCGACATGGAAGCCGAGATGAGACGGCACAACATTCCCCTCTGGGCGCTGGAATCCGGCGACCCGATCAAGTCCTTTGACATCGTCGCCTTCACGCTCGGTTATGAGCTGTCCTACTCCAACGTCCTCTACATGCTCGACCTCGGCGGTATTCCGCTGACAGCAAGCGAACGCGGCGAGAACGACCCGATCGTCATCGGCGGCGGATGCTGTACCTACAATCCCGAACCGCTTGCCGATTTCTTTGACATTTTCTCCATCGGTGAAGGTGAGGAAGCGCTTCCCGAGCTTTCCCGTCTGTACATTGAAATGAAAGAAAACGGCACCTACACCCGCGAGGATTTCCTCCACGCGGCGGCACGGCTTGGCGGCTTCTATGTTCCGTCGTTCTATTCCGTTTCCTACAACGATGACGGAACCATCGCCGCTGTCACCAAAAAGTACGACGATATCCCCGACAGAATCACCAAACGCATTATAAAAGACTTCGACAAGTCCTATTTCCCCGAGCAGACCTTCATGCCGTTCATCGACACAGTGCAGGACCGCATCATGCTTGAGGTCTATCGCGGATGTCCGCGCGGATGCCGCTTCTGTCAGGCGGGTATGGTCTACCGCCCGATCCGCGAAAAGTCCCCCGAGGTTCTCGCAAAGCAGGCAAAGTGCCTGTACGAAAACACAGGGTATGAGGAAATCTCCCTCTCGTCCCTGTCCATCAGCGATTATACGCGCCTGCCGGAGCTGACAGAAGCCCTGCTTGACTGGACGGATGAGGCAAAGGTCTCCCTTGCTCTGCCGTCCCTGCGCGCCGATACCTTTACCAAAGAGCTGATGGACCGCATTTCCTCCGTCCGTACCAGCACCCTGACCTTCGCGCCGGAAGCCGGTTCCCAGCGTCTGCGCGATGTCATCAACAAGAACGTCACGGAGGAAGAAATTCTGAACGCCTGCCGTGTCGCCTTTGAAGCGGGCAAAAACCAGGTCAAGCTGTACTTCATGATCGGTCATCCGACAGAAACAAACGAAGACCTCGACGGCATTTTCGCGCTGTCCGAGCATGTCATTCATGAATTCTACGTCAACAAGCGCAAAGACAAGCAGATCGGCAAGCCGAACAAGGGCGGCGTGCAGGTCACGCTGTCCGTTGCGGCGTTTGTACCCAAGCCCTTTACCGCATTCCAGTGGGAAAAGCAGGATCCGCTCGACGTAACGCTTGAAAAACAGCAGTATCTGAAGGGTGTCATCACCGACCGCAAGGTGCGCTACAACTACCATGATGCACAGGTCGGACGCATTGAAGGTGTCTTCGCGCGCGGCGACAGAAAGCTCTGTGCGGCACTGCTGGAAGCGCATCGGCGCGGCATCCGCTTTGATGCATGGGAGGAATTTTTCTCCTATGACGCATGGATCGATATTTTTGCCTCTGTCGGCGTCGATCCCGATTTCTATACAACACGCGGCTTCGGTCTTGACGAAATCCTG
>JAFTLK010000093.1 GCA_017455975.1 Clostridia bacterium | reverse complement strand
TATAAAGACTCCAACCGCCCTCACCGACCCGTCCGGGCGTCGTCAGAACATCCCCGCACAGCGCCCACGGCTCCTTCTGATACCTTGCAATACCGGCATCGTCAGCCGTGTGCCAAAGCGGTGACAGGGCACGGACAACCTCCATGCCAAGCTCGGTTTCTCCGACAGCAAAAAGTCCCATCGCTCCCCAGACCGCCGCATGCGTATACTGCCCGCCGTTTTCACGTACACCGGCAGGATATCCTGCGATATAACCGGGATCAGGGTGTTCCCCGGATGCTGCACCGAAGGGCGGTGACAGCAGAGCAAACACACCGTGTTCGCGGTCAAACAGCCGCTCATACGCCGCAAGCATCGCCGCATGCACACGCTCCGCATCGAGCGGATGTCCGCCGCCGGGCAGACGTACCCTTGCATGAACGATTGCGGCAAATGCCTGCGGCAGCAGATCGATCTCAGCCTCTGCATCCCCCGGCTCTCCCATCGGTGTTCCGTCGTCGTACCATGCGCGGCGGTACCAATGTCCGTTCCACGCCTCACCCTCGATCGCCGTCGCCAGCTGCCGCATCAGCGCACCGTATGCTGCCGCGCCGTCATGGTCTCCCATTTTCTCACACAGCGGCAGAAATTCCGACAGAACAAGCAGCAGAAACATACCGCAAAAGACACTTTCCCCCAGTCCGCCCGCACCAACGCGGTTCATGCCGTCATTCCAGTCCCCGTTTCCGATATAGGGCATGCCGTGCACGCCGAACCCGCGTCGGATAACAAGCTCAATGGCACGCACACAGTGCATATAGAGGCTCTCCCGTACCTCGGAGCGAAGCGGGATCTCATACCGTTCCTGTACACCGTCCTCCAGCGGTGGACTCTCAATATACCGCACAGACTTATCAAGGAAACTGTAATCTCCGGAAAGTGACGCATATCTTGCCGCCGCCAAAGGCAGCCACAGCAGATCGTCGGAGCAGCGTGAACGGATGCCGCGATGGGATTTTGCGCGGTCTGTCAGCGGTCCCGGATGCCACCAGTGCTGCACATCCCCCTCCCGGTACTGATGCGCCGCCGCACGAAACAGCTGTGCATACAAAAGATCCGGAGCAAATTCCGCTGCCGCCATCGCATCCTGCAGCTGATCGCGGAAACCGTACGCGCCGCCGGGCTGGTAATATCCGCACCGCCCAAACAGACGCACCGAAACGATCTGCCACGGCAGCCATGTCGCCGCAAGCGCATCCAGCCCCGTGTCCCCCGAGCGGATCTTCGGTCGTGCCCACATCCTCCTCGGAACAAGCGCATCGGCGGTCACAGATCGCTCACCGTCCCGCGTCACACGCAGATGCAATGGCAGAACGATTTCCTCACCGGCCGGTACAGACATCGCGCCGCCGACATACAGCATTGTTTGCCCTGCCTGTCCGGCGGTAAACCGTTCGCATCCGGCGAGCGACACCTCTGCGGTATACATCGCACATGCAGCATTGGTCTCCGCACGGAACTGCAAACCGTGATCCATCGTTCTCCACGAGACCGCATCTCCGTCTTCCGGAACAACACCGAGCATCGGCTGCAGCTGATAACGGACACGGATCTCAAGCGGTGCGGCAGACTCATTTTTCAGCCGGAGCACGATCCGCTTATGCCGCATCCGATCCGGAACAGAAACGCTGATGCGATACGAAAGCCCGGACAGCAAACCGAGATAATGCACCTCCTCCGGCGTAATGACCATCGACTGCGCGCAGCGGCAAAGGTCATAATACCCGCGCTCACCGGAAAAACGCAGCAGCAAATATTCGCCGCACCGATCGGACAGCGCATCGCCGAACCACGGTGTAACGCGGCATTCGCGTGCATTTTCGAAAAAGGTAAACCCGAGCCCGTCCCCTGTCAGAAGAGTCCCCATGACGCCGTTTGTCAGAAGGAAGCTCCACGGCATCTTCTGTTTCCCCTTGTTGACGATGATCCTGCGTTCATCGAGCTCATACCGTGTCGGTTTCTCATCCGGCGGCAGACGGAGGATCTGCGGCGGCTGCGGCGGATGTGCCGCCTCCCGACCATCCTCCGCAAAGACCATCGCCGCAGTCAGAAGCACACCGTCTTCCTGCATATCCTGTGTCCGACACAGATGCAGACCGCCGACCGATGCGCCTGTTCCGAGGAAGAACCGTAAGCCCTGCCGCTCGATTTCTGCCTGCAGACGGTGCATATTCGGCTGTCCGTATGCATCGCTCTCCTCCACACAGAAGACAAGGTCGGTGTGAATGCCGCACAGCATAAGATATTTCCAGGATGACAGAACATCCGCCGCTGCTGCAAACGTGCTTTCGCGCTCATCCGCCGGCACACAGAAATACGGAAGATCCCCGGAAATACCGTATTTCCAAAGCCGCTCTTTTCCGCGCGGTGCATTGACAGGACGGCAGCGGCTCTCGGAGCGGATCAGGCGCGTTGTTCTGTTTGCAATAGCACCGAGCATCGCCGATACATACCGTACCCCGCTCCCGCCGCCGCAAAGCATCTGCATTTCCGAGCGCACGCGCAGAAACAGTTCTCTGTCATACCGCACCTCCCGATCCCCCAGCTGCAGTCCGATCACGGCATGATGAGAGACAGCCCGGCCGCGCATATAAATGAGCGGCACCACCGCCGAATCACGCCCCGTACCGGGATGTCTGTGCGGCGGTATTCCCATGGCAGTATCACGGCAATCGGCGACCGTATACCCGAGCGGCAGAACTGCCGCACCGTCGGTGACAGCACTCACCCGATCAAGACCGCCTGCACTGACCCGCAGCGACAGCGGCTCCTCATCTGCACTGCGCGGTCTGCGTTCCACAAGCACCGTATTTCTGCCATCAAAGCGCATATGCAGGAACAGCTCCGCGAAGGTTCTGTGTACCGCATAAGCATACGGTGCAAACAGAACCGGACGAAACAGAAACGTCAGAACAAATCCGATCGGAGCGCCGTGGCGGGAAAGTGAGATATCAAATGAAAATCCTGTACCCGCGGTCGATACACGCGCACGCAGGGTACATACCGTTCCGTCCGCCGCATACGCCTCCCAGTATAATGCATCTGTCCCCTCACGGAAGGTATACCGCGTGGTTTCCTGCTCCTGCCCGCCGTATGCACACGGTGTATAGATGATCCGCTTTATCGGATCCAGACAGAAAAACAGCGGTGCGACCGCGTGCGGATCCCATGCGGGCGGTGTTACGGCAAGTGTCCCATGACATAGCATCATGCGCCCATCACCGGACGCCGTGATATACGATGCCGCGTTTGAAAGCACCGCATACTGCGACCGGTCCGCATCCCCTGTCTTCCCCTGTGCTTTCTCCGACATACGGTAACTGCCGAGCCCGTCCCGAGCAGATGCTGAATCTGTATCTGCATAACAGGTATTGCATGCTGCGGCATGTACGGGCTGTGCGTCGGTCGGTATGCGTTCCTCAAGCAGGATCGTATATGCTTCCATACGCTTATCCGTCAAAAACCGTTTGACCCAGATGCTGTCAAAAGCGGCATTGGCAAGAGAAAGCAGACTCATGCCCTGATGGTGCGCCATATACGAACGAACAACGGCATATCCGCCGCCGACACGGTCATGCGTGCAATCGAGCGCTTCATACAGCCCATGAGGGCCTGCCATACCAAGTGACGGAAGCGTATCCAATACGCGCCGCACTTCCCCCGGTGCAAACGGCAGCATCAGATACAGTGCATACGGCATACACAGCTGCTGCGTACCCACACCGGACTCCAAGGCAAGCGCCTGTGTTCCGTGCGGTTGGTACTGAAAATTGCGCTCTGCATCCAAAGCATAATACGCGCCCTCCGATTTACCGAAAATCCGGATGCCATCCGGAGCATCCGTATCTGATATCTGCATTTCAAATGCAGCAGCAAGCATCTGAGAGCTCCATGCACCCACCGGATGCGGCAGCCAAAGTGCCGGCATGAAATATTCAAATGTCGAGCCTGTCCATGAATACACACCTGGAATGCGTTTTTTTACAAATATTGGACGTCCGAGTACCTCCCATGCCCGTGCAGGGATCTGTCCCATGGCGGCAGCAAAATAAACAGCGGAGCGCACCTCGGAACAATAGAGATCATACCGCCCCCGGGCACATGTCTCTGTATCCGTGCGATAGCCCAGATGCAGCTGTTCCGCCCGTGCGTCATACAAAAAAGAAAAATCCATCTCTTCCGCCATCCGCCGCAGTTTCTTTGCCGTTCTCCACAGTCTGACATCCTCACGTGCATATGCAGCAGCTCCCGCCGACGCGCACAGAAGTGCACAGGCAAGATTGCCGGAATCCACTGTGGATATATACGGCACACCGATCACATCCCCGCCGGCAAGATCATACCAGTTATAAAAGTGTCCGCGATACCGACGCAGTGTAAGCATCGATGCACACGCCGCATCAAGCCGCCTGAAAAGCTCCTGTGCATCGATCAGATGAAAATCGCAGGCGCTGATGCATGCGCACAAATACAGCCCGATGTTCGTCGGTGAGGTACGGTTCGCAATTTTCTTTTCGCTTACGGGAAACCATTGGACGTTATCCGGCGGCAGATGCCGCGTTCCGGCATTGACATGCTCGGCAAAGAACCGCCAGATCGGTTCGGCATATGCAGTAAGTTCAGAGAGCGTCAGTGCACCGTCCGGTCGAACATTTGACGGATCGGATGAAAATCGGCGCATACGCCGTACCTGCGGACGGTGGCTCAGATAGGCTGCGGCAAAGGGAGCCAGCATCCAGATCCCCCCGAGCAGTTTTACACTCGGATGCGGTGAAAACAGGATCAATACAAGGGATATGAGCACAGAGCCCCACATGGCGCGAAATGCGGCAGCGATGCTCCCGGCGCCGAGCCCTGCTTCACATTCGCCGGCTGTCTTCCATGCGAGCAAGCGGCGCTTGGAGATGAGCATGCGGTACAGTGCTGTGATGATTGCCCGCGTATTGATCCATCCCTCCTCAGCGGCAAAAACCAGACGAAATCCGAAAAACATAATTGCCTGCCGCAGATCGGTATAGACCGCACTGTAAAACACACGGAACATAGCCCGCCACGCCCCGGGCCGCAGACACAGCCGCAGCGGCCGCACAAGATACGGTAAAAACAAAAGCAGCAAAAGCCATGCAGCATATCCTCGCGGCAGCGGCAGAAATGCAAACACGATTGCCGCGCGCAGAATGTCCGCCGGCAGCAGCGCATGCAGAACATGATCGACGATCCGCAGTCCGGCCACAGCGGAGATCGGATTTTTTACGGTTTCTCCGAAGGCATTTCTGTGATGGGAGAAGGCAAACCGCAGCGCCTGCACATCTCCCCGCACCCATCGGCTCTGTCTTGCAAAAAATGCCCCGGGTGTCGTCGGCTGGGTATCGGAAAACGTCACCGACGGCATGTTCCGGCACCCAAGACGCGCGCCCTCCAGAAAATCGTGTGACAGCACCGCATGATCGGGAAAAGCGCCGTCAAGCACCGCAAGATATGCATCCACATCGAACAGTCCCTTGCCGCAGAAGCTGCCCTCACCAAACATGAGGCTTTCCGCATCGGTATGATGCCGGCTGTACGGATCCATCCCGCCGCGCCCGCAGCACAAAAGCGTAAATCTGCTCGCACTCGCACCTGCGAGCGTGGTACGCATATCCGGCTGCAGTATGGCGCAGCCGCGTCTGACAGCACCGGCGACAATAACGGGACGGTTGTGCGGATGCAGCATTGCACCGACCATATCCGAGAGCGCTTCCGGCGGAAGAACGGTATCTTCATCCAGCGTACAGACATATCGGATATTTTCGATGCTATCCCCGGGTGCTTCCACGCAAAGAAATTCCTCACGCCCCACACCGCGCAGAAGCCTTGCCAACATCAGAACCGCACCGCGTTTGCGCTCCCATCCCATATAACATTGCTCACCCGTGCTGTAAACGCGCCGACGGACAAACAGGCAGAATACATTCCCATATATCTGATTCAGTGCGGCGATCTGTTCTCTCAGCCGTGCGATGTGTTCCTCATCCTCTGTTTTACATGCTTCTTTTCCGGGGACCAGATCACACAAAAGCCCGAACGATACGTTCTTCCCACGGCACCGCAGATAAAACCGTTCCAGATTCCGCACACAAGCCGTATCCTGATCTCCGCCGTGCAGCAGCATTGTGATAACATTCAGCACGCGCCCCTCCGCCGGTATTTCGCCGCGCCGGATATCATACCGCAGGATCGGAATCTGTCTTCCGATAAGCAGCCGTGCAGCTGTCATATCCGTGCATGTGCGCACCAGCACATAATACGGCAGATACAGCGTGCATCCGATCACCAACGCATACAATGCGCCGAGATGCCAAAGGCATGCGGCGGTCACCCCGGACAAAGCAAGCGCTGTCAGATAAAACCAGAGATACCAGAAAATCCCCCCATACGGCTTCGGTGACGGAAAGAGATGATACGATATCTGCCTTTTTTCCGCATCTGTTTCCTGTGCTGCCGCCTGCAGTATCGCCTGTGCCGCCGCCGCCTCGGTTACTCTCCGACGCCGGGCATAGCTTCTTACAGCATTCCGATAGGCGGCTTTTGTATCCCGGTCACACAGCGGATAAGCGCCGCCCGGATCCTGCATCAGCGCTTTTTCCACATCCGACAAACGACTGTGTACTGCAGACCAATCGATCTCTCGGGTTCGCCGAAGCTGATCGATCCAGACACCGAAGGCTTGCGGTGCATCTGCATCATTGCGGTGCTGTGCAATCCGACAGAGCACCGCCGCAGCACGCATCGTCGGATACATGCGCAGAAATGCCTCGTCCGGATGAAAATGTGCAAGCGACTTGACCGTTTGCTCGGTGTCTGCATCCGGTACAACCGTTTCCGATACAGTAAAGGCATACGGCACCGGCTGCTGCTTTGTGTTTTTCACATAAGGGATCGGATCGGCATTCTCGAGCTCTGACAGCACCGATCTGCACATACCGCACAGCAGATAATGCTCCTTTCCAAGCCACGGCGGAGCAGCACGGCTCAAAAGAAAGGCATGGAGCCGCCCAATCGTTCGCAGCTCCGTGCGCGGTTTTCGCATTGTCCAATCATCGGTTCTGTTTTTGCTCATAAAAAGCCTCCGGTCTTCCCTGGTTTCCATCCGCTGACGTAAAACGCCGCGGACGGTCAATACCAATAGTTTGACCGAAGGCAAAAAGATTATGCAGTTTTTTGGGGTTTTGATATCAGGAAGCAGACAAACGGATCCGCAGAACGCCGTCATGCGCAGCAATGTAGATCGGTACAGTGACATCCGGCAGCAGCGTTCCGATCATGCCATGCACTTCCTCATTTGCTGCAATCACCGCACGCAGCGTGCCGCTTTGACCGTCGGTAAGAGCGGCAGGTGCTTTGGAAAGCGGTCCGTGCACACCGAGGAACAGATAGGAAGCACCGTTCAATGCACGATCGCGCTGCGATGCATACGCGGATGCAGCATCCGCCTCCGATGCCGCGCCGCCAAGATAGACAATGCTGTCTGAAGCCGCCCTCAAAGACCACCCGAGCAGGGGTTGAACAGAGCGTGGGAGCATTTCTTTTGAAAAGATTGACAGTACCGCGCTGCCGATGACAATATCGTCGTCACCGCGTGCATACATCTGTACAGTGATCCCGGCATTTTCGGCAATCGAGGACAGAACGGTACAGATCTGTGCCTCATCCTCTGTAAGCGGAATCGGCAGAACCACTGCACGTATGACCGCGGTCTGCGACAGCTTCTGCAATGCGTAGGCATGTTTATTATGGTAATGTGTCAGAAGATATACATCAAGCTCCGTGATGTTCTGCTCCGACAGCTGCTCCCATGCGCGTTCTGCATTTCGGTACGATCCATCCGATGCATCGATCAGCACACCGCGTCCATCGGTGATGACAGACACAATGTCGTTTTTCTTATGTACGGAATACGTCAGCACCACATCGCCGCGTACTGACCATGCATACACACGGACGGACAAAAGCAGCACAAGCATAAAGACCGTGAATGCCGGATACAGCCAGAGCACATTCTTCTTTTTCCACAACAGAACACCCGCGCAAAGAATGAACAATGCCAACAGTACCCAGACAAAGACATACCGAACGCCGATCAGCGCATCGGGGAGTTCGGACAGGGTCGATGTGATCTGTGTGATCAGCGCCGCATCACCGGCAATCGCACCGCCAAGGAAGTGACAAAGTACCGCAATCGGTGTGACCTGCGGTAATAACGACAGCAGCAAAAGCACGGGGGATGCACAAAGCATCACGGTTACGGGAATATGCAGCAGCAGATTGGCAATCGGTGAAAGTATGGAAAGCTCTCCGAAGACGATGAGTGTAACGGGCAGAGTGAACATCGTTGCGGAAACATTGACCGCAAGCAGCTCAATGAAGGACCGCAGCGGCCGCATATTCTGCCCTCCCAATACCGGAAGACTTCGCAGAAAACGGCCAAGCGGCTTCGTCATCAGAATCAGTCCCAGTGTTGCGGACACCGACAGCATCAACCCGACGTCAAAAACTGCGGTCGGTGCTGCCGCACAGATCAAAGCTGTCGAGAAAAACAGAGAGGTTAGTGGATCCGGCCGTGTTCTGATGAGATCGGCAAGACAGGCAATCATCCACATCAGCCCGGCACGCATGACTGATGGCGAAAAGCCCGTAACGCCCATATACATCATAACCGTGACGAGCACGGTCACATACCGCATTCTTCTGGAGATGCGGGCATGCGTCAGTACTGCCAGCAATCCGCTGCACAGTATAGAGATATGAAGTCCGCTGACGGCAAGAATGTGTGAAATGCCGATACGGCGGAAGTCGCGCTTCAGCGCGGCTGACAGGACCGATTTATCACCAAGCAGGATACTGATGGAAAGCTTTGCAGCGTCCTCCGGCAAAAACTGATACAATCGGCGGCGGCATTCCGATGCAATGCGCTCACATACAGAACGAAAGGTAACGGCCGTTTCCAAAACTTCGATGTTCTCCGACACCGCAGCATATGCATAGATTCCATCAGAGAAGGCATACATGCGGTTTTCAAGATACTCATCTCGCAGCGATGCTTCCCCGATGCAGACCGTACAGCGGATGCGTTGTCCCTCACCCGCATAATATGCATCAGCATTGCTCTCAACACGGATCTTGCCGCGATTGGTTTTACCGTCTACGGTATTCAGATCAAGCAAAAACGATGCGCCGCTGTCCGTTGCATAATAGACTTGTTCGACTGTACCGACGACCGTGACATACCGTTCTTCCTCTGCCTGCAGACAGCGGTAGTCATGCATTGCGAACATTGCTCCGAGATAAGCAAGCAGAAACGGAAGCATCAGAGCAATGCATGTCCTCGGCGGCGGAATCTGTTTGGAAAACGGAATTCGATGATGCCCCGAGCCAATGATCGCCCCGACCGTAAGCAAGGAAATCGGGACAGCACAGGCAAGCAGCTGCACAAGAAAAGAGCCCGACAGCAAAAACATTCCCGCAAGCAGAACAAGGTACATCATGCATCCTGTCATCAGCGGTCTGTGTTGCATATCGGTCTCCTCCGAAGTTTTGCGAAATATAAATCAGAATTCTTCCAGCGGCACAAAGCGGGATTCGCCGTTTTCGGTCATCGCACCGCGCAGCAAACCGTCATACTGTCCGCAGCTGCGATAGTGTAGAAGCACCTGTTTTGCCGATACCGGCATCGGAAGTGTGTCGATCTCAGAAAGATCGAACCACGCAAGTGTTCCCTCACTGCTGCAAAGCGGATCCGGCAGTTGTCTTGCTTTGGCAAAAAAATAGTAGTTCTGTCGGATTTCTCCGTTTTTCAGACGCATCGTGATATACCGCAGTGAGAGATCCTGCAATGCATCAGCGGTGATCCCGGTCTCCTCGTACAGTTCCCGCAGAACACATGCACGGGCATCATTGTATTCCTCCGGCTGAAAATGCCCCCCGGCACAGCCGACGTAACTGTGATCGGCGATTCGCGAACCGATGCGATATAACAGCAGAATCTTATTATCTTTGACCAGATACAAAGCAGTCATCGGTCGCAGCTTTCCCATCATCTTGCACCTCCCATCATAAAAGTCCCGCATAGTGCAGAATCAGCAGTACGCGGAATGTAACATCGCAATCGCGCCGTGTCTGTGTTTTCCAATCCACTTCGAGCTGGTGACCGCCATAAGTACTGAGTCCGCGCAGTTGGTTTTCATCGATTGGGGCATGACATATACCATCGTCCGTGACTGCATTCCGCAGACAGGCAACCTCCTGCTGCAGCTGCGGCAGATACGGATAAAGCCCACAGCGGCACATCCATTCCACACGCTCCAGATTCGTATAATGGATACCGTCCGCTTCATATCCGAGTGTATAACCCTCTTTGAGACAACCGATCGTCCCGAGCACATATCCGACCCAGCTGTCTCCGCCGACCTGATGCTCCGGACGATCCTGCCGCATCAGCGCGCGGAATGCATCGGCGAGTATGCGGATATTCTCGTTTGTTTTCCAGGAATTTGTATGTGCAAGCAGATCAAAGCTGTAATAACAGGGCCATTTTTCATAATCGTTGAAAACTCGTTTTTCCTTGCCGCCGCTTTTGCGGATACCGGTAATTTCAAGAATCGAGTCCACTTCTGTCACGCGGCGGAAAGAATCAAGCGCCAGGCCGATCTGCGGTCGTATATCGATGAGGTCGTCGTACCCGGCCCGTGCGATACAGGCACAACGGATCCAATTTTGCCCGTTTGCGGCATATCGGAATTCGTCGAAATATTTCCCTTTTGTACGGTAGCATAAATCGGTCAGCGGCACCGTGCTAAACGCTTGCATTGCGCCGCGTAATACAGGATCATCCCGCCCGACTGCTTTTTCCGATAACCACTTAACACCGACCTCCTGATTTTCATAAGGTCCGGCATCCTTGTTCGGTCCGTGAAATCCGTTGCCAAGCCATCCGTTTTCCTTTTGGCATTTCACAAGACTTTGATAGATCGGCTCTCTTCGGATTTCGCAGATCCATTCATCCTGTTCTTTTGGCGCAGCAGCTCCGAGAATCTCTTTCATAACACGAAGACGGATGGAAGGATTGGCATGTGCAAGTAAAAATTCAATGGAGTGCTTCATAATGCACCTGCTTTTTTCAATGCTGCCAGAATCGGAAAATACAAATCACACATAATGCTCTCTTTTTTGCGCCATGCAGGTGCGATCGACGCATAATTTTTGAACATGCGCAGCTGTTCATCCGTGATCCGATCTATCAGATTTTCATCTTCTAGCATAGCATTGAGTGAATCGATCAGATATGGATTTCCGTCGTCAAAAAGAGGATACGTTACGGATGGAGAACCAAGTCCCTTCATAAACCATGCGAAATTGATCGGACAATCATCGAAATCGCGAATCGTGATCGGCGTATGTGTCGTATTCCAGTTATAATTAAACGGACCGACGAAATAACCGCAGTTCACATAAATCATACCGTCGTGATAATCACGCATGATCTCCTTACAGTGTGCATATGCACGTTTGACCGTTGCAAGTGAATCTGCGGTTCTCCAACTCTTTGTTTTTTCCAGTATTTTTATATGATTTGCTGCCGGAAACGCAGCGCCTTTTATATAATATCGACAGGGTTCCCCACGGAATACAGCTTTCTTTGAAAAATCGTCCGGTGACTGATGTGCAAGTGCACCTTGAAAAGCATTGAGTGCATTCTGCACCTGTTCCTGTATCAGAGGATGTGCTTCTTCCTCACCAAGTTCAAGAAGCAGATCTGCCCATACCGCACGGAAACCGCCTCTGCCGTGCTCGTCCATAGCATTTCCGGATTTGTAAAATGAATCATTTTCAAAGTCGTTCCAGTTTGCCAGCATTTCCCGTGCACGTTTCAACATCGGGTGTGACAGTTCGACACCGTTCTTTTTGAGCAGTTCTACCGTCGAATCAAAGCCGTCAAAATAGCATCCATGCAGGACAGAACCAATAAATCCACTCTCCCTCTGGCATGCAAATGCTTTCATTACTTTCGGGAGCATGAGGATTTTCTCTTGCAGAGCACTCATTTCCGGTCCATCGATCGGCTCACCGAGAATTTCTTTCTTTGTTCTATATAAAATGTTTGCAGGTGCATATTTGAGTAAAAATTCGATCGTTTGCCTGTTTTTTGGATTCATCTGTCTCTTATCCATCACACATCATTCGCATTTTTTGTCTTTTACGAAATATTTACGTTCTTTTTCTTATTATACATCATAACGGCAGATTTTTCAATAGATTTTCTAAAAATAAAAATCCTGCACGAAACCGTACAGGATTAAATATCAAATGCTCATTGAAAACCGAACAAAGGAACATAAAGAACGAAATGAAACTCAAGTTTTTAGTATGAAC
>JAFTLK010000092.1 GCA_017455975.1 Clostridia bacterium | reverse complement strand
TATAATATAAAGGCAGTCGAGAGAAAGCACTGCGTACGAACTCCGACATGCGGGTGTAGTTCAATGGTAGAATTCCAGCCTTCCAAGCTGGTCGCGTGGGTTCGATTCCCATCACCCGCTCCATACTTCCTTATCCGATTTTCAGCTGAAGATGAGGAATGACAACAATGCACCCTTAGCTCAGCTGGATAGAGCAACTGCCTTCTAAGCAGTAGGTCGAGAGTTCGAGTCTCCCAGGGTGCGCCATATGGTGGGTATAGCTCAGTTGGTTAGAGCGCCAGGTTGTGGCCCTGGAGGTCGTGGGTTCGAACCCCATTACTCACCCCACAGAAAACCTCGTCATGTGACGGGGTTTTTGTTTTGCCCAAATACAAAGACACGAAAAACAGAGACTGCCGTATTTTGCGATACAGCAGTCTTTTGTATTTACAGCAAACGGTACGGTTCGTATTCGTCGATAGGCGCGGCACTGTTGGTCAGCAGGGACAACAGGGAGCGGCGGAACAGCTCCGGGTGCTGCTCGAACTCAATTTCCATGTTTTCCGCTTCCTTGGCGGTCTCGGTCATCACGGACAGGGCAATCGTGTCGGTGCCGCCCTCGGTATAGTAAAGATGAAAGAGGAATTTCCCGTTCGGCATGGCTTCGATGGAATAACGGTAACCGGCGCCGCTCTTGCGCAGATTGAGCAGGAGAATCGCGTTCTGCAGCGCTTTATCCATCGTGGTGTGGAGAATTTTTCCGCCGAGGCTGTGTGCCGCTTCGCGGCCGATGTCGGTCACGGAATAATATTCTCCGCCCGCGTTCTGCTCCATTGTGACATGTCCGGTTTCCAGAAGATCCGGAAAAGCAACGCAGAAGTCAAAGGGGCGGACGACGCCGTTCTGGATCACGATGTCGTTGATCTCAATAAAGTCCAGCGGACGGCCGACACCGTCCATCAGGAACAGAATGAAGATTTTGATCTCGCTCATCTCACGCAGAGGAGCCTGCAGCGTTTCTGTCATACCCATACCCGCTTTCCATGAAATTACATGCTATATTGTAACATAACTTTTGATAAAGTGCAAGACTTTTTCGGAAATTCTTTGCAAACCCCTTGCGCAACGGAGAAAAATCCTGTATAATGGAGAAAAAAGATTTTAGGGGGGAACATTATGTTAGAACAGGGAGATATCATCATCCGCTGCATTGAGGAAACAGACCTTGAATTTGTCAGCTTCTGCGCGTCCCCTACCGTCTACGGCGCGTATCAGCCGTTTCGGTTTTCTTCACCGGCGGTGCTGATCGGCGATTATCAGAGCGGGGCGATGTGGAATGCGGACGGCGGTATTCTGCTCATTGAGGAGCTCGGAGAGGCAGTCGGACTTGCCGAGGTGACGCTTGTGCGGGAAGGACTTGCGCGTGTGGGTATGATCCTGTTGCCGGATAACCGCGGCTGCGGCATCGGTACGCAGGCGCTTGGCATGCTGCGTGACTATCTGGCAGACAACTATCCCGTTGCACGCATTGAAGCGGATACCGATGTCGAGAACATCGCAGGACAGCGCATCCTTGAAAACAACGGCTTTGTCTGCGAGGGTACGATGCGCTGCTGTCGGTTCTACCGCGGCAGATACCACGACAGTTATTTGTACAGCTATATTACAGAACTTGGGAGATAAATGTATGAACCGTTCGGATTATATGAGCCTGCTTGATGAGATCATGCATGAGCTGAAAGAGGAAAACGGCACCTTCTGTGACACCTTTGGAAAAAAGAGTGAGGAAGAACTTGCCGAGCTGCGCTGTGTTGCCGCAATTGCACTGATGGCGGCGGACCGGTATTACGCCAGACAGACCAAAATCGCATACAGCATCCGTTATGATGAAGAAATCCACAATCCGAAGGAGGGATGACGGTGCTGAAAATCGGATTCTGGGATGCCTATCTTGACAACTGGCATGCCAATTATTATCCCGGATTTCTGCGGGAGGCAATCGCACAGTACGGCTTTGATGCCGCGGTGACCGATGCATTTGCCTATTACGATCTTGCGGGCGGCACCTCCACCGAGGATTGGTGCCGGGAACGGAACATCCGCCGCCATACCGAGCCTGCGGCATTTCTGGAGGCTGTAGACGCAATTATGGTCATCGGCGCGGATGATGCCCGCCTGCATAATGAAATCGCCGTGCTGCCCCTGCAGAGCGGAAAGCCGACGTTTGTTGACAAAACATTTGCGCCGGATACCGCGTCAGGAAAGCGGCTGTTTGCGATTGCAAGGGAACACGGAACGCCGGTCTTTTCCACATCGGCACAGCGCTACTGTCCGTCGATCACCGCCTATCAGAGCGGGCATCCAAAGCCGCGGTTTGTATCCACGGTCGGACCGCACTCGCTTGACAATTACGCCGTACACCAGTTTGAGCCGATCGTTGCACTGATGGGCGTCGGTGCGGTGCGTGTCAAGGCGTTTGAAGCAGGGGAAAATGTGACCCAGCTGATGATCGACTGGGGGAATGGACGCATGGCGAGCTTTCTGCAGACACCCAACCCCTGGGCGGAGTTCAATTTCATGGTCTCTGACGGGACAAACGGCGCAAGGCTGGCAAGTGAGGATTTCTACATTCCGACCATGCGTGCAATTCTCGATTTCTTTGTGACCGGACAGCCGCCGGTTGCGGAGGAGGAAACGCTGGAGGTGCTTGCGCTGATCGATGCGGCACGAAAAGCAAGGCAGACACCCGATGTATGGCTTTCGATGGAACAATTCCGGTGAGGTGAAATGATGGAAAATAAAAAAATCAGACTGCATTATCTTCTCGGCGATGTCCACTGGGGCGGACATGACGTTCACCGTGTGGCGGAATTTGCAATCGGACTTCTGCGCAGAACCGATGCATTTGACATCACCTGTGTCTGTGATGAACCGCGGCTGTCGGATATCACCTTTGATGCGTATTTTACATCGGGCAAGATCAACGAAGCGGATGTCTTTGTATTCAACTGCGGCAATTATCGCTTCAATGTCAAGGAAGAACAAGTTCTGCTTGAGGGGGCCGTTGCGCGCGGAGCCGGGTTTGTCTTCATGCATGGCGATCATCCGTGTTATTGGGCGGAGGTCGGCATGAAGCCGTGGGCAGAGATTGAAAAAATGGCGGGGCTGATGTGGCGTGAGTCGACCAGACACGGCGACTATGCGGATGCGAAGATTCACATCGACGACACAGAGCATCCCGTGACGCGCGGACTTACCGATTTTGTCACGCGGGATGAGATTTTCTGTACCTGCGCCAATGTCCACGGTGTACCGCTGCAGGTGCTGGCATCTGCCTATTCCGACCCCGATGTGATTTCCCGTCACGGTCTGCACGGCACGGGCGCGTGGGAGCCGATGGTGGCGATCGGACAGTACGGACAGGGAAGAACCCTGAATCTGCTGCTCGGTCATGTGTGGCCGTTCTACACCGGCCACGGCATGGGAGAGGATACGATGCTGTCGTGGAAGCCCGGACAGCTGCGAACGATCTTTGTCCGTGCCTGTGAGTGGGCGGCAACGGGAGATACGGAAAAGACCGGTCATCTGTCATTTTAACAGGAAAACAAAAACTGTGAATTTCACACAAATATATTGACAAATGAGAAAAATTCCGATATACTGTAAGCAAAAAATACGATTGATAAGGAGCAGCATCTCATGAATATCACAAAACGGATACTTCCCGCACTTGCACTTCTCCTGCTTTTATCCTCCTGCGGTGATGCGGCAGCGACACCGGTCACCACACAGGCGGTGACGGAAGCACAAACAGGCGGTGAAACAGTGGAAACCGCAGAACCGGATCCGACTGCCATATACGACCCCAAGCTTGATGCGGTCGATTTCGGCGGCGATGTGTTCAATATTATTTACGGTGACAATGACTTTGAGCCGAACCTCGATGTCTGTGCCTCGGAAACGAACGGTGAACCGCTCAACGACGCGATCTTCAACCGCAATCTTGCCATCAAGGAAAAATACAATGTCGATATCACATGGGAACGGTTTGGCTACGGCGATGCATCGTCCAAGCTGATTCAGTCGGTCAAAGCCGGAGATGATGTGTACGACATGACCATCAACAACGGTGTCTATTCGTTCCAGCTGGCGACACAGGGCTACAGCCTGCAGCTGGATGAGGTGCCGTATCTGGACTTCTCCAAGCCTTACTGGAACGACGGTATGCTCGACGGCGCCTCCATCAACGGACGGAATTACTTTGTGTACAGCGATATCAACATCCATGCACTCGGTGCGACGCCGTGTGTGCTGTTCAATAAGCCTGTCGCGGAACAGCACGACATTGATGATCTGTATCAGCTCGTTGTCGACGGCAAATGGACGTTTGATAAAATGACCGAATATATCAAGATGATTACGCGCGACCTCGACGGCGACGGCAAGATCACGGAGCTTGATATGCACGGCTTTATCGGCAATACGTTCGTCATCGACTGCTTCTTGTCCGGTACCGGATATCAGACGATTACCAAGGATGCGGATGATCTGCCGATTCTCAACATTCAGTCTGAGGAATATTACAACATCGTCGGCGCGATTCAGAATATCTGCTCGGAAGAAACCGGTTCCTTTATCTGCGATCGCTACAACGGTGTCGACCGTGAGTATGCACCGATGGATGCGCTGGAGCAGGACCGTGCACTGTTCTGGATCGCGAATCTCAAGGGTGTGGAGCGCATGAGAAACATGGAATCCGCATTCGGTATCCTGCCGATTCCGAAGCTCAACGAGGCGCAGAAGGACTACAAGATCCATTATCAGGCAAACATCGGCGGTGCGATGAGTGTACCGGTCACCGTATCCAATCCCGATATGGTCGGTATGATTTTGGAGGATATGTCGTACCTGTCCATGCGCGACGTCAAGCCTGCGTATATCGACGTGCTTCTGCAGGGCAAGTTCCTGCGCGATGAGGAGTCGCTTGTGACGCTGGAGATCATGTTTGACTCTTACTACAGTGATATCGGCTTCATGACCGGTTCGTCCGGCGTGACCATCCTCGACGATCTGCGCAGCTTTGTCAAGGACAACCGCTCCGATTATGTTTCCCGCATTGAAAAGAAGCTCAAGAAGTTTGATAAATTGATTGAAAACATCATTGAGAAATATCAGGAAGAGATTGAATAACAAAGAAATTCGCCCTGCCGCGGAAAAAACGGTAGGGCGATGTTATGTTTCAAATCGAATTTTCAGATCACACGGATTCAATCGCAATGAAGACCGAATCGAGCGCAGCAATTTTTGCAAGGCGCTCTTTTTTGTCGTTCTGGTTATGCATGATAACCATAGCGACAATGCCGATGTGGTTGGAGATGCCGGAGCGTGCCGGGGTGATTTCAAACTCACGCAGCTCAAACTCGTCGGAGGACAGTGTGTCTACCAGCGTATTGAGCGAGGATGCGTCGATACATTCGACATAGATGCGGATGTTGTACTTACCGTAGGTTCCTCCGCGCTCAAATGTGGTCAGACAGACAAATGTGAACAGGGAAATGATCGCTGTGATTGCAGCAGCGGCATAAAAGCCGACACCGACAGCAATACCGATGGCGGCGGTTGCCCAGAGACCGGCAGCTGTGGTAAGTCCTGTAACCATCGTTTTGCCGCGGATGAGAATCGTACCTGCGCCGAGGAAACCGATGCCGGAGATGACCTGTGCTGCCATACGCATCGGGTCGGCGGCGTAACCGAGATTTTCCACGCCGTAAACGCCGGTCATGACGATCAGCGTTGCACCGATGCCGACGAGAATATGGGTGCGAAGTCCTGCCGCACGTCCGCGAAAACCGCGTTCAAAGCCGATGATTCCGGACAGAAGCGTCGAAAGGATCAGCCGGAACAGTACGGTCTGAAAGGCGAGCGGGGATGAATAGAGAATATTTGTGAGAAACTGCATCAGTGAATCCTCCTGAAGGGTAAGGCTTGTTGTATCGATCATGTTCAGCCTTTGAAATCGGGAAATTTCGGGACGATGCCGTCCCCGTAGCGGTTGATGCCGAAGTATTCCAGCACGAACTTTTTGACCTCGGACGCGGTCGGGTCGATGTAGTGGTGATCGACCCTGATATGACCGTCGGAGGAGAGCGTCAGCGTGGTACCGCCGTGCGTATCGGGCTTCCAGTAACAGCCGTAACCGGTCTTCAGTGCGTATGTGAGGGTAATGCCCTCATAGTCGATGGAGAAGCAGTTGACGTGGTCATGACCGCACAGCATGTTCTTTGTACTGCCGAGGGCTTTGCAGAGGGCAAAGAAGCCGTTATTGAAGTCCGGCGGTCCCATCTTTTCCTGCACGCGGCAGAAGGCGTGGTCACAGTACGGTGCACGCAGCGTGCCCGTTTCCGCATCATAAACGCTGTCCCAAGCATTCTGATATTCTGGAACCGGGATGTGCATGATCGCTGTACTCTCGACTGTATGGCCTTCCTCGGCTGCAATGCCCTCGACCGCCCACTTGTACCAGGCGATCTGGCTGTCATAGAGGTGATCGTAGCTGCCTGCCTGCATTTCTTCCTCATGATGGGTGTCGAGCATGAACAGCGTATGGATGATGTGTCCGCCCTCGGTGATGTTGATGATATAGTTTCCGTAGCCCATGCCGCTCGGACCGTAGTCAAAGACGCTGTTTTTGGCCTCCGCGAGCTGATAAGCGCCCCAGAATTCGCTGACAAGTCCGGTATGATCGGCATTGCCCATGACAGCCGCCCACGGGATACCGTAGCTGTCGATGAAACGGATCAGACGCAGATAGGCAAAGGCATCAAAGGCATTGTCGCCGGACAATGTGATCAGATCAGGGCGGGTCTGCCGGATCAGCTTATCCATGGTTTCCTCTGCAAACTCGCCGACCTCAGAGAATGCTTCGCCGTCGTGGCACTGAATATCCGCAAAGTTCAGAATGACAAAATCGCGGTCCGGATCTTTTTCAAGCTCTATCGCATACAGATCGGAGCTGTAGGGGACCGATTCGTCCCAGTTGTAAAACAGTGTATCGCCGAAGCGTACCTCGTCGGGTGTCTTGGGGTGCTGTGTCAGAGATTCAAGAAATTCGTTTATAACGCGGATATCAGCGGTCATGCGCGTGTACCTCCCGGTTCTGTGGTAAGAAAGCGGCGCAGTGTGCGGATGCTTTCGTTCAGTTTGTCAAAGTGGATGGTGCCGGATGCATCAAAGGAAGTGGCTTCTACGGTGAAGTCGCCCGAATATGCGTGTTCTTTCAGAAATGCAAACAACGGTGCAAAGTCGATATGCCCGTCACCGATGTGCAGGGTACGGAGATTCGACCAATCAAGATAGCCTCCGCCGTAGTCGTTGATGTGCATATGACGGATATGCGGGATCAGACGTTCGGCCTTTTGTTCGTACAGGCGCGGCAGCTGATCGTGAAACGCCGCCATTTTGGTGTCAAAGGTGAATGCGATATCGGGATATGTGTCAGCCAGTGTATGCAGATGCGTCATCGGATCAGCATGGTTGCAGACGACATTTTCCACGGTCAGAAGAAGACCGTGTGCGTCTGCAATGCTGCGCAGATCTGCATATACGGCGATATTGTGGGCAATATCACGGTCGGATGGCAGACCGCCCCAGAGATGGAGAACAAGCAGTTCTGCGCCGAATTCTGCGGCGAGTGCGCAGTTGATGCGGAAATTGGACAGAGTGTGTTCTGTGTCGCCGTCCTCGTTGCGGCTGATGCAGTCGCCGACCGATTTTTCCACATGGAAGACGGGGATCGGGGCCGGAAAACCGCGCATATAAGCACGGAGGTCGGCGAGCCGGTCGTACCATGTGTCATACATCATAAATTCATAGCCGTCGCAGTCAATTTTTCCGGCGCAGGCATCAAGCAGTGTGAAATCGCGTCCGTTCGGCCGCCCGATGAGTGCACCGGTGGAGCATAAAACGCGGCCGCGGGACGGGGTAAGTGTGATAGACATGGTGATTATTATTGTTGGTATACAGAATCAATGGGTCAGAATCAGCATCGCAACAAAAAGTGCGGCAATGATCCAGGAGCTTATGCGGATCTTTTTGCGCAGACCCGTGACGGTCAGCATGATAAAGACGAGACCTTCGATCAGGATCAGTACGAGAGCATTCGCATAGGAAAGCCCGAAGCCGATGCAGACAGTGTAAACGAAGAATGCATTCAGACCCATGCCGGCGATGCACCCGGTCTTTACCGTCGTGCCGCGCTCGCGGAGCTTGAAAACTGTTCCATTTGATGTCTCCTGTGAGATTGAAAAACAGAATTTATTTTGTCAGATCGTTTTTGCTGTCTGCGTGTTCATGGATGAGCTTTACAAGCGTACCGCTCAACAGGAACAGCGCGATCAGGTTCGGGATCGCCATCATACCGTTGCAGGTATCGGCAATGCCCCAGAGCAGATCGAGATTGACGATTGCGCCGGGAATTGCGACCATGGAGTAGAGCACCATGAAAACGGTATTTACCTTACTGCCGACGATAAATTCAAGGCAGCGGACACCGTACAGCCCCCAGCCGATGATGGTGGAGAAAGCAAAACAGCAAAGTGCGATGGCAGTGAAGATGGAAACCCAGTTTCCGTAGGTATTGACAAAACCGCTGATGGTCAGCTCGGCTCCGGCTGTTACGCCATAGGTGATAACGGGTGCACCGAGAAGGATCGTGAATGCGGTCAGTGTGCAGACGATGATGGTATCGCAGAAGACCTCAAAAATGCCGAAGTAGCCCTGTTCCACAGGCGACTTGATGTCGGACGCGGCATGCGCGATGGAACCGGTACCGAGACCCGCTTCGTTTGAGAAGATACCGCGGGAGACACCGCGCCGCATACTGATGAACAGGCTGCCGACGACACCGCCGGTAAAGCCTGCCGGCGTGAACGCACCGACAAAGATGCTCTTCAGAACAGCGGGAACTGCGCCGATGTTCAGCACAATGACGCCAAGACCGAGAATGACATAAAGAACTGCCATGAAGGGAACGAGCTTTTCGGTGAAGCGGCCGATGCGCTTGACACCGCCGAGCAGCACCATTGCGACCATGATGGCGATCAGAATACCGACGACCAGATTGACACCGAATACGGAATCATCGGACAAGAGTCCGAAATTCTGCAGTGCCGTACCGATGGATGCGGTGATCGTATTGACCTGTGTTGCGTTGCCGGTGCCGAACACGGTCAGAACGCCGAGTGCGGCATACAGATAACCGAGGAAATGCCAATGCTTGCCAAGACCGTTCTTGATGTAATACATCGGACCGCCGACCCAGTCACCGTGGACATTGCGTTCGCGGAAGTGAACCGCCAGCGTGACCTCGGCAAACTTCGTGCACATACCGAGCAGCGCGCTGATCCACATCCAGAATACGGCGCCGGGACCGCCAAGTGCGATGGCACCTGCGACACCTGCGATGTTGCCGGTACCGACCGTTGCCGCAAGTGCGGTACAGACCGCCTGGAACGGAGTGACAGCACCAGACTGTGCGTCTTCTTTTTTGAACATGCGGCCGACGGTACAGCGCATGGCGGAACCGAATTTCCGGAGCTGGATGAATTTGCTGCGGCAGCTGAGCCACAGACCGACACCCAGAATCAGAACCATTGCCGGAACGCCCCAGACAAAGTCGTTCAGTTTTGCGTTGATCAGAGTGATGATTTCAATCATGAGATTGCGTCCTCCTGCGTAGATTTTTATTATTATACCATAATCGGATTTGAATTGCAAGCAGAATCAACAAATAACGGAAGTTTATTCGAAAAAGTAACGGTGCTGTAAATAAAGAAAGGAGCTGTCGTGATGACAGCTCCTTTCCGGGATGATACATTATTCTTCGATGAAGATATTTGCTGTGGTACCGCTGCTGTTCAGCGAAACACTGCCGCCGGAATAACGCAGGTAGTAGGAACCGACACGCAGCTTGCTGCCCGACAGGGAGACATTGCTGGAGGAGGTTGTGCTGAGGTTCAGTGAAGCGCTGCCCCACCAGCCGCCCCACCAGCTGTTGGAGCTGCTTGCATAGAGATAATAGGTCGAGCTGCCGCTCTTGTAACCGAGTTTGTTTCCGGAATATGTCCAGATCAGATTCTCTCTGATATCAGAGGTGATCTGACCGTTAGAAACGGTGACCTGTACGGCAGAGATGCGGTTGTTTGCATGCGAGAGGGCATAATAGCGGTTTCCGGAAACAAGCGTAATGACATAATCGCTGCCGGAGGAGAAGGTGCTCACCTTTGTGTAGGTGGGGGCGATCTTCTCGGAATAGCTGTCACCGCAGCGGCTGCAGGTATAAACGGTATATCCATACGCCCCTTGACGGCTATACCGCCGGCACCTATACCGCATCGGTCAGCACAGGCGGCACCGTCATCGGCACCGTGACTGTAACCGTCACAGGTGCGCATGCATATAAAACAGAAACCACCGCACCCACCTGCACCGCACAGGGATACGCGGTCCACACATGCACGGATTGCGGCTACAGCTATACAGACAGCATGACCGCTGCCCTCGGCCACAGCTATACGGCCGTTGAATCCAACGGATTGTGAGCATATCTTGTGTGAGCGGGACAGATGTCTGCACGGTGATGCCGTCGGCAGAGGTCTGCAGCCGGAGCTGCTCGAGTACAGCGGCCTCGGTGACATCGGCACCGTGGGACCACGTCTGGGTCAGATTGCCGGAGAGGCGGACATAGCTGTCGGTGGCCTTGAACAGGCGGACGGTGCGGGCGTTGGACGATACCGCAAAGCGGCTGACGGACTCATTTGCCCATACATAACCGTAGTTGAGATACCATGTCTGATTGTCATAGTCGTAAAGCTGATAGCTGCCCATCGAACCGGAGCCGATGTGCCAGTAGCCCTTGTTATCGGTGCCGTAGTACAGATTACCGCCCATATGGTAAATTCCGCCGGTGCCGTTCTGAGTCAGCAGATAACTGCCGCTTTCCTTTGCGCTGTTGTCTGCAAAGAAGAATTCATACTTGTCGGCGTTGTCCTGTGTCAGCGTGTTTCCGCTGACTGTCACCGCGGCGGCACTGACGGAGGTGCCGGAGACGGTCAGGGCGTAGTCTCTGTCAGATGCGACAACGATGTACTTATGTTCGGATCCGATATCAATGCCGTCGGTATCGAGGACATACTTGCCTGTGAGATTGACCCAACCGGTCGATTCCGTGTATGTATCGCCGCAGCGGTCACAGGTGTGGACGAGATTCCCGTTGACTTCCTCGGTGCTGTAGCTGTGTCCGAGTGCCTGCGTGGGTGTATCCGTATAACGGTCGCCGCAGGCGGTACAGGTATGGGTGGTGCAGCCGTCACCGGTACATGTGGGTTCGGTGACGACGGTTTCATACTTGTGGCCGACTGCAGGAATGATTTCCGTGCTGCTGTCGCCGCAGTACTCACAGGTCTTTGTAACGGAACCGTTTTCCGTACAAGCGGCATCCACGGTCACGGTCTGATATGCGTGTCCGGCAGATGCGATGGTTTCGCCGATATAACTGTCACCGCAGGCAGTGCACAGATATGTGACGTAACCGTCCTCGGTACAGGTTGCATCCGTGACAACGGATGTATACGCATGGCCGGGTGCATCGGTATAATCATCGGTGTAGCTGTCACCGCAGCGTGTGCAGGTGTAATCCGTATGACCGCTGTCTGTGCACGTAGGTGCGGTGACGGCAGCGGTATAGTCATGACCGTATGACGGGATCACCTCATGACAGGTATCGCCGCAGGCATGACAGATACCGCTGACAGAGCCGTCAGAGGTACAGGAGGCATCCGTCACGGTTGTTTCGTAGCTGTGGCCGGGAGCGGGGACATAGGAGTCAACCGTTACCTCGCCGCATGTGGTACAGGTATGGGTGGTATATCCGTCCTCGGTACAGGTGGGGGCTGTGACGACAGAGACAAGGGAATGTCCGAGTGCGTCAACATAGGAATCGGTATAGCTGTGACCGCAGCTCCGGCAGGTGTGGAGGGTATATCCGTCCTCGGTTTCGGTGGGAGATACGGTTTCGGATACATATTCATGGCCGAGCGCTGCCATTTCATCGGAGACGGTACTGTAACCGCAGACAGTACAGACGGAGAGGGTATAACCGTCCTCGGTGCATGTGGGGGCTTTGACGGTCGTTTCAATGCTGTGTCCCTTGGCGGCTTCGATGTCTGTTATATAGCTGTCGCCGCAAGCGGTACAGGTATGGGTCGTGTATCCGTCCTCTGAACATGTGGGAGCGGATACTTCCGGGCGGTAGCTGTGGCCGTATGCAGCAATAACTTCTGTATACCGGTCACCGCAATCACAGAGATAGGTGACAGATCCGTCCTCTGTACAGGATGCATTTATGACGGTCGTTGTGTAGCTGTGTCCCTTGGAATCGGTGTAGTCGGAGGTATAGCTGTCGCCGCAGGAGGAACAGGTGTAGGTTGTAAATCCTCTCTCGGTACAGGTTGCTTCTGTTACAACACCGGTATATTGATGGCCTTTGGCCGGTACGGTTTCGGTATAGGTGTCAGCGCAGGCCGAGCATGTGTATGTGATCACACCGTCGGTGATGCAGGATGCATCGGTTTCTGTACGGGTGTAGCTGTGGCCGTATGCAGCAAGGGTCTCCACCGTCTTCTCACCGCATCCGGTACAGACGGTCGTGACGGAGCCGTCGTCGGTACAGGTAGGATCGACGGTCACAGTTTCATAGGTATGTGCGTGTGTATTTACCACAAAGTAATCGGGGTTCTTCTGCGCCAGTGTTTCAATGAAGTACATGACGTTGGACTTGTTTGCATCATAGCTTGCATTGGGCTCGTCGCACCAGACGCAGTTCATGGAACCGGCAAGATTGGTCAGTGCCATGGTTGTACCGTCTGCGACCTTGGTAACGGGCGTGTTGTTTACACCGTTATAGGCATTGTCATAGCCGTAGCCCTCGGAGGTTCTGCCAATGACATAATACCAGTCGTCGTTGGTATTGAGGATCTTATGACCTTTGGAAACGAGATAAGCGGGGGATGCGACGTAATACGTGCCCCATGCGGGGATCCAGTAGGCGATGATAATGTCCCGGTCAAAGGCAGTGTCATCGTTTTCATTGAAGTAGATGCCGTCGTTGAACGCAATCGGCTTCATGCCAGCATTTTTTATGATGGCAGCGACATCGTTGATGTAATTGACATAATCATCATACCAGCCGTTGCTCTGCATATAGCCAAAGCCCATGGAACCGCTGGAATGGACATCTGCGGCATATTCATCGGCACCGATATTGAAATATTCGCAGCCATTCGCCGCAAAATACTCCACATATTTCCGAATCAGTGCCTGCGTGAATGCAACAGCGGAAGCATTTGACAGGGAAACAGTGGTAGAGGAGGTTTTTGTCGAAGTCGATCCCCACCAGCCGCTGCTGACTTTTGCGCTGTAGGCCGGGGAGGATATGCCGACATATTCGGCAGCGTCCAGGATCGCGCTCATGTGACCGGGGGAATTGACAAGCGGGATAATGCCGATGTTTTTGGATGCGGCATAGCGGATAATGGAATCCATTTCGCTCTGGGACCATTCGCCCGCGTGTGCAAAGCTGACATTGCCGGCTTTGATGCCGGCACTTACCTTTTCGCTTGTGTAGGTTGTGGAGCCAACGGTCACGGACATGTCATCCAGCAGCATACGAAGACCGCCGTTGCCGATGGCCAGCTCCATGTGTGTGTATCCGGATGCGGACAGGGCATCGATGAGCTCTGTGACTTGTGCGACGGTGAAGTATTTACGGCCGACATCCAGATGGAAAACGCGAAGGAAGTCCTCGTGTGACGATGCAGCGGATACGGACATCGGCAGAAGTGCCGTCAGCATCAGCATACAGGCGAGGAATAACGAGAGTGTGCGGTGTTTCAGTTTCTTGAAGTTCATAAAAGCCTCCGAAATTTTATTTTTTCGCCGGAACTGAATTTTGTTTGCAGGATCGAACATCCTGCTAAACTGTGTTAAGGTAAGTTCATTATATCATAATGAATCAAAAATAGCAAGAGGTGAATGACATTTTTGTTGCAGAATTTATGTTGAAATTTCAAAAAACTGATTCAATCGGAGATGAACGGGCATAAAAAATGAAAAACGTCAACAGACGCGGCGGCGATTGCTGACGTTTTATTTATGCAGTTTTATCCCTTGCCCTCACCTGTCGTTTTGCGCTTACGGTATTCTGCCGGGGTCATGCCGGTCTGCCGCAGAAAATTGCGGTTCATCGTGCGCAGGGAAGCAAACCCACAGTCAGCGCTGATTTTCAGAATGCTGTCATCTGTATCATCGAGCCGACAGCAGACCTCACTGACACGGTAATCGTTGACATAGGCGGTAAAGGATGTGCCTACCTTCTGGCGGAAGTATTTTGACAGATAGGTATAGCTGTAATTGAGCGTGCGCGACAGTGCCTCAAGGGAACAGTCTTCCTGATAGTGATCGCGGATAAAAGAAAAGATTGTAAAGAGCAGATGGTAGTTGTCGGCCTCCGGCGTATCGGTGTAATCTGCCTGTCGGTCGAAGGTGCCGCAGAGGGTGTAAAGTGCACCCTTGATGAGGCTGACGTTGTCGTCCTCCGACAGCGCATAAATCTGGTCTTTGCAGGATTGCGGCAGAGAAAAGCGGTTCGATATCGGATGCTTGTCCGCGACCGATTTTGCATAGGTGCTGACCAGCTGCGGGGAGAAAATACAGATTAAATGTTTTGCGCCGGGGGCTGTTTCAAAGGAATGTATCTGATGCGGGAAGACCATGACGGCTTCTCCAACATGGATATGTTCTGTACAGTTATCTACGGTGACATTGAGCGTACCGGACAGCGGTGTGATACATTCAAAGCAGCCGTGCATATGCGGCTGAAAGGAAAAACCATTGTCGCGAATGATGAGAAAATAATCAGCCCCGACCAGATGCTGGAGCTCATAAAACATCCGGTGCCCCCTTTTGGGAAAGTGGATAAATATTGTCTATGATTATACCATTTTTGACGAGAAATGTCAATGATCAAGTGGTATAATGACCAAAGAAAACGAGCCAATCATTCCAATGATCACAAACGATAAGGAGAACAATATGACCAACAAGAACCGCATCCGTTCCATTTTGCTGGTTCTGTCGATGCTTGCGGCAGCCTCTGTTATTTCCTGCGGCAGCGAAAGCAATCCTGCCGATACCGCAGCCGACACTGCCCCTGCCGTTACCGCCGCTGTGTCCGAAGCGGAAACCGAAGCACCGCCCGCATACACCGATGATATGCCCGATCTCGACCTTGACGGCTATCAGTTCCGTATTCTGTCCGAGCTTTGGACACATGACAATACCTACGGTGCGCACCGCATGATGTATGACGATTACACCGGCAACCCTGTCAATGACGTACTGCACGAATCCACACTGTATATCGAGGAACGCTTCAACTGTGACATCGTCATGATCGACGGCGGCGATCCGTACCAGATGGAAGGCAATACGACAAACATTGTCCTTGGCGGTGAGGATGGATTTGATATTGCGGTCGGTCATGACGGCATCATGCGTTCCATGGCGCAGAAGGGTATTTTCTGCAACATTTACGATATTGAACAGTTCAACTTTGACAAGCCGTGGTGGCAGCCATCCAAGGGGCTGGATTTCCTCGGTGATCTCTACTTTGCATCTTCTTATTTATCATTTACCGGTCTTCACTGGACACGTGCACTGATCGTCAACAAGGACTATATGCGCTCCATTGACCGTGAAATGCCGTATGATCTTGTGCGTGACGGCAAATGGACACTCGATGCCATGCTGGCATTTGTCAAGGACTCCTCAAACGATATTGACGGCGACGGCAAGCTCGATCCAACGGTTGACAAAGTTGCCTTTGCAACAGGTGGTGAAACGCTGTACTGTATGCAGGAGGCTCTGGGAATCAGAACCTATCGCCGCACGGAGGACAGCATTGTTCTTGATCTGGATGTTGAACGTGCCGAAACCGGTCTGACCAAGCTGCGTGAGTTTCACAAGACGGGAGAATTCCTGCACGATACCTCCACACAGTTTGCGGAGCCGCACTTTATGACAGGCAATGTTCTGATGGTATACGGTCAGATCGGTGACGCCTACAACTATTACCGCGACTGCGATTTCGCTTATGGCTTTTTGCCGTCACCCAAATATGACGAGGCACAGGAAAGCTATCTGAACTGCTGTACCGATATGCCGTGGGCGATCCCGAACACGATTTCCGAGGAACAGGGTGATATCATCGGTACGGTTGTTGAGGCGATGTCCTGCCGCAACTATCTGTATGTTCTGCCTGCATACTTTGACGTTGCGATGAAGAGCCGTACCGCTGACACGGAAGAAGATGCGGAAATGCTGCAGCTGATCGCAGATACACGGATTCTGCCGTATGCACGCTCCTACGATCTGCGGTTCGGTGCGCTTTATCAGGATCTTTTCAATAAAAACAAAAATGTGGCATCCTATTATGAAGCGCAAAAGAACAATGCCGAAAAGACGCTGAATAAGCTGATTGCGGCGTATGAAGACATGAGAAACAACTGATTGCCGAGGACAAATATGAATCCATTATTACCGGAACTTTGCTTTATGCCCGATGCGGAAGCACACGTGATGTCGGACGGACGGCTGTATCTTTACGGCTCGTGGGATTTATCCGGAAATCCTGGCTACTGCTCCGGCGTGATGCACACGTACTCGACCGATGATATGGTGCATTTCACCGATCACGGCGTGATTTTTGAAAACACAGAGGAACACCGCGGAATGCCGTGGAGTCAATCCACGGTGTTATATGCACCGGATGCCATTCACAGAGACGGCAAGTATTATCTGTATGTCTGTGCTGATCGCGGTGAGGAGGGAGTTGCCGTCGCCGATCATCCGGCAGGTCCGTTTTCCTGCGCGGAACCGGTTGTCGGTGCGGACGGACGCGGTATTGACCCGGCGGTCTTTGTCGATGATGACGGGCAGGCATATTATCTGTGGGGGCAGTTCTCCCTGCATGGCGCCAAACTCGCCGATGATATGAAAACGATCCTCCCGGGCAGTGAGAAGACGGACATCCTGACCGAGTGGGCGCACGGCTTTCATGAAGGCTCCAGTATGCGCCGCCGCGGTGACAAATATTATATCGTATACACCGACATATCGCGCGGACGGGCAACGTGCCTTTCGTATGCCGTGTCCGAGCATCCGCT
>JAFTLK010000091.1 GCA_017455975.1 Clostridia bacterium | reverse complement strand
TCATGCAGATACCGCAGGACATACGATGCAAAGCGTGTATTTTCCTCGGGAAAATAGACATTTGCGATGCCGTCGAGCGTTTTTTTGACGGCTTTGTCGTATCCGATGCGGATCGAATCGCCAATCAGAAGTATATTTTTCATGATGTGAAATCCTTTTTGCTTGTTTTCCTTTTATGCGCGGACAACAACCACCAGCCCGGTATCCCCCGGCAGTGTGACATCGAATCCGCCGTCGACTGCAGTCGCAGTACCGCCGTGGACAGTCAATACCTCGGAGAGCGCATAGCCGTCACAGGTGATGTGTGCCGTACGTTCCTCGGGCGAGTAGTTCATGACAGCCAGAATCCGCTCATCCGCCGACTTGATATGCTCGGTGACGCAGACATACGGGGAGTTCGATTTCGCGGTTTTCTCGGAATTGCGCAGATCGCACGCCGCATAGAAGCGGTACAGATCGCGTGCGCTATCACCCGAAACGATACCCGCATGACAGCCGGCATCCGATTCAATCGGGTATGCGCAGAAGTAAACTTTACCCTTGCCGTATGCGTTGACCGTCAGCGCGGGATTGCCGTCGGCAGTGTAGGCAAGTACCTTTGCAGTCGTGACTTCATACTGATTCTTGATCTCGCTCCACATATCTGCCGTTGTGCCGTCGGCAAAGGTCACGCGGTCGCCCTGCGTTCTCTGACAGCGGGTCTTGACCTTGACGCCGGTATAGGAGGAGAACGGCGACATCAGCGCATTGCCAAGGGAGACATACAAGGTCGCACCGGCTTCCACGCGGCGGAGAATTTCTGACAGCACGTGTCCTTCAATTGCCGCAAGACCGCAGAGGTTGGGCAGCATATAAACGGGGGACGCGGGAATTTCGTCCAGATGCCATGCATAGGTGATGTCAAGTCCTGCCTGCTTGCCGAGGATAAATGCGCCGTAGGCCGTTGCCCAGAGGTCCTGTCCGGCGGTCAGAATACAGACGGCATCCTGTAAGTACGTCGGGAGCGTGTTGCCTGCCTCGCCGTCAGCACCCGTGATACCTGCCGAGAAATTGTCCGTAAAGTCGGCAAATTCCTTCATCGCGCCAACAACGGGCTTGGGAGAACCGTCGGTGTGGAACAGCCCCAGCTCGCGCTCGACCGCATCCCAGTCATACGGCGTGTGGGTCAGCAGCTCCTGCTCGTTTGCGCACCACCAGACAAAGCCGCGCAGGTCGTGTGCCCACGTCGAGAACAGGCACGCGCGGATGTAGTCTGCCGCAATGTCCTCATCGGCGATCATCGGACCGAGTGTTCCGGCTTCTTCAATAAAGCAAGGCTTTCCGCCGAGGGATGCATACAGCACCGATTCCGCGGTGGAATGCAGAATCGACTTCATTTCGTTCAAGGGATCGGTACCGCAGTGCGGCGTGAAAACGGGATAGGGATGCGTGCAGAGGATGTCGAGGATTTCGCCCTGATCCTCCGGCGACCATGTGGCGGTCGGGGAAAGTCCGTGCATACCCGACACAACGGGATGTTCTTTGTCTTCTGCGCGGATGGTATTGGTGATCGTCGATGCCCACAGGTATGCCGCGTCGTGGGAGATGCCCTGCATACAGTTGCACTCGTTGCCGAGATCCCATGCGGCAATCGCGGGATGATCCTTGAAGCGGCGCACCATATAGCGGACAAAGCGGATCTGCCAGCGGATGACGAGCGGGTCGGTGA
>JAFTLK010000090.1 GCA_017455975.1 Clostridia bacterium | reverse complement strand
TCCCTCACTATCCCTAATTTCCGCATATTTTCGCAAATTAGTGACCGCTTTATTGCCCTTTCCGGGAAAAATGCAAGGCAAATGCAAGGCAAATGCAAGGCCCCAGGGACGGGTGGTCACTTGTTTTTTTTGCCCGCGTGTCCGATCACTCACGAATAATTGTTAGCATTAGTCTAAAGGTTCCCGCTCCTTTTCACCAGGAACAGCTTCCATGCCGAACATTGCCAGGGCTTTATTTACTTTATCCATACGAACGGTTGCTTTCCCTTGCTCAAGTTCTCGGACAAAACGCATACCGAGGCCGGAATACATCGCAAATTCTTCCTGCGTGAGTCGGGCTTCTTTTCGTTTTTGTTTGATAAATTCAGCAATCTTATTCATAACACAATTATACACCCCATCGGGTATAATGTCAATGCTTTTCCTCGGTTTTATACCCGATAGGGACTAATTTCCTCAAATTGCTTACCGCAGTTTATTCTTTTTTCTTCTTAAAAATCGGCTCATCCTTTGAGCAGAGCCAAGCACCTACCGCCATGGCGGCAAGGGAAACGAAGTAGCTCACCTTCGGCATCTCACGGAAGATGACGAGGGAAAGAAGCGTGCCGATGAAGGGTGCAACGGCGTAGTAAGCGCTGGTCCGTGCCGCACCGAGGATTCTCTGTGCGTACACGTAAAAGAAGATGCTCAGCCCATACGCCACAAATCCCACGCCAAGCACGGCAAAAACGCTCCAAAGGTTGGTCAGCCTCTCTCCAATGCACAGCCCGATGATGATCGAACCCAGACCCGAGAAAATGCCCTTCAGCAGTACGATCTGCAAGGGATCCTTGGACGATAGCTTTCTCGTGCAGTTGTTTTCAAAGCCCCAGCACACCGCCGCCAAAAGCACGAACAGCGAGCCGGCGGAAAACTTCAGACTACTGATATCCTCAAAGGAAAGCAGCGCGCAGGACAGTACCACGAAGAAGATGCCCGCCCACAGACGGGGAGAGATTTTTTCTTTGAAGATCATCAGCGCAATGATCGCCGTCGCCACGATCTCAAAGTTGTTGAGCAGCGAAGCATTTGCCGCCGTGGTGTTGTCAAGCCCGATCAGCAGAAAGATCGGTGCCGCGATATCCAGCACGATCATCGCAATGGTGTGCGGAAGCTCCGCTTTTGTGATGCTCTCCTCGGTGGCTTGTATCTTCTTCTGCTTGCGGATCAGAGCGATCACGCCCATACCAAGCCCGGCACCGACGTACAAAAATCCTGCCATCAGGGTGGAGGGCATATAGTCAAGAAGCAGCTTGGAAAAAGGCGAGTTGACGGCGTACAGCGCCGCCGCAAGAATGGCTAAAAAGATGCCGTAGGTCAGTTTATTTTTCATAACAGCTTGTCAATGGCTCCTTTGAGATGCTCAATGGCGTCCTCGTCGTTCTCCTTCACCGCGTCCACGATGCAGTGGTCGATGTGATCCTTCAGAATGACCTTGCTCACGCCCGTGATCTCCGATTTGATCGCCGAAAGCTGAATGAGCACGTCACTGCAGTCCCGCCCTTCCTCGATCATCTTTTTCACGGCGTTCATATGCCCGATCGCCCGCGACATACGGTTCAAAACCGCCTTGGTGTGCGCGTGTGTATGTTGTTCCATAGTGATACCTCCGCATCCCCCCATGGGGGATGTTTTTAGTATATCACATTTTCCCAGATTCGTCAATACAGCACTGACGTAATTCGCAAATTCTTTCTGATTCTCTCTGGACTATGAAGGAGCGTTCGCGTATAATTGCTTCGAACAAGAAGTCTGTAAAAAAGGAGGCTTAACAATATGAAAAGAATCACAGGACGACTGGCAGAGGATAAAGGCAAATATTATGCGGTCATCAACCTGCCGAACACCGACGGCAAGCGCAAAACCAAGTGACACACGCTGAACCTTGAAGCCAAGAAGGGCAACAAAAAAGAGGCACAGCACCGCCTGAATCAGATACTGGATAAGTACAACGCAGAGGATCTACGTACTATGCGATCAAAAGAAAATCTTCTCGGTCAGAATCAACGACAGAATCTTCTGCAGCAAGGACAGTGTGATCGCTCACTTCGCAAGCGTGGAAAGAATCGCTAAGCCGTTCGCCACTGCAAGATACGCCGAACTGATCAAGGACTTCGCAAAGCAGCTGTAAAGCTACATACATAACAAAACAGAGGTTGATGAAAAATCAGCCTCTGTTTCTTCATTCGGGTTCAAAAAATGAATCGCATCACATTACGTCGCATGAGTAAACGGGCGGAGTGAACGTTCATCAATCGTCTTTTGCCCAATAAACACGAAGTCACCGTCAAGCTTCTTCATCTGATACTCGATGAGATGACTGTATACCGTTTTGGCGTAATCTGCATAGAAGCGTACAGTCACCGTCGAAATACCGCTTTCGGATGAGTAATTTGTGCCGATGATATCATGATAGATGTGGTTTCCACCGTGTGCAAGAGAAGTATATGCGCCGTCTGTCATAAAGTGCTGATTGGGTGTAAAGGCTTCCACGCCAAAGCATCTCTTGGCATATCCAACGATTTCACCCTCTGTGAATGAAGCCTTACCCGTTTTCCGATACAGACAGTCAATAATATATTCGGTGACTTCCATCTCATCAAGATTATATTTCATCGTCATGTTAAGAAGCTTGCTGAGTTCAGCCGATGCTTCGGTCGCGTTTGGTGCGGATGACTCCAATATCGGCTCAAGAGCGCGCCGCGGGTATTCGCAGTAATAAAACCTCTGCATTCCGCCCGGCAGCACTTCATGACCTTCGGAAACATCAGCTGTCAGGATAAATCTGCCCGTTTCGGCTTCACGGGTGATGGACTTGAAAGTAAAGTGTACCCCCTTGTAGCCGTCAAAGGTTCCTGCCGGATACATGGACAGCTCCTCCATTTTCGCGGTATCACCGGTGAGAAGCGCCCTTGTGTACTCATAATAGCTTTCGTAAAAATCGGGACCGAGCAGCGTATAATCTTCAAGAGAAGTGATGGTGTCTGTCCTCGACGCCTCGAAAAACAAGCCTTCAAGCATTTTGATTTCATCATCGGAAACAGGATGATATATTGCAGGAATATTCTCGTAAGCGGCATATCTAAGATAATAAGTATTATATCCGTCGGTGAGCTTAAGGATAAACCGTACGCGATAGCCGCCTTCTCCGGAGTAAGCATATACGGGAACAGCGGAATCATATTTATATTCGCTCGGTATTGGCGCATTGAGCATACTAAATTCGGGATTCACATAATCTTGATAGTACACTGCAAAATCATATTGTCCGACAGAGCAGAAATAATAATATGCGTATTTGGTTTTCATACCGAAAAGAAGCTTTGCGTTTTCATCCTGCATAGATTCGACGGGCTGATATGTTCCTCGGTTCAGATTTGTTTCATTTGCCGATTCCCGATATATCTCCTGCCACTCGAATTCGAGATGAGCCTTGCCGGTTTCGTCTGCAGTAAGACTTGACGGCATACCGTAGAGCTGCACATCTTCCATTGCGCCATCCGGTTTTGTGTATCTGAGTGTGACATACAAATCATTGCTGTCCACATACATAATATCAATCAGTTCTGCACTGTCATAAGTAACCGTTGATTCCGACAAATCGGGAAACTCTGTCTTAACGGCAATACAGGACTCCGCATCGATCACCTGCGCATAATAAACAAGTGGAAAAGAATTGTTAGTTTCGTATTCAAGAAGCATCTTTCCGCCTTCAAGTACGGTAATGTCTGGTTTTGAACTTGCGTTCGGCGGAATAAAGTTTTCAATGTCAGAGGTGAAATAGCAATCAGAACACTCCTCTGGTGCCGGACCTTCGCTGTTTTCAATCCATCCAAGCTCACGAAGGCTATCAAGCACCGCGGGATCGATATCCTCTATCTTGCCGTCAGACAGCTTTTCAACTGAATACACATCCGCTCTTGCAGGATATGTCTCTTCAATCAGGAACACTTCAATTCTGATTCTGTCACCGTCGGTGAGTTCATTAAAGCTCACCGATGAATCAGCGGCGGTCATTACGCAGGGAGAGGCAGGATTTACACCAGCGGCATCCATGATAATCATATCACTGCCATTGCCGCATCTAAGGTAATATCCCTCCTGATACCAATGATCTTCTGCAATATTTTCGTCCGTCTGACAAGCCACGAAGGTGCCTGCGAGTACACATAACACAAGGCATACGCTAATCAGGATCCTGCCGTGCCGTTTGCCGGAGCCGTAGATGATATTTTTGATGCGCGCCGCCACAGCATTCTTATGGGGATTGAAATGGGTTGTCAGCAAACCGCGATTTCTTCTGCAGCGGCGGATGATGTCCAGCATCACTTCACCGTACGCAGAACGGGCTTCATCACTGCATCCACTAAGCACTGCTTCATCGCAGGAAAGCTCCATTTCCATCTCGCATTTCATCGCGGCGATATGCACAAGCGGATTGAACCATCCGAGAGAGCGAGCAAGAAGTGCAGCGAACTTTACATACAAATCCCCGCGCTTGCAGTGTGTTACCTCGTGTGCGAGCGTTCCCACAAGTCCGTTGTCGGTGAATTCAATATCGGGGAGTACAATTCTTCGATGGAACAATCCGAATGCGGCAGGGGAATGGATGTCGGAAGCAACAAGCAGCGTCGGCAGCCTTTGGATTCCGTATTTATTACAGACAGCCCGATATATGCTTATGGGTCGGTTGTCGGCATCCTTGGCACTTTTTAGCAGTTTTCCTGTATAAACGAAATAGGCACCCAAAACCCAGACAAGGAACACCGCCGCACCGGCGAAATATATGATTCCGGTAATGCTGAGGATATGATTCCATGCGATTGGCTTCGCTGCAGTATCGTTCTGAGCAGGCTCTTCGGGAAGCGGTGTTATGTCCGTTTTCGATGGCAGAGCCGGCGTATGATCGGGGTTGACATTCGGGTATACCGCTTGAATATCCGAGCCAGCTGTATTACCGTCAGGATTCGAAAGGGCGGAATTCTGTGTGAGCGGATCCATATCCTCCGCCAGAGTCCCGGAAGCATCCTCGATCTGCAGCAGATCCGGTTCTATGGGAATCTCAATCAGTGACGGCATTAGTCCGAAGCTGAAAGGAATCGCAAGTCGGATAATAACAAGTGTCCAAAGGATGTATCTGCATTTAGCGGTGAATTTCTTGCCAAACAGCTTCAAGGTGAGAAGCAGCAATGTTATGAATGCAGACATACCGACAGTGAGCTCAAATACCCCAAGAATAAAGCTTGTCATCGTTACTCTCCTTTCTTACGCTTCAGAAGTGCAGTCAGCTCCTCCAAATCCTTATCGGAGAGACCGTCGGCATCAAGCAGTGAAGCAATCATTCTTTTTGCCGAGCCGCCGAAGAAGCGGTGCATGAGCGTTTTCTCCTCGCCCTTGCGGTAATCTTCTTCAGAAACAATCGGTGAAAAACGGTGCTTATACTCGCTTTTATCGCAGGCAACAAAGCCACGCTCTTCGAGTCTTGCAAGCAGCACGTGCACCGTTCCGGACTTCCACGGTCGGGATTCTGTGAGCGTATTCGTTATTTCTCCTACAGTGAGCGGTGAAGAACTGTGCCAGAGCACCAGCATCACCTCAAGCTCCGCATCGGGAATTCGTTCTATCATATTGTATTATCCTCCTTTAACATTTGGCACTACATATAACAAACAGAGGCTGACGAAAAATCAGCCTCTGTTTTAGTTTCTCGGGTTCAAAAAAGAAGCAGCTTGATTCAAAATCAAGCCGCGTTGGCGCAGAGAGAGGGATTCGAACCCTCGTGTGGTTTCCCACAAACTGATTTCGAGTTTTTTGGGTCAGGTGTACCCTCACGGAATTTGACGGAAGTTATCCTTCCCGGACGGATGCATATAGCCGTCCCGTCCGGTCAGCAAGGACGTAATTCCCGGCCATGTCGGGACATAATGGGCGGCCACCCTCAAAACGCAAAATTTGTTCGAAAACAGCCCTAACCCCGCCGGGAGTTTTCCACCGCAAGCGCGGCGC
>JAFTLK010000005.1 GCA_017455975.1 Clostridia bacterium | reverse complement strand
TTGACCGAACGAATAATCGGTGATCTGTCCGCCGTCGACATAGATCGGCATCGTGCCGCTTTTGCCGAGTGCATACAGCGCATCCTCAAAGTACAGCGTATCAATCCCGATCATCGGATATGCCGCCTTGCGGTTATAGAAACTGGAGGTATACGGATGAATGGCAAAGGTATTGTAGCCAAGGTCGCGGTACACGGAAACATAGCTTTCCGTTTCCTCTGTGATATACTGCCACGGGACACATCCGGAGGGGAGCCTGTCTGTGGACAGCCCCATCAGTACCTCAAATTCCGGACGTACCGTACCGCCGCCAAATCCCGTCGTGAAGAAGCGTCCGGAAATGACACCCTCCTCCTCGGTCAGTGCGCGGTAGTTTTTGAGCGGATCCTCGGAGAACGTGGTTCCGGGCAGCAAGGTCGGATCCCAGAAGCTCTCGGAGAGGATCAGAATGATGTCGGGAGACGAAAAGTCCTCGGATGCTTCCTTTGCCGGACAGTGTTCCAGCAGTGCGGAGATCGTTTCCTCGGAATAGTCATCTGGACGCTGGATGTTGGAGGAGAGGACATTGACGGTAAACGCACCGACAAAGCCGTTGACGGAGTAGTTGGAGGTCTGCAGGGCCATGTCCTCCAGATACAGCGCATTGCGGTTGAGCAGCTTCGTGACGCGTGCGGGTGTCGAGACGGAAATTGCCATGGCGACGACGGTGACCAGCAGGATCGGCAGACGGACAAACCATTTCAGCGGCAGCGCGGCGCCGGAATAACGGACAATGACCGCCATCACACCGATCATAGCGATCAGCAGGATGTAAAGCACTGGGAACGGGACGGTGATAAACTGCACAAGCTCTCCGAGATTGCCTGCCTGCTGCAGAAAATCCCACGGATAGAAATAGTCGCCCGTCATGGCGTGCTTCAGATAATTGGTGTATGATACGGCACTGACCGCAGCACCGAAAACCAGCGTGGCAATCCAGCCTTTTCTGCATATACACAGAACGCACAGCCACAGCAGATAGAACAGTCCAAGCCCGAACAGCACAACGGGAACACGTTCGATGAGAAACGTGAAAAATCTTGCTTTGTTGGCGTAATGGATGTATTCCGTCATCAGAAAACAGTAGACGGGGAAGAAAATGAGGATGCACCAGCCGCAGATCCGGAGCAGGTTTTTTGCAAGCTTGTGCGGAATGTCGCGCGGCATATCCGGCGATACGGTCCATGATTTCAGAAACGACAGGACCCGGGTCATTGTTTGCTTGATTTGCATGATAATCCTTCTTGTGTATGTAATGTTGTAAGATCATTGCGGTTCGACGCAGACCAGTATATCATACAAATACAGAAAAATTATGAACAATGGAGAAATTCATCGAAAAGTTACAAATTCACCCGCTTAATGGTTTTTGTCGGTGTCTTCCTTGTGCTGCATTCGTCGCCAGGCAAGGAAATTGCAGATACCGGCAAACAAAAAGCAGATGCCGGTGAGAATCCGGATCACAACGTGCTCACTGATCCCGTCATAGGCAATCAGCCCACCGGCGAGCAGCTGAACAATTCCCAAAAACAAATACATTCCGCGTGACATAAACAGTTTCTCCTTTTGGATCATTCCGGCTTCTGCTCACGCAGAACACCGTTTTCCATGTGATAGATGCGGTCGGCCCGTGCGGCGACGGCAGGGTCGTGCGTGACCATGACCAGCGTCTGACCGAGCTCGGCACGGGTGGCAAGCAGCAGATCGATCAGCTCACCGGCCGAATCGCGGTCGAGGTTGCCGGTCGGCTCGTCGGCAAACAGGATATCGGGTTTGTTGATGAGCGCACGGGCTGCGGCAACGCGCTGACGCTGTCCGCCGGATAATTCCGATGGCAGATGGTGCAGACGGTCGTCGATTTTGAGCATCCGCGTCAGCGTATCAAAATAGCTCGGATAGCGTGTGTCTCCGCTGATCTTCTGCGGCATCAGAATGTTCTCCTTTGCGGTCAGAACGGGCAGAAGATGAAACGACTGGAAGATGAAGCCGATCTTCTTTGCACGGAAATCGGAGAACTGATCGTCGTCCATCGAGTGAATGTCGTAGCCATCCAGAAACACCTGTCCCGAGGTCGGCGTATCCAATCCCGCAAGCATATGCAGCAGCGTCGACTTTCCGGAGCCGGATGTGCCGACGATCGAGACAAATTCGCCGCGCCGGACGCGCAGAAACACATTGTCGACGGCTTTGATGTGGTAATCCCCCTGAAAATAGGTTTTCGTCAGCTCACGTGCAACGAGAACTTCGTTTTCCGGGATTTCGTGATTGTGAAACCGATTGAGCTTTCGCTCGGCTTTGGTCAGTTTGGTTTGCATACGGCAGACTCCTTTCATTCGGTATCGCGCAGGGCATCGATGATCGGTCGGCGGAAGAAGCGGCGCAGAGACAGTCTCACACCGCCGAACACCGACGGGAAGACAAAGACTGCCGTGCCGATCAGATCAAGCAGACATTTTGCAAGGAATACGGGCAGGGTATCTTCCATCGGTGCGGTGACGGCAGAGGATTGCAGACGGCTGTCGGTGACAATGACAAAGATGACAACCGCAAAGACCGCGACGATGATCGCACGCAGTGCACTCTGCGCGTTGACCGCGTCGGAAAGCCGTTTTCGTTTGATGCCGAGCGCACGGAAAATGCCGAATTCTGCGTGCCGCTCGTCGGTCATGCCGGCAGATGCGAGCACGGTGACGGTGACCGACGTGATGAAAATAAAGATTGCCTGGAATAGATTATAAAGAAACGATACCAGCGCATCGGTGTACTGCAGCTCAAACACATCATCGATCAGAAATCCCATATACATCAGCGGCAGCGGCATCATGATCGCAATGACGGCGACAGAAAAGATCTGCGATTTGCGTGTGCGCAGAAGATACAGGCGATTGTAGACGGACAGATCGGGACTATCCTCAAATGCAGGCGAGGTTTTGGAAACGAACGAAACCTGAAAGGTTCCCTCACCGCGCAGCAGGACGATGACCGGGAATTTCCGATAGAGCAGACAGACAACGAGCGAGCCGACGGTGGACAGCACCGTCATCCACAGCGAACACCAGCCGATGATCGGAAGCGGGATCGATTCGGTCAGGGTCATCGCGGCGGGATCGGCATGAACCAGATCCCCCATCAGCCGCAGATACAAATCGACTATCCCCCATGTAAAGCCTGCCGCAAGCGGAATGGCGCAGACGGAGGACAACGCCGTATGGGTACAGTGCAGGGCAATCAGCTGACGCCGCCGCAGACCGAGCGCACGGAGCGTTCCGTATTCACGCATCTGCCGCTTGTAGCGTTCCGAGGACAGAATCGCCATGACCGCGGCTAAAAACATGCCGAAGACGGTCAGGTTCCCGAAAAATTCCGGCTGGAAGGTATAGGAGTTGATCGTGTCGCTGATAAAGGCGGTGTTGCCGCATTTCAGGACGATCTCCCGCTTGGTCGCCAGTTCGGCACTGGTCGTGATCGGCTGACCGTTGACCACCTCTGCGTTGTAATAGCGTTTCTGCAGCTTTTCGAGGATGTAGTCGTAATTGTATTCGTACGCGGAGCGGTAGGCACGGTTATCCCACATGTCGTATTTGTCGAAAATCTCCCATGCGCGGTCACCCCAGCGCCAGACCTCATCCCATGTGACACGGATGCGGAAATCGTCGCGGATGAGGTTGCCGTCGTCATCATATTCGAGAATCTCATAACAGGCTTGTGCCCACGGCTGATTGGCGATTTCATTTTTGGCGGAATAGGAGAGATTTTTCACCACGAAGTGATAATTCTGATCGTGATCTGGCATGACCCGTGCGCGCCATGCCGCCTCGGTATACAAGAGCATCAGCATGAGTGCTGTGATCGCGGACATCGCAACAAGCACGGACGAGAGAAACTGCAGCGGGCGGGTACGGATATCGCGCAGCAGAAAATAGCGGATGGCTTTCATCGTTTGCTTCATCGGGGCACCTCCTTTTACATGATTAGTATATCATAGATTGTTTCATTTGTCAACAATGTTTTTACAGAAAAAGAACAGCACGGAGCAGGGATTGGAAGATCCGTTGTTCAGTGCTGTTTTGTGATATGTTCAGTGCTGTCCGATGCTGTCCGGGTCATCTGCCGTTCCGTCACCGAAGGTCTCGCGGTATGTCTGATACCACGAATATGCACCGCCGGAGAGGGCATCGCGCAGATCGTCGCCGATGCGGTCTCCGTCGACCGTCCATGTACCGTCTGCTTCACAGCGCATCGGGATCACGGCACGGAAGCCGGCGCGTGGGGCTGCGTTGTTGTTGAGCTTGTCCAGCATCCATCGGTTGGTATCGGGATCCGTTGTGTCCGCCATGAGAGAGAAGAGCAGTGCCTCATTGAGCAGGTTCATGATGTCAAAGAGGTTTGTGTCGACTGTCACGTTCCAGCGGACGGAGTCGAACTGCTCCGAGGAGACGATCTTATATGTCATGCGCGAGAGTGTATACCGCTCAATGTCGGTCAGCGAAAGCATGTCGTAGCCCATCAGCGCGGCGACGGCTTCGGTATCACATGCGACACAGCGGGACAGCAGGTCGTCGGCAGCAGCCTCGGCTTCGTTTCCGGCACAGGCGGTGAGGGAGGACAGCAGAAGCAAGGCTGTCAGGATCAGCAATATCAGTCGTTTCATGATGGTTTCTCCGATTGTATGTGATGAAGGATCAGCTCCGGTGCGAGGGTGCGGCGAATGCGGTAGGACAGATAATCGTTGTCGATCTTGTCAAGTGCCCCGCCGATGACCGGCTGCATCGATAAATTGGACTTCCAGCCGATGACCGTACGGCTGATGAGATCCGCGCCCGGTGTTTCCTCCTGCCGCAGAACGGCAGTACCGTCGCGGTTCAGAAACAGCTTCAGAATGCGCGAGGACGGCATCTCCGGAAAATCGACGGTCAGACGGCAGACGGGGCGTCCGTCCTCATCGGTCGGGAAGGTGACCTTTGCCGCGGCGGTAAACGGAACGCCGTGGAATGTGAGCGCGGTGCATACGGCATGGCCGTACCCGGCGGAGAAGATGTGTGTGTCGTCGTGCTCCCGATACGTCACGAGCAGATGCTCCTGCCCGTTTTCGACGGCGCGGGAAAAGGAAACAGAGACAAAGCCCCGGGTGTGGTTGCTCTGCACCGTCTGCATCACCGCCGGCAGAAGACCGACAGCAGCACCCGATGCCGCATCAGCGGTTGAAAGCCCGAACGTCTTGCCGACAAACAATGCAGCAGAGGGCGGCAGAGCGAGTGTATCTTTTTCGGCAGTAGCGGGAACTGCGGCGGTACGTTCGGGTGCGGTGCCGAACAGCAGGCCGCGCATACGCGCGAAAAGCCCTGTCTGCGGACGGTCAGCGGGCGGAACAGCGGCAGCCGGGTTCCGGACGGCAGCAGTCCTGCCGGCACATTGGAGCAGCTCTGTCTGCAGCCGTACCTCCGATGCCGCATCCGTGGGGAGCGGTGCATCGGACAGGGATGCTGCATCGGCGAAAAACGATTCGGCAATGCCGTAAAACGCCCCTTGCTGGAACAGCTCGTCGTTTGCTGCGGTCGAGACGATCAGCACATCGGTGTCGGGGAACGCAAGCACATTCTGACCGAACATGCCGTTGAACAGAAATGCGCGCGGGTGATCACCGACCCAGATCTGGTACCCGTAGTCATAGCGTCCGGTCGATTCCGGCGTTCTGACCTGCGGGGTGACGGCGCGGGAAATATAGTTGGCGGAGATAAGCTGACGGCCGCCCCATTGTCCGTTCTGCAGAACGAGCAGACCGAGCTTGCCGAGGTCCTCCGGGCGCATATACAGCCCCCAGCCGCCTTTTTCAATGCCGCGCGGACAGCACTCCCAATAATAATTGCGGATGTCCATGGCATCAAAAAGGTGCTTTTGCAGAAAGGCAGACAGCGTCATGCCGGATACCCTTGTAACGATGGCCGAAAGCATGTAGGTGTTCAGCGAATTGTACTGGAACTGCGTTCCGGGCTCGGCGCTCAGCCCGGAGTTCAGATAGCATTTGATCCAATCCTCGTCGGTCTGTGCTTCCAGCTCGTTAAAAATAATACCGGAACGCATGGTCAGAAGGTGTCCGACGGTCAGAGCAGACAGCCGCAGACGGGAAACGGCGTTGATGCGGTCGGAGAACAGATCGACGATCTTGTCCTCTGTGTGCAGCTTGCCCTGATCGCACAGAATGCCGATGGCGAGGGAAACGATGCTTTTGCATGCGGAATATGTGTAGCGCGGAACGCGGTGATCCTGCGCGCCGAAATCGGCTTCACAGAAAATCTGACCGTGGCGGATCAGCAGCACCGAGTGCATGCGCAGGTGCGGGTCCTCGCGCAGACGGCGGAGAAACGCAGCAGTATGGGCAGGGGAGATCCCCACCGCGCCCGACGATGTGCGTGGAAGTGCGGCGGAAGTATCCGGGGAGAAAGCGGGTTTTCCGGATGTCATCGGAAGAAACGGCTGCGTCGTCCGTCCCGGATCAAAGAGTCTTGAGAGAAGTACCACAGAGCGGTTGACCGCGGATAGGTTCATTCTGACTTTCCTTTCGTAAAACGGTATATGCTTATATATATCAGTATATCCAAAGCTGTGGCGTCAGTATCAGGAAACTGTAACTTTTTTTGAAATTCTGTTCAATGACAGCGGATGCAGATGCCGAGCAGGGAGATCAGCGATAGGTACGCACTGTCCCGGATTTCACCGCCGGAGCCGATCAGATAACCGCATCCGCCGGATGTATCGACCATTGCCTGTACACGGCGGTGGATCGCAAGCGGCTCTGCATTTGCAACGGCATCGGCTCCGAGACCGCCGCAGACGGACAGGGTTGTGCCGTATTTCTCAAAACAAACCTCTGCATCGGACGGCGCGAACCATCCGTCGGCGCCCTCCGAGATGGCATATTCCGCGGTTTTGTCCATGCGGATGAACGGCTTGACATACGGATGTGTATCTTCATATCCGCCGATGGCACAGACAACGGGGGAGTGGATACATTCGGTGACCTGCTCCTGTGTGCGGCACAGCATTACACAGGCGGAGGTTTTGGGCGTCAGCGTTTCGGCGGCATACAGCATTTCAAAGAGGGAACGCATACAGCAGGTGCGCGCATCGAGGATGACGACATCCGCCTGTGTTCGTTCACGCAGGGAAACCATCGTATCGACGTAATGTGCAGGGGTATCCCACAGCTGCGGTCCGCGCCGCCAGATCAGCTGCTCGGCGAGCGTCCTGTGAATAAACGGCTCAAACAGCGTCGGACGGGCATCGGGGCGGCGGCACAGTGCCGCAAGAAAATTTTCCTTTGACGGAATGGACATGACAAAGCTCCTTTTCGGTATTCATACAACATATTTATACCGCATTTTCCGTATATTGTCAAGAGGAATCACAAACTTCCGGAAAAAATGCAAAAAGTCTTGACATATCGGGCTTTTTGTGGTATACTAAATTATCCGTACAAATGAAATATACCAATAAAAGCAATGAAGGGAACAAGTAGTTTCCTGTCGGTGCACAGAAAGCAGCCGGTCGATGAGAGGCGCGCATGACAGACAGGAGGAACGAATACCTCCCGGAGCTTCGCACCGAACCCGCACGGAACCCCGAGCGGCAGTAGACTGCGGCGGCACGCGTCCGTGATCTTGCGCGGGTGTTTTGATACGAAAACACACAGAGGTCTGTCTCGTGAGGGACAGATGAAGCAATGGTGGTAACACGGCGGGAATCCCGCTGTCCTTGTGCATGTCCAATCGGCAGGTACAGGGACTTTTTATTTTTCGCACCTGTCGGATGGCACAGCGTTTGCGGCGGATGAAAAAACACATTGAAAGAAGGAAAATTTCCATGCAGATTTATGAAGAACTTGTTGCGCGCGGTCTGATTGCGCAGACAACCGACGAATCCGAGATCAGAGAACTGGTCAACGCAGGTAAGGCTGTGTTTTACATCGGCTTCGACCCGACCGCAGATTCCCTCCATGTCGGTCACTTTATGGCGCTTTGTCTGATGAAGCGTCTGCAGATGGCAGGCAACAAGCCCGTCGTTCTGATCGGCGGCGGTACCGGCTACATCGGTGACCCGTCCGGCAGAACCGATATGCGTTCCATGATGACCCCCGAAATCATTCAGCACAACTGTGACTGCTTCAAGCGCCAGATGGAGCGTTTCATCGAATTCGGCGAAGATAAGGCAATCATGGTCAACAACGCAGACTGGCTGCTCGACCTCAATTACATCGAACTGCTGCGTGAGGTCGGCGCGTGCTTCTCTGTCAACAACATGCTCCGTGCGGAATGCTACAAGCAGAGAATGGAAAAGGGTCTGTCGTTCTTAGAATTCAACTACATGATCATGCAGTCCTACGACTTCAACCACCTGTTCCAGCACTACGGATGCAACATGC
>JAFTLK010000089.1 GCA_017455975.1 Clostridia bacterium | reverse complement strand
GAACGGTCAGACCTGCCGCCGCGTCTGTGCCGAGCCGATCTTCTTTGACGAAAACGGCATGATCGCAGAGGTGCGCCAGACCTCCTCCGGTGCGGAATGGGCACTCTCACCGACCCTGATTCCCGCGAGAAGTACCTGCCGCATGATGGGTGAGTGTTACATCACCGAGCAGGACGGCAGAGAGGTTCTGATTGTCAGCGGCGGAGGGCACTGGGGACAGCGCGACTGGGCAGAGTACCGGTATATTGACTTTGGTGACGGAACGCTTTCGCAGGCTTCGTTCTGCGTCAAGGGTTCGGGCAGCATCACAGTGAAAACCGAGGATGGGGAAGTGTGTTTGCTGACCTTTGATGCCGGGGATTATGAAACGGTGACAGCACCGATGATGAAAATCGCCGGACGGCGTGCAATCTGGCTGTTTGTTTCGGGTGATTTTGTCCTGCGTGAATTTGGATTCCGATAAAGATGAATAAGAACTGCTGCAAGTACCGTTTCGGCGATACCTGCAGCAGATTTTTTATTCGGTTTTAATCCGCTCCACCACGGCGGCGGACTTTGTCAGCCGGAACACCGCAATGCCGGACACAACCGACACCGCAATGCAGACCGCCAGCATCATCACACCGGACAGCCAGTCAAGCGTCACCAGCGCATCCATCGCGGTGTTGATGATAATTGCAATCAGCGGAAATCCGATGCACACCGTAATCAGCACCGCCGCACCACCGCTGTACAGGCTTTCGGTAAGCAGCATCCGCATCATCTGCCGGTCCGTCATGCCCACCGCTTCCAGCATGGCAAATTCGCGCCTGCGCTCGGTCGCGGAGGACAGAGCGGTGTTGACGATGTTCAAAGCTCCGATGAGGAAGATCATGGACGCAAGGCTGTAGCCGACGGTTTCGATAGCGCGCAGGTTCTGCTGCATTTCCGTGAACTGATCGAGACGCCCGTCGAGTGTCGCGTAAGACTTCACGATATCGCGTCTGTCCGTGTAGATTTCATTTCTCTGCGATTCAAACGCTGTATTCGCATCTGTGTCAACCGACAGTGAAAAAAGTGCTCCCATCTGCTCCAATTCCGGACGGATGGCATCATAGTTGTCATCCGTTGCGTCAAGCAGCAGCGCGTAAGTTATGCCATCCCCAAATTCCTCTATAAAATGATGCTCCGGAAGAACAATGATCGGTCGGTCAATCAGAGCTGCCATGACAGTTCCGCAGACTTTATAGGTCATGCGTGTTGCATCCCCATAAATGACGGTATATTCATGATCTCCAATTTTTAATTTTGATCCTTCTTCGAAATAAGAATAGGGAGCATATGTATTCTTTCCGTTTTCGTAGGACAGTGTATGCGATGGGCTGTACTGTACCATAACAAATCCTTCGTTATAGTCATTACCGATTTCCTGTAGTTCCGGATCATACAGATACGGGAAAAAAGCATCGGGAATTCCAACAACGGCAATTTCCATTTTGCCGTCAAGTATTTTCTGCTGTGTCGGATTCCAGAAATGCTCATAGCACATGCTCTTCCATTGCTTCAAGAAATTTTTCGTGTAGGGCAGAGTGTCTATGGTCAGCATAGCAGACCGGATACGCCAGACTTGTTTTGTCAATGCATGGTTTTTGAGTGCCGTGATATATTCCTCTGCAATCCCGATACCTTCATCGATGTCGTAAAAAGCGCTGAATAATGTATCATCAGCCACTGTACCGTCCATTTTAGGATAAACTCTGTAATAATCATACTCTGTCCGGATGATATAGTCCGTTTTTTGCATCATGTCCTGTCCGTAAGCAACCCCATAGTCGACAATCGTTGCAATCAGGACAAACAGAATCACCGAGATCGACATGGACGCGGCAGTGATAACTGTCTTTTTCCGGTTGCGGGAGACGGTATATCGGGCAAGGTGCCCGGCTTTCGGTGTGACATTCCGCCGCAGATAATTCTTTTTTCTGACATAGCGTTCCGGCAGATCGGCCACAGGCGTATATTCCACTGTGGCAATCGGCGTCATTGTGTTCAGCTTTTTCAGTGGACGCACTGCCGACCACAGAAGGGTGAGGAGTGTCAGAAGAACCGTGAAAACAACAATCCATGGGCTGAATTGATATGTCATACCGCTGTTTCCCATACGGAACAGAACCGGAGCAAGCAGCTTCCAGCCGATGAAATAGCCTGCAGCCATGCCCGGCAGCAGTGTAACCGCATACAGAATCATGGACTGGGTTATGATGATGCGGCAAAGCTGTTTGTGTGTGGTCCCGAGGACATTCAAAAGCCCGAAGCTCTGCATATCCTGTACCAATGCGATGGAGTAAATGTTGTAGATGAGCAGAAACGAACAGAGGAATACCGTGGTCACCGCAAACACGATCAGAAACAGATTGGGAAGCGTCATTCCCTGCTCAAATGTGGTTTCCAGATAAGCACCGTTTAAGGTGCCATGCTTCTGCAGATCAGATCGCCTGTATGCACCGAGTGTTTCATTGACAAGAGCATCATACTTTCCTGTGAGGTTGAGTGTGTTGTCAAACATAAAATAAACGGCATACGGAGCACCGAAACTGTAGGTCTCTTCCAGTGTGCTGCTGTACCGCAGGATCGCCTGCATCTGGACATCGGCAATACTTTCAAACAAGCCGCAGACCCGGAACTCTGCACTTGCCGTTTCGCTGTAACCCTCTTTGACCTGTTCATAATACAGTGTGATTGTATCACCGACCGAGGCATCGGGAAAAAACAACGGATTCACAAGAATTTCCGTATCGTTTTCGGGGAAGGCACCGTCAATGATACTGCTGAAAAATCGGTCAAGCTCGTCCTCGGATTCGAGTGCCCGAATCGTATCGCGGGACTGCGGAACACTTGATGCTTCTCTTGCATACCGTGTCAGATTGGATGAAATGTAGGCTTTGGATATATCGTTTGACCCCCGCATTTCATCACGCAGGGTTTCCGCATCGACGGTGAATGCGGCTGACCGCAGATATCCATGATAATCCGTCCCGGCGGCAAGACGCATCATGATGCCGTAGCCTGTGAGGAGATTCGATGAAATACTCACCACCGTCATAAACAGCACCATCGTCAGAAAGATCGCTGCACAGATCACGCCCGAACGTGCCTTTTTCGAGGTAATCCGGTTGATCGCCAGTTTCGTAATGACGTTCATTTTGTCACCCCGCTGTCGCTCACGATACATCCATCCTCAATCCGGATCCGGCGCGTGGTCATCTGCGCAAGCTCCTCGTTGTGGGTGATGACCACAATCGTCTGCGCGAATTTCTCGTTCAGCTGTGCCAGCGTCAACATGACACCCATGCCGGTTTTGGAGTCGAGGTTGCCCGTCGGCTCGTCCGCGAGGATGATGTGGGGCTTCGTGATGAGTGCCCGTGCAATCGCCACGCGCTGCTGCTGACCGCCCGAAAGCTGCGAGGGCATGGAATTCTTTTTGTCTTCGATTCCGAGTGTGTGCAGAAGCTCGTCCACCTCGTCCGGGTTTGCGTCCATGTTGTCCAGTCCCAGCGGGAGCGTGATGTTCTCCCACACGTTGAGATTCGGGATCAGATTATATCGCTGGAACACGAATCCGATGCATCGACGGCGGAACACTGTCAGCGGGTCGGGTGCGAGGTCGTAGATGTCCGTTCCGTCGATGAATACCTTGCCGCTCGTCGGAATATCAAGCCCGCCGAGCAGATGCAGAAGTGTCGACTTTCCGCTGCCGCTCGTGCCGACAACGGAAACGAATTCACCACGGGCAATCGACAGAGATACGTCGTCCAGCGCGCGCACCTCTGTTTCACCCGTGGTGTAGATTTTGGTGAGATTTTGTGTTTGAATCAGCATGAAACTGCCTCCTTTCTTTGATGCTTCTATTCTACAGAGACAATCTTACTGAAATGTGACGAAATCTTACAGTTTTGAAAGAATTGCGATTTTCCTATGTTTTCGGCAGATATACGGTGAATGTACTGCCGTTTTCATCGGATTTTGCCGATACACGACCACCCTCGGTGTTCAGAATGTTCGCCGTGAGATACAGTCCGATACCGACACCTTTTTCATTTTCCGCATTCTTTCCGCGATAGAACCGCTTCCAGATATTGCAGAGTTCGTCCTCCGCAATGCCGCAGCCGTGGTCGGTAATGTCAATGCGCACGAACATATCGTATGCACAAGCGGAGATTGAAATTTCACTTCTGTCCGGCGAATATTTTACGGCGTTGTCGAGAATATTGCCGACTGCTTCCGCTGTCCAGCGCAGATCAAATACCGCCGTCAGATCGTCGGGAACATCACAATGGATGCTGATATTTTTTGCGTCAGCGGATGCGTAATTCGCTTCGATCACCTGCCGGAGCAGTTCCTTGACGGAATTTTCCTTCGGCGCAAGGTTCTCCGCAATCAGTCCGCCTTCGCATTTCGCGAGTTTGGTCAGCGAATCCATGAGAAACGACAGTTTTTCCGTCTGTGTGCGGATGATCTCACCGTGTTCGCTCATTTCGGTGTACATGAGAATGGACGACAGCGGCGTTTTTGATTGATGTGCGATGTCTGCAACGAGGGAGGAGATATTTTTGTAGCCGTTCTGCACCTTCGCCTCGCGGGTTTCCAGCTCGCATAGGCGCGTGATCAGCCGCCGCTCGGTAGGCGTGAGGTGTTCGTCGGCGATGTGATCGGCACTTTCGCCGCCG
>JAFTLK010000088.1 GCA_017455975.1 Clostridia bacterium | reverse complement strand
GAGCGACGGGGAGCCTGTGTATATCAATGAGGTATTTACAATCGAGAAAGTGAGAAAGTAAAATGGATACACGAAACAAACAGACTGTCCTTGTCGGTGTCATGCTCGGCTTTCTGCTTGTTGCTCTGATCGGAGCATATACTGCATACATTTCGCTGTTCCCGTTTGCAGAGCCGATGGATACAGCATTACCGAAAGACATTCTGTCTGTTTCGGTGTGTCAGAGAGACGGGGTGGAAACCGTTGTATCGGACGCGACGGCGCTTCTTGCCTTGATGACAGATGCCGAACCGACACGCACGATGAGCGTCAATGACACGCCGACAGCGGCGATGTACTACACTGTTTTCCTGCAGACAAACGAGTGGGAATGTCGGTACTTTATATACGAAGATCGCGGTACGGTATATATCGAGATTCCATATGGGGGTGTATACCGTGCGGAGCAGGAACTGCTTGCATTGGTGCAGAGTCTGACAACAGGGGAGTGATTACATGAAGAGCGGCGTGTTGATGATTGTGAGCTTTTTACTGGCGGCGGTTCTTTTGATACCGATCCCCATGCGTCTGAAAGACGGCGGTTCGGTGGAATACCGTGCGATCCTGTATAAAGTCGTGGATGTACACAGAATCGATCCGCAGTCCCCGGATGGGTATATCGACGGAACTGTCGTGGAGGTTCTCGGCATGGAAGTTTATCGGGATGTACCGTGATTTGGATATCTGTGTATAGAGACACAACGGATGATATGCGAAAGGAATGAATGGAAATGAAAGCAAAAATCATAACAGCATTTCTGCTTCTGACAGTCACGGTCTGCGGGGTGTTTGCTGTCCGATGGGCGCGCGAACAACGGATAACCAATCTGGTCGTCAGCCGTCCAAGGCTGAACGGAACCGTGATAGCGGCAGATGATTCCACGGTAACACTCGCCGCTGATGTGTGGGGCGATTTGTATGAAACAATTTGCTTTGACGGGGATACCTTGACCTTTGATCGTTCTGCGGTACTGTATCCCGACGGCGATAAGAATCCGGACGATCTTACTGTCGGCGATGAAGTCGCGCTTGTTGTAGAGGGCAGACCGATCGGAGAGGGCGAGCTGGCGTTTGATAGGATTTATATGGTTGTGGATTATCTCAAATACCAAAAATAAAAAACTGCCGAAAGGCAGTTTTTTAATGTTCATACAGGACAGAACACGTCTCAATACCCCAATACCCAAACGCCCGGACAGCATCTTCTGTCAATTCTTCCCCGGAAACCGCAATCGGAATCGCGGGCGGACAGGACACAGACGGCTGTGCAAGGACGCGCCCGATGCAGTTCTCCACCGCAACGGTTTCCGACGGTGACAGCATTGCCGTGCGCGGGGTGCATACTGTGCGCAGTCGCGGCAGGGTCGGCGGTGCATCGGTGATCGGCGTACGGCGCGGACAGGCGGTGAACACCTCCGTGAGCGCGGAAAATGTGTCGTCCGCCGTTTGGGGAGACATCATCAGCACAACATAGTCCGGGTCATAAAACTCGGGAATCAGCTTGTGCGAAATCAGTATTTCCGCCAGAGCATCTCCGGTATAGCCAAAGGGCTTCGGCGCGACGGTCAGCTTGCACCTCTCATCGCCGCAGAGCGTCCAGCCGTGTACGGTCAGCGCTGTGCGCAGTGCGGTCATTTTTTCGTCGAGCTGACGCAGATCGGCGCGGAAGGCTTCGGCAAGATACGCATTTGCCGCATCCAGCGACTGCAGAATCAGGTACGACGGGGAGGTTGACGCAAACAGCGCCATGGCGCCCTCCGCCTGATCGCAGAGCGGATCGGAGATGCGGTGGGACAGATGCAGATAACCGCCGCCGGTCAAAACCGGCAAGGTCTTGTGCGCCGAATCACAGCAGAGATCGGCACCGAGGTCCATCGGATGCACGGGGGTATCAAGAAAGTGCAGATACGCGCCGTGGGCGTTGTCGACAAGCAGCAGTGTGCCGTGCCTGTGACAGACTTCTGCAAGTGCTGTGATATCCGATACATTGCCGAGATAGTCGGGTGAGGTAATATATACTGCGGCAGGCGGCACAGCGGCGGACGACAGCACGCCTTCAAGCGCGGCAGGTGTGATGCGGCAGGAGAGCAGCGCATCGTCATCCGTACCGTACAGCCACACAACGGGAAAATCGAGCAATGCCGCGGCACTTAAAAATACCTTGTGTGCGTTGCGTCCGGCAAATACCGTGCGGCTCCGACCCCTCATTTTTGCATCAAGCAGGGCAAGGTGCAGCATGGCACGGATGGAGAGGGAAGAGCCCTCCGCTGAATACAGCGTTTTTTTCGTGCCGAACAGGTCACGGGCAATGTTCTGCGATTCTGCCAATATGCCACTCGGATGATAAAGCACGTCCGCACCGTCGATTTCGGTGATGTCGTATGTTTCACATCCGAGGATATTTACGCCTTTGTGACGGACATAAGGGCTAACACCGTTATGTCGGACATAAGGGTTCACACCCTTATGTCCAGGCATATGCAGCCGATGCGCATCGGATTCCGCGTATGTGCGCACAAAGTCGCACAGCGGTGTCAGGGAGCGGCTCATGCTTCTTCGTCGAGCTTTGCGGCCTCGAGCATGATCGCACATTCCATGCGCTTTTTGAACAGCTCACAGCCGTACTTGTAGACACCCTTGACGGAGCCTGTCGCATGGTAGGCATTGGCCGCACAGCCGCCGGAGCAGTACAGACGTGCCCAGCAGTCGCGGCATTCCTCGCGTGCATAGACGTTGCAGGAAGCAAATTCGTCCTGTGCCGCTGTGTTGGAAACGCCGTCGAAGACATTGCCGAGCAGATATTTTTCGTCGCCGACAAACTGATGGCACGGATAGAGATCACCCCACGGCGTGACAGCCATGTATTCCGTTCCCGAGCCGCAGCCGGAAATGCGCTTGTAAATGCACGGACCGCCCTTGAGGTCGATCATATAATGATAGAAGGTAAACGGTCTGCCCTCGCGGTGGCGCTGCAGCATCAGCTCAGCCAGCTTTTCATACTGCTCGCAGACGATGGGGAAGTCCTCCTCGGTCAGTGCGGACGGATCGTCGGGCGCACAGACAACGGGCTCCATCGACAGCTCGTTGAAGCCAAGGTCGAGCATGACCTTGATGTCCTCGAGAAAATCGGGGTTGGCATGGGTGAACGTGCCGCGCATATAATAGTCCTTGCCGCCGCGTGCCTCGACGAGCCGCTGGAACTTCGGAACGATCTTTTCCCAGCTGCCGTTGCCTGCGTAGTCGACACGGTAGCGGTCGTGGACCTCCTTGCGTCCGTCCAGCGACAGAACGACATTGACGCATTCGCGGTTGGCAAAGTCGATGACATCGTCGTCGATGAGCATGCCGTTGGTGGTCAGCGTGAAGCGGAAGTTCTTGTTATGCTGCTTTTCCACCGAGCGCGCATACGCAACAAGCTGTTTGACCACGTCGAAATTCATCAAGGGTTCGCCGCCGAAGAAGTCAACCTCCAGATTGCGGCGTGTGCCGGAATTTTCAATGAGGAAGTCCAGTGCACGCTTGCCCACTTCAAAGGACATCAGTGCGCGTTCCCCATGGTATTTGCCCTGGGACGCAAAGCAGTAGGAGCAGTTGAGATTGCAGGAGTGCGCGATGTGCAGGCAGAGTGCCTTGACAACACCCGAGGTCTTCTGCTTCAGCGTATCTGCCATCGGCTCATAGGTGTCGGGCGTGAACAGCTGACCGGATTCCTTCAGCTCGCCGATCTGGGAAAGGCATTCGGCAATTTCTTCCGGTGTCACCTCGGGATTGTCGGGATATTTTTCGAGAATTGCCGCGGTGATTTCTTCTGCGGTGTGATCCTCGTACATGTTGATGATATCGTATGCGACCTCGTCCACCAGATGGACCGCACCGGAGCAGATGTCCAGTACGATGTTGTAGCCGCCGAGTTTATAGGAATGAATCATATGTATTCTCCAATCAAAGAAAAATGCCGCCCGATTTGAGAGCGGCGTTTTAATCTGCACTGACGTGCAATTACTTGTTCTTGCTTTCGCACTTCTGGTTTGCGATACCGCAGCTGGTCTTGCATGCGGACTGGCAGGAAGTCTGGCATTCGCCGCAGCCGCCGTTCTTTGCGGACTTGCAAAGGTTCTTGGTAGCGAGAGTCTTGATGTGCTTCATGAGTATGTCCTCCAAAAATTTGTTTTTTACAGTATACCACATTTCCGAAAAATTGTCAATGTGTATTCTTCATAAAATCCGGCATCCTGTGAGAAATTTTTTCGTTGCGGTGAAGAATCAGTCCTGAGCCTCGTCGGCCTTGACGTCAACGGAACGGACAGAGGACTTCAGAAGGCGGATCTTGGTTGCGTCACGGGTGGTTTCGATGACCATCGTTTCGTCCTTAATGGAAACGACCTTTCCGATGATGCCGCCGGTGGTGGTGATTTCATCGCCGACCTGCAGTTCGTCGCGCATGCGCTGTGCCTCCTGATCCTGCTTCTTCTGGGGCTTGTAGAGGAAGAAATAGAAAATAATGCCGCAGAAAACAAGCGGAAGAATCATGCCGAGCATACTGCCCGCGGTGCTCATTTCGCCTGTCGCTGCTGCTTCAAGATACTGAATCATAGTGGTTTATCCTTTCTTTTATGTGAGAAATTTGCATTCTTATAGTATTATACTATAAAAGAAAGGCTTTGACAAGAGGGTGGAGGAAAATAATTGTAAACATTTTTATATAGTCGCCTGTGTGTCAGACGCGGCCGCACGCAGAAATGCGATGGCCTCCGACAGCCCGCCGATTGCGTCGATGATGCCGTAGTTCACCGCTTCTGTGCCGTCAATGATCGTACCCATGTCGGCGGCAATGGAATCGGTGCTCATGATCAGACGGTTGAGAGTAGCTGCATCACAGCGGCTGTGTGCGGTGACGAATGACACGATGCGCTCCTGCATTTTTGAAAAGTATGCATATGTCTGTGGCACACCGATGACCAGCCCGTTCATGCGCACGGGATGCAGGGTCATCGTTGCGGTCGGTACGATGAAGGAGCGATCGGCTGACACTGCCAGCGGCACACCGATTGAATGCCCCCCTCCGAGAACCAGTGAGCAGGTCGGTTTTTTCATCGATGCGATCAGCTCCGACAGCGCAAGTCCGGCTTCCACGTCACCCCCGACCGTGTTCAGAATGATGAGCAGACCGGACACGGAATCGTCCTCCTCCACCGAGACCAGATCCGGAATGAGATGCTCGTACCGGGTGCTTTTCTGACCGCCGCCGAGCGCGTAGTGTCCCTCGATCTGTCCGATGATGCTCAGACAGTGGATGCGCCGCGAACCCGCACCGATTGTAACCGCACCGTCAAACAGCGCCGCTGCGATGGGTTCGCCGGCTTCCTCGGGGCGGTTTTCGCCGGCTTCACGGTCTTGCGATGCCGTCATCGGCACAGATTTTTCGTCTTTTTTCATAAAAGAACCCCCGTCTGTGAAAAAAATATCATTTCAGACGTAGTTTTTGCAAAAATTTGCGGTTTGATGCTTTACTTTTTCGGAAAAATGGTGTATAATATTTCCATATGGAAATCATAATAAATCATTGAAAGGAATTACCATCATGGAAACCAAGATTCTTGTCGAAACCTCTGCAAGACACGTACATCTCACCAAAGAGCACATCGAAATTCTTTTCGGTGCAGGTCACGAGCTGACCAACAAGAAGGATCTGAGCCAGCCCGGCCAGTTCGCTTGTGAAGAGCGCGTTACCCTCGTCGGCCCCAAGAAGTCCATCGAGCGCGTCTCCATCCTCGGTCCGGCCCGTCCCGAAACGCAGGTTGAGCTTTCCTTTACCGACGCAAGAACCCTCGGCGTGGATGCTCCCGTCCGTGAATCCGGTGACGTTGCAGGCTCTGCAGGCTGCAAGCTCGTCGGTCCGTGCGGCGAAGTCGAAATCGCTGAAGGCGTTATCATCGCAAAGAGACACATCCACATGACGCCCGACGACGCTGCTGCATTCGGCGTTGCGGACAAGCAGATTGTCAAGGTTGCAATCAATTCCAACGGCAGAAAGACCATCTACGACGACGTTGTCGTCCGTGTCAAGTCTTCCTTCGCAGCTGCAATGCACATCGACACCGATGAAGCAAATGCGGCATGCGCATTCGGCCAGTGCTACGGCGAAGTCATCGCGTAAGCGATTTCTTTCATAAATTCAGTGTACCCAAAATTTTTATAAAAGGAGTCTTTCAACATGAACTATACGCACGAAGTTGAACAAATGTGTAGTGTAGCCAAGGGCCCGAAGCACGGTCCCGCTCCCATCCCGGAAGAAGGCAGATGGGTAAAGGCTTATGAAATCAAGGACATCTCCGGTCTGTCTCACGGTATCGGCTGGTGTGCACCGCAGCAGGGTATGTGCAAGCTGACCCTCAACGTCAAGGAAGGTATCATCGAAGAAGCACTGGTTGAAACCTGCGGCTGCTCCGGTATGACCCACTCCGCTGCTATGGCAGGCGAAATCCTGCAGGGCAAGACCCTCCTCGAAGCGCTCAACACGGACCTCGTCTGTGATGCTATCAACGTCGCTATGCGCGAAATCTTCAAGCAGCTCGCTTACGGCCGTACCCAGACTGCATTCTCTGAAGACGGTCTGCCTGTCGGCGCATCTCTGGAAGACCTCGGTAAGGGTCTGCGCTCCCAGATCGGTACCATTTTCGCAACCCGCGAAAAGGGTGTCCGTTACCTCGAAATGGCAGAAGGTTATATCCTCCGCCTCGGTCTGGACGCTGACAACGAAGTCATCGGTTACGAATTTGTCAACCTTGGCAAGATGATGGATGCCATCAAGGCAGGCACCGATCCCAAGGAAGCATTTGAATCCAACATCAAGAACTATGGCCGTTTCAACGAAGCTGTCAAGTATATTGATCCGAGAAAGAACTAAGAGAGGAGGACACGTACAATGGCAAACAACAGTGTAAAGTTTGAAGGCAAGGAAAGAAGACTTGCCGGTATTGAAAAGTGTCTGGCTGAATACGGCATCAAGGATCTCGAAGAAGCGAGAGAGATGTGCCTGGCAAAGGGCTTCGATCCCGATGCAATCGTCAAGGGCATTCAGCCCATCGCATTTGAAAACGCTGCTTGGGCATACACCCTCGGTTGTGCAATCGCACTGAAGAAGGGCGTTACCAATGCTGCTGACGCTGCTGAAGCAATCGGTATCGGTCTGCAGGCATTCTGTGTCCCCGGCTCCGTTGCAATGACCAGAAAGGTCGGCCTCGGCCACGGTAACCTCGCTGCAATGCTGCTCCGCGAAGAAACCAAGTGCTTCTGCTTCCTCGCAGGTCACGAATCCTTCGCAGCTGCTGAAGGCGCAATCGGTATCGCAAGAACCGCAAACAAGGTCCGTAAGGAACCGCTCCGCGTTATCCTCTGCGGTCTCGGCAAGGACGCTGCATTCATCATCTCCAGAATCAACGGCTTCACCTATGTCTGCACCGACTATGACTTCTACACCGACGAGCTGACTGTCGTTTACGAAAAGGCATACTCCGATGGCGACAAGGCAAAGGTCAAGTGCTACGGCGCAAACGACGTCCTCGAAGGCGTTGCAATCATGCGTCACGAAGGTGTTGACGTTTCCATCACCGGTAACTCCACCAACCCGACCAGATTCCAGCACCCCGTTGCAGGTACCTACCAGAAGTGGGCACTTGAGAACGGCAAGAAGTACTTCTCCGTCGCTTCCGGCGGCGGTACCGGCCGTACCCTCCATCCCGACAACATGGCAGCAGGTCCCGCTTCCTACGGTCTGACCGATACCATGGGTCGTATGCACGGTGATGCACAGTTCGCAGGTTCTTCCTCCGTTCCGGCTCACGTTGAAATGATGGGTCTCATCGGCGCAGGCAACAACCCGATGGTTGGTATGACTGTCGCTTGTGCAGTTGCAATTGAAGAGGCTTGCAAGTAAGATTACCTTTTTTGCAGTCCCCCGGTCTCATCGGCGCAGGTAACAACCCGATGGTCTGGAACAAACTTGTTTGTTCCGACAAACTCGTTTGTTCCGTATGACATGTCGCTTGTGCAGTTGCAATCGAAGAGGCTTGCAAGTAATTTCTGAATTGAAATAAAAGCGAATAAATGATAAGACACATCCTGTGGAGAAAAATTCTCTGTAGGATGTGTCTTTTTTTAGTTCAAAGATTTCAAATACACAGATAGCAATGTCAATGCAGTTTCCTTATCTTTCGGAGAAAGCATATTTAGTCGTTCCCATAATTCATTCTGTTGTGATACAATGGATGATGCTTCTTCGGTCAAAATCTCATCGGGCGTGATATGAAGCACTTGGCAGATACGCAGAACGGTTTCAAGGCGCATATTGACGTTTCCGCGTTCGATATCGGCATAGGTGCGGTCTGCCAGATTCGCTGCCTCCGCAACCTCTGCCTGTGTCATCCCCATTTTCTTTCTGTAAGCATGAAGTCTGTCACCAATCTTCCGAAAATCATAAATAAGCACTATAATTCCTCCTTTTTGCTGTATATAGGAATTAT
>JAFTLK010000087.1 GCA_017455975.1 Clostridia bacterium | reverse complement strand
CCGCGTGGAAAATCATCCGTAAAAAAACGGAATTTCGCGAAAAATGGGTTGCAATTCCGGGTGAAAAATGGTATAATAATATGAAATCAACGTAAATCGGGAGGGAATGCGGAAATGAAGATGCGAGCGGTCGTTTTGCAGCGGATCATGGTTGCACTTTTTATTGTGCTTTTTTTCGTCCTTCTCGGAGGAGGGCTGTATCTCATGTCCAATAAACCGACGGGAGCGGGACCTGACCGTGTGACGGCAATGGATCCGGATGCCGGCATTGTACGCACCGGTGCACTCTATGACCCCGGCCGCGAGGTGCGCGGGCTGTGGATTCCCTCTGTGCTCAACATTACCTTCCCCTCGACCCCGGGTCTTTCGGCTGACGCAATGCGCGCCGAGCTTGCCGATATTGTGAAAACCGCGCGGGAGGCAAACCTCAACACGCTGTGCTTTCAGGTACGTCCGTCCTCGGATGCCCTGTATCATTCCGACATTTTCCCGACCTCCGCGTATCTGTCGGGCAAGCAGGGACAGGCGGCGGATGCGGACTTTGACCCGCTTGCCTACCTCTGTGAGATTGCCGCAGATGACGAAAACGGAGAACCGCTCGCCGTTTATGCTTGGTTCAATCCGCTGCGTGTGACCTCCGCCGGACAGGATGTCTCGCTTCTGTCGGACAACAATCCGGCAGTCCGGCATCCGGAGTGGACATTTACCTACAACAACGCCGTTTACTACGATGCCGCCATCCCCGAGGTGCGCGCGATGATCGCCGCAGGTGTGCGTGAAATCTGCGAGCGGTATCCTGTCGCCGGTGTCATTTTTGACGACTATTTCTATCCTTATCCTGCCGCCGACAGTGCAGGGAAGACGATTCCCGTGCCCGATGGCAAATCCTTTGAAACGTACGGCGGCAATTTCACCGACATCGCCGATTTCCGCCGCGACAATGTCAACCAAATGGTCCGGGCTTGCCACGACGCCCTCAAGGGCGTTTCCGAATATCTGCAGTTCGGCATCGCACCCTTCGGCATCTGGCAGAACGATGACGGCACAAACGGCGGCAGCGACACGGGCGGCATGGAATCCTATTCTGCCATCTACTGCGACCCGATTGCATGGATGGAGGGCGGATACATCGACTTTTTAGCCCCGCAGATCTACTGGCAGTTTTCCACCAAGGTGGCGCGCTACGATACCCTTGTGCGCTGGTGGAACGCAAAATGCGACGAATACGATACCCCCATGTGGATTTCCCACGCGATCTTCAACTATGAATCGTGGGCAAATCCCGGTGAAATGCGCAATCAGATCGGCTTCGCACGCGCAGAGCTTTCCTATCGCGGCAGCCTGTTCTACGGATACCCGCAGCTCCATGACAATACGGCCGGGGTGACCGATGAAATCCGCGCATGCTATGAGAGCACGACCTTGTATTTTGAAAAGGAAGCGGTCGGTGACATTCCGGCGGAGATCACCGTCAATGTCCCCTACAACAACTTCCGTTATGACGAGGACGGTACCTATCTGCTCGGACAGAGCAATCCGGCGGAACCGCTTTTCTGCAACGGGCAGGCGGTATCGCGCACAAAGAGCGGGTATTTTTCGTTCTATACGCCGCTCACGGACGGTGCAAATACGTTTGTCTTTGCGCAGGGCGGGGAAGAATATACGCATACCATCTGGAAAAATGCATCTCCGCCAAAGCAGGAGGACGATGAGACAACGGCCGCAGAGACGGACGATGACTCCGACACATCTGCTGCACCGACGCTCCACAGTGCATATCCCGCTTCACTGACGGCTGTTTCATGGCGGGATGGTCTGTCGGTCAAGGTGACGGCCAATGCCGATGCTGCGGTCACAGCGGTGCTCGGGCAGACACAGCTGTCACTGACCCCGGGGGATACCCGCGCCGACGGCACGGCTGTGTTCTCCGGCACGGTTGCCCTGCCGGAGCAGGAGAACGGTGCGGTCGGTGCACCGATGCAGCTGTCGTTCCGTTCACTGACAGGTGAGACGGAACTGTCGCTCGACGGCGGTTATGTGTATGCCATGGGCGACGGTGCGGTGATTCCCGTCACGGTCACGGAAAACAGCACAGAGCTGAAAATCTCCCCGACAAGCTGGTATTACGACGACTATATCCCTGCCTCCGCCGGGATGACGGTATCGGCATATGAGATCACGGACGGTTATGCAAAGGTCCTCCTTGCCGGCAATACCGCATATCTCGACGCTGACGGGATCGCTGTGACCGACAATGTACCCGGCTTCGCCGAATTCGGGACTCTGACCACCGAGCGGCGGGACGGCGAGACGTGTCTTGTCATTCCATCCACGGCAAATGTTCCGGTCAACTGCGTCAAGGAGGATGAAACCTTCCGTGTGACGCTCTACCGCGGACATACCACAGCCGACACGGCTGACCTTTCCGACAACCCGATTCTCTCCTCCGTATCCTTTGTCAACGGCGGGGAGGAGGAATCGTCCTATACCGTTTATACCTTTACCCTGCACGAACGCGACCGCTTCTACGGCTTCCGTGTGCTCTATGAAGACGGGAAGATCGTCATTGCACTGCGCGAGCCGATGCAGGTCGATCTGACCGCGGAACGACCGCTCATGGGCAAAACGATTGTCCTCGATGCCGGTCACGGCGGGGCAGAACGCGGCACCCTGACGCCCGGTACGCACAACGGCTATGACGAAAAGGACTGCAATCTGGCAATCGTTTTGGCACTTGCACCGAAGCTGGAGGCGCTGGGTGCGGAGGTCATTCTCCTGCGGGAGGACGATTCTACCGTCGATATCTATGCCCGTATGGACGAAATCGACATACTGGAGCCCGATCTTCTGCTCTCGATTCACCAGAACTCCATGCCGCAGAACACCGATATTTCGCACATCCGCGGCGTTGTCGGACTGTACTGGACGGAAAGTGGACGTTCGCTTGCCGACTGTGTCGCCGAGGAAATCGCCGATGCGCTCGGACGGCTCAAGCGCGACACCACCAAACAGCGCCTTGCGATGCTGCGCAACTATAAGTTCCCATCTGCCTTGATCGAGGTCGGCTTTGTCACCTCCGCCGAGGAGTTTGAAGCACTTGCCGCACCGGGCGGCATCGAACTTACTGCATCCGCGATCACAGATGGCGTAATGAAGTGGTTTGCGATGCAGCAAGGGTGAGGAATGAATGAGAAATGAGAAATGAGAAATTTTTCGTTCTGATTTCTGTCATTGCTTTCCGGCCCCATCGCTGATATTTCAATTCAAATTTCTAATTCAAATTTTAATTTTAATTTCTAACTTCTAATTTCTAATTTTTCATAACTTATGGTTTCAAAAACAAAGCTTTCGGTTGTCTGCCTCGCACTTGCCAACGCACTCGTTTATGCGTTTAATGCGCTGTTTTACTGCTTTCTGCCGCTGTATTTCAACGATCGGTTTTCCCCGGTTGAAGCAGGCATTGTCCTCTCGGTCGGTCCTGCGGTTTCGATTGTCGCACCGCTGTTCTGGGGAATGCTCGCCGACCGCGCAAAATATAAAAACACGGTTCTGATCTGTACCGTGCTTTTATCGTCGGTCTTCTTTTTCTCGATGAAGTTTGACGTCGGATTCTTTGCCATGTGCGTCCTCGTCGGCGTGACGATGCTGTTCATGTCGCCGTTTGCCGGGCTGATCGATACGATCACGCTGGAATACACGACCGATCACGCCATTCCCTACGGTCCCATCCGTGTGCTGGGAACACTGGGATTCGGCATCATTTCGCTTGTCTCCGGAATGTTTTCGGGGCGCGACATCGATATCATTTTCTACATTTTCGTCGGGATGGCACTGGTCTGCGCCCTTGTTCTGCTCGGCTGTCCGCGCGTGGAGGGTCATGCGCATACGGACGGGAAGAAGACGCGTGAGCGCGTCAGCCTCAAGCCGCTTCTGCGGGCGCACCGCCTGTGGATCATCGTCGGCTTTATGCTGCTCTGCCAGTTTGCCTACAGCTATTACTGCAATTTCTATCCGTCGTATCTGCGGGATGTACTTTTGCTTCCCGAATGGATCTGGGGTCTGAATGTATTGATCCTCGTCCTTGGCGAAATCCCGTTTTTCTTTCTCTATAACCGCCTGTTTGCAAAGCTCGGCATCCGTCCGCTGCTGTTTGCAAGCGTGATCGGTTCCGCCGCGCGGTATCTGCTGCTCGGTCTTTGCGAGGGTGTCACGGCGCTGATTATCAACAACCTGTTGACGGGATTCCTTGTAACCGTTGTCACCTACTGCGGCGCGATGTATATCACCGCCTATATCGCACCCGAGCTGCAGGCGACCGGACAGAATCTGATGTACTGCATCGGACAGGGCATTGCAAGAGTATTCGGCGGTGTGCTCGGCGGTGTCATCGAGAGCCGTCTCGGAACGACCGGCGGTATGTACCTGTTCGGCGGATTGCTTGCTATTGCCGCGGTCATCGGCGTGATCCTGATTCTGCGCGATAAGTCACCGGAGTGGCGGCAATGCGGGTGAAACGTGTAAAACAGGAACACGAATCGGTTCTTCTTTTGTAGGGGAGGGGTTACCCCTCCCGAAACATACGGCTTCGATGCCGATTCCGGTTGACGGAATACATGAATGATAAATGATATTGTCCATTGGAATCGCATCCACGCTTCCGGCAAACGAATGATGAAAATATATATTATTCTGCCATTGTTTAACGGTGATATGTTGTTCGTCCACGGCGGGAGGGGTGACCCCTCCCCTACGGACATAGAGAGTCGCCTGCTCCATCATCAACATCATCATAACTTTAAGTTGACAACAATAACATACGCAAACCACTTGCAACACCTATCACCCAGCCAAAGGAGAACACCATGAACAAAAAACAAAAACTCCTCATCATCGGCATCACGATGCAGCCGGCGGGAACGGAAAAATCGTTTCTGTCGTTTGCATCTTGTCTTGATTACGAAAAATACGACGTGACGCTGCTGCTTGCAAAGAAGGAAGGAATGTTCCTCTCCATGATTCCGGAGCAGATCCGCGTCATAGAAATGGAAGACTACGCCGATATGTTCACGCTCCACGGCGGCAATGCCATGCGCGTGATCTGGAACTCGATGGTAAAGAAAAACCCGTCGGTGCTGTTTGACATCCTGCCGTTTGCTGTCAAGATCGCGCTTCATATCGGCAACCGCGCCGATCTGACAATGGGAATGTGGTGTAAGCTTGCAAAGCGCTTCCCGGATATAAAAGAAGAATACGACATCGCGCTTGCCTACTGGGGCGACAAAACGATGTTCTATATGGTCGATCACGTCCGCGCAAAGAAGAAGATCGCGTGGCTGCACTTTGACTATACCAAGCCCCAGCGCGACGATACGCTTTACGAGCCGGCATTTGCCGCGTGCGATTATACCGTCACCGTTTCAGGGCCGATCGAGCAGTCGATGAAGGCGCATTTTCCGCACCTTGCCGACAAGATTGTCTGCATGGAAAACATCAACGATCCGCGTCTCATCTGGGATCTGGCACTGCGCGGGGAAACATTCCCCGATCACCACTTCACGGGCAAGCGAATCCTGACCGTCGGCAGAATCGCCGAGCAGAAGGGGTACGACATGGCAGTCGAGGTGCTGTCCCGTCTGCGCCGCGATGGCTATGACGTCCGCTGGTATATCATCGGATCGGGTGAGCCGGAGGCGGAAGAAGCGCTGAAGCTGAAAGCCATCGATTACAACGTCGCCGATCTGCTGATTCTGCTTGGCAACACGACGAATCCATACACCTATATGCGCGACTGCGACATCTACGCACAGCCGTCGCGTCATGAGGGCAAGCCGATTGCCGTCGAGGAGGCAAAGATTCTCTACAAGCCGATCCTCGCAACGGATTATCTGTCCGCGCGCGAACAGCTCGGTGACGGAACGCTCGGTGAAATCTGTGACATTTCCGTCGACGGCATATACGAGGGACTGAAAAAGATGCTTGACAATCCCTTCCTCTGTGAGTGCTATTCCGACCGGCTGACCGAGGTACGCGGGGGCAATACCGAGGAAATGCGCATCTTCGAGGGCTTGATCGGTGAAAATGCATAAAATGTATGCATATACATCTTTTATGCAATAATATTCAAATTATCGTGAATAAAAATGCGAAAACACCTTGACAAACCGAGGGTTATCGTGTATAATATACGCAAATTCCTTTTTATAACAACACGAAAAAAACGGAGTAACCCATGACAAAGATTTTCATTGACGGCAGCGCCGGGACGACCGGTCTGCGGATATACGAACGCCTGGAGCAGAGAACCGATCTTGAGCTGATCCGCCTGCCCGAGGAAACAAGAAAAGACCCTGCGGCAAGACGTGCGGCGCTGCATGAAGCAGACATTGCGTTCCTCTGCCTGCCCGATGCGGCGGCAATCGAAGCGGTTGCGCTGGCTGAGGGATCGAATACGAAGATCATCGACACCTCGACGGCACACCGATGTGCGCCCGGCTGGGTCTACGGCTTTCCGGAGATCGGCGGCAGACGCGCGGAAATCGCAGCCTCGACGCGCATTGCCAATCCCGGCTGTCACGCAAGCGGCTTTATCGCGCTTGTCGCACCGCTGGTTCGTGCAGGTCTGCTTGACCGGGACGAGGTCCTGTCGTGCTTCTCACTCACCGGCTACTCCGGCGGCGGCAAATCAATGATCGCCGATTATGAAAATCCGGAGCGCAGTGTCCTGCTTGACGCCCCCAGACAGTACGGTCTTTCGCAGAAGCACAAGCATCTGCCGGAAATGGCGGCGGTCACCGGTATGAATACCGATCCGCTGTTCTGCCCGATTGTCGGCGATTTCTACGCAGGCATGGAGGTCACGGTGCCGCTTGCAAAGAAGATGCTCCGAGGCACGCCCGATGACATCCGTGCGCTGTACCGCGAGACGTATTCCGGCGGTCTTGTCCGTTACAGAGAGGACGACGCAGAGGGCGCATTCCTCTCCGCCGGTGCTTTTGCCGGACGGGACGACATGGAAGTGCGCGTTTCGGGCAATGACGACCGCATCCTGCTCGTCGCCCGATACGACAACCTCGGCAAGGGTGCATCCGGCGCCGCGATTCAGAATATGAATATCCTGTTCGGCTGCGATGAGGCGACAGGGCTGGTTGTCGGGTAAAAACCTTTTTGACACGGATATGATGACGGTTGACGCAGGAGGGTAACGTGTGCACGACTAAGCCTTCCATGGTGAGGGAAGGTGTCATATGCCCCTTGGTGCAGATGACGGCTGAGGCGTTCTCTTGTTGCTTTCTCATTTCGGAATTTACTTGTAATGAATGTCCGTATGTTCTCGATTCTATATGCT
>JAFTLK010000086.1 GCA_017455975.1 Clostridia bacterium | reverse complement strand
CGACCTTGCCGCCGCGCAGAACGACTGCATTGCGATGCAGATGCTGCTCGTCGCACTGGACGAAGACACCGCCCATGAAACTGTATCGGCACTCGCGCCGCAGCTTCCGCTGTCCGATGACAATCAGGCGATGCTCGGCATATTAAAGAAATACCTGTAAAACCGATTCCCGTTGTTTTGTCAAAGGCAGCGGGAATTTTTTTCAAAAGTCTCCCTGACTTTGTAGGGGAGGGGTCACCCCTCCCGCCGTAGGTGAACAACGCATTGTCACCATCATGCTGCCATGGCAGAACGATGTACAGATTCATCATTTGTCAACCGCAAACGGTAATGTTATGGATTGAAAAATAAATCATTCCATATTCATTAAATTCGTCAACCGAAAACGTCATCGACGATTCATGTGGCGGGAGGGGCAACCCCTCCCCTACAAACAAAGAGAATGTTCACCGGATACCATCATCATCAATTTTCTTTTTTTCAAAAAACTTTCCAAATCCCCCAACCTTTTCTCCCTGTTTCGTGTCTAATAGTCAAGAGCGCTCAAAACACACAATGAAACCCAGTGAAAGGAACCATGATGCAAGATCACATCACCACCGACGAAACCCTCGTTCTGCTGACACTGGCAGGCGATCAGAATGCATATGAATCGCTGGTTGTCCGATACCAGAGAGCCGTCATCGCATCGGCGAATACGGTGCTCCACAGCCGGTATCTTGCCGAGGACGCGGCACAGGATGCCTTCATCACCGCATGGATGAAGCTCAACTGCCTGCAATGTCCCGACAAGTTCGGCGCGTGGGTCTGTAAAATCGCCCGCAACTGTGCTAAAAACATGCTCGTGCGGTACCGCACCTATCTGCCGCTGGACGAGCTTGAGGGCGTTCTGTCCGATGATGCAGACGAAAACCCCGAGGTCCGAGCGCTGGCAGACGACGAGGCGGCAGCTCTGCGGAACACCGTATCAAGGATGCCCGAGCGGGTCGGCGAGGTGATCCGGATGCACTATTTTGAGGAGCTGTCGGTCGCAGAAATTGCCGGACGGCTGAACGTATCGGAGGGTACGGTCAAATGGCAGCTGCACGACGGACGAAAACGAATCAGAGGAGAACTTTGTGCAATGAATGAAACGATGAATGATACACTAACGCGCCGCGTGATGAAGAAAGTGGAAGAACTCAAGCGCTGGCAGTACCAAAACAACAAAAACGGCTTTGAATCCGTTTACCGAGAAACCCTTGCGGCAGTCGACGAGCTGCCCGAATCCTGCGAGGTTCAGGAGAAAACCAAATACAGCGCGATGGCGGATGTGCTGATGCGCGGCTGGTGGTGGATTCCCGGCACCAAGAACGACGCACTGTTTGCCCGCATCAAAGAAGCGGCAGTGCGCGGACACAACGACGAGGTCATGGCGTTCATCGTCTCGACCGAGGATCAGAAACGGTACGGTGCCAACCGCATCGACTTTATGAAAAATGTCCAGATTCCGATGCTCGAGGCGGAGGGTTATCCGCTTGCCCTTGCCAGAGAATGGTTCTGGCTCGGCGAAACGTATTCCGATGAAAACGAATCCGAAAACGCCATTGACGCGCTCGACCATGCCCTGCGGCTGTCCGGCGTGGACGATTTCTGGCACACCTTTGCAGGCGCGGCAAAGACAATGGAGCAGACATATCTTGACGGATACCGCGAAAAAGCGGAAAAGACCTACCGCATGCGCGGCGGTGCACTGGAGGTCCGCCATGAAACCGGTACCCCTCTCCGCTATCAGGAAAACTGGTACGGAAAAGGCGTTTTGTGCTCGGCAGACCTTGACGCGGATTTCGTTTACCGCAATGCGTCTTGGTGTGACGGCTGCTTCACCGATCCTGCGCTGGCTGTCGGGCAGAGCCGCACCGGCTCCGACGGCACAACGCTGACACTGGTGGATGACGACGCGGCGATCACCGTTCCCGCAGGTACATTTGAACACTGTCAGGTCTGGCAGGTTCACCGCACAGAGGACACCGTTGTCAGCTATTACGCGCCGAATGTCGGTATTGTCAGACAGGAGCGTTATTATGACGGCATCTGCGAGGTGCGCAATCTGTCCTCGTATGCTGTCCGCGGCGACGGATATCTGCCGCTTGTGACAGGCAACACATGGGAGTACACAACAGAGTACGCGCCCTCCGTCATGATTCACACCAACCGCGTCACGGTTTCCTATGCCGATGACGAACGCGCGCTGCTGGCACAGACATGGTCGCTTGTGCGGCTGTCGTATGACGAGAACAGCTGGCTTGACATGATCTCGGCGGTCAGAAACGAATACTGGGACGGGGAGCATGTGCAGGATGTCACCCACTATATGGAGCGCGCAAAAGCACTTGCCCACACCCCTGTGGAGATCGCGCACACCGCCGCCGCGTGTGACGCGGCACAGCGCATCATGGACACCAACGAAGACTTTAACCCCGGCACGCAAATCACGGGACACTGGAACTTCTTTGCGCGCAATACAGCGGCAAGGTCAGAGAGCGGTCGGGAGATCACGTTTGCCGGCAGCTTCCGCTGGTCGTTTGAGTTAAAGAACATCGAAACCACCGCAGCCCATCAGCTGCTGTTCAATGATATGCTCGGCATTCTCAACGACGACTGCGGCTGTATCTGGTCCGAGGACTGGACTCCCGGCACGACGCACGATCTCCGTTACATGCGCTACGGTACGCCCATCCACACCTCCCTTGTCTGCGAGGATGCAGGCACGGTCACAACGGCGGCAGGAACATTTGTAAACTGTCTGCGCGTGTGTATCGATACACAAGGACTGGAAAGCGGTCTTGACTATCGCGGCGGCAAGAAAAACTACACGTTTGCACCCGGCATCGGCATTGTCCGCGTGGAAAACAGCAACACCGGCAACGGAACGGTGATCTATGAGCTTGTCTCCTATGCGGGTACAGGAGAAGGCTATCAGCCGCTCGGCGACGGTTTTGTCCGCCGCTATGAAGGCATTGACCTGACCGACGGCTACGTCTCCGGCGTGGAATACACCTATGTCACCGACACAGACGGCGCAACGGTCATCTTTGAAAACCGCACCGGTATCCGCCGCAAGCCCGACCGCATCACGGAATACTCCTCCATTGACAGAGAGCAGATCGAGGCGCGGCTGTGGAACGAGGGCAAGCACGACGAATCCCGCGCGATGCACGGTGTCAACAACATCCTGCTGTTCCTGCACTTTCTCGGCAGACCGAGCCGTTACTGGGGTGCACCGGAGCAGGCAATTGCGTGGAACAAGTATCGGCTGGAGCTGCTCGAGGGCTTGAACGGTGACGGTACGGTCCCGCGCGGATGGCTCGGTCTTTACGCGGCAACCGCATTCCGGCTTGCCTGTGCGCTGTTCGGCTGCGGCAGAAACGATGAGGGCTACGCGTGGCTTGAAAAGTCCTTTGCACCGATGGAGCAATGGCTGTCGATTCCCGCGGGAGAACAGCTGGAGCTTGGCAATCCGCTGATCTGGGGCGACGCCCGCATCGTGCGCGACGGGGACTGCATCTATCAGCCCGACGGCGCGACGGTTCCGCTGTCGTATGACTATATGTATCTGTTCTCCGATGAGCGGCATCTGTTCTACTACGGCATGACCGCAAAGCAAGGCTGGGAGTGGTTCAACGGTGTCCGCGAGGAAGAACGCTTCAAGACCTACATTCCGCGCGCAAAGGCGTTGACGGAAATGAAATAATCAGAATGTTGCAATTTTCGGCAGAGGTATTGTTCCTCTGCCGATTTTCTGTTATAATGAAATCGGTGATGAAGATGGATCATCCCAAAACAGAAACTGTATCCTCTCGTGTGTTGTAGGGACAGGCGTCCCCGACTGTCCCTGTGTCTGCATTCATGAAATCGGTGATGAATACGAATGAATTCCAAACAGAAAATATCCTCTTTCACGTGTTGTAGGGACAGGCGTCCGGGGATTTATCCCCTACTGTCCCTATGTCTGCATTGAAATAAGGGACAATCATGGACATCTGTCCCTACATGATTGATTACCGTCACACTCAAAATTTCACAATGTTCCGAATATTTCCTGCAAATATTTGAAAAAGGACTATACAAGTTCTATCAGATATGATACAATAAATAAGGAACAGACCCATTTGTATTATTCAGAAAAGGATGAGACACAAGATGAAATATGTGATATTGCTCCTGTTCATAGCAGTTCTTTTACCGATATTCAGGTTTATTATCTCGCGCATTTTTTTGCTATTCAGATTACGAAAATTATCTAAAAAAATCGGTGCTGAAATGAAACTTCACCGTTGGTATTCACTTTTCAAAAATATCAACGGATACAGCAATGACATGTATATTAAAACCAACCGATGTATCTATTCCATCAAACTTTTCGGGTTCTTTTTCCCCAAAAAGCATTTTCGTTTTGGGGACAATAACATGTATTATCTAAAGGATTTATCCTTTTCTTTACTGCCATCGATTGCTTATGCAACGAAATACAAATCGAAAACACACACAAACATCAATTTCAACAATTTTCTTCCATCTTCTCAAGGATACATCGAAATCAAACCGTGTTTTTTATTATCACCGACGCTCAGTAAAGGTATGAAAATTTCCAGTATTCGTAACAATGAAATCATTGAAATTTCAAGCGGCGACCGTGTTCCTTTTGCATATTTTTATACTGCAGAAGGTCTGATAAAGGAACTTAATTCTAAACAATAAATATTATAATATCACCGGTGATGAATATGGATGAATTCAAAAACAGAAAAACGCCTCGACTGAAGACGTTTGATTATAATACAGTCGGCGTATATTTCATCACAATATGTACCGAAAACAAAAAATGTATCCTCTCACACGTTGTAGGGACAGGCGTCCCCGACTGTCCCTGCCCTACTATAATCGACCGCGCTAAAATAGAATTGACAACCTATGGGAAAATTGCAGAAAAATACATAAAACAATTAAACGACTTTTACGATCATTTGTCTGTTGAACACTATGTGATTATGCCGAATCACATCCATCTTTTGTTATTTATCAAAGGAAAACGGGAAACGGGACAAGTTTGCACACCTGATAACGGACAGTCGGGGACAACGCCTGACGTAACAAGTTCCTTGTTACAGGGACAGTCGAGGACGCCTGTCCCTACAAGGACAATGACAATGACAAGGACAATGACAAGGACAATGACAAGGACGGAGAAAGCAAACAGCACATTTTCGCAATTCATATCGACATTCAAACGGTTTTGCAATAAAGAATACGGACACAATATTTGGCAGGAAAGAGCCTTTGATCATATCATTCGCAATCGTGAGGATTATGAAAAGCATGTCCGATATATCTATGAAAATCCGATGCGATGGTATTACGATGATTTATATTCTGATCGATAAAACACTCATTATCTATATGTCATATTGATAAATAGGGACAGTCGGGGACGCCTGTCCCTACATCTTTGCCCAAACGCTCAAAAATTGACAATTTTCCGTAAATTTCCTGTAAATATTTGAAAATATGACTATACAAATCCAATCGTTTGTGATATAATAAAATAAGGAATACTCTATCCTCGAAATTATGAACAAATTATGAAAGACTGTATATGAAAAACAACAATTCTTATAAACCCAACAACCGCAATCCGCGCGGCGGAAAACCGTATCACGGTCAGAACAACGGCAGATATACCAGAAAACCGCGCCCGGTCGACGATGCGGCGGAATTCACCACCTCCCCGCTCGGCGATGCGGAATTCGATGCGGCATCGGATGAGACCAACGGTGCCGTTGTCGGCAGAAACGCCGTCCGGGAGCTTTTGAAATCCGGACGTGCCGTCGATAAGATCTTTGTCCGTAAGGGCGACCGCGAAGGTTCGATCACCATGCTCGTCGCACAGGCGATTGAGCGCAGGATTCCTGTTTTAGAGGTCGAGCGTCAGAAGCTCGATGCTTACGCCTGCGGTCTTCCCCATCAGGGCATTGTCGCCATGGCGGCGCAGAAAGAATACTGCTCCGTCGAGGACATTTTAGCCATCGCAGAGGAACGCGGGGAAATGCCGCTGATCATCATCGCGGACAACATCAATGACCCCAATAACCTCGGTGCCATGATCCGCTGTGCGGAGGGTGCCGGCGCACACGGCATCATCATCCCCAAGCGCCACGCCGTCGGTGTCTCCCCGGCGGTCACCAAAGCATCGGCAGGAGCGGTTGAGCACATGGCGATCGCCAAGGTCACCAACCTTGCACAGACCATCGCAGACTTAAAGGAACGCGGCATCTGGACCTATGCGGCAGAGGCCGGCGGTACACCGTACTATGATGTCGATTATCATAATCCCTGCGCGCTGGTCTTCGGATCGGAGGGCGAGGGCGTGTCGCGTCTGGTCAAGGACACCTGCGATTTCATCGTCTCCATCCCGATGTACGGTCACGTCAATTCTCTGAACGTCTCCAGCGCCTCCGCTGTCATCATCAATGAAGCCAAGCGCGGTCAGATGCAGAAGAAATAAATCAGCTACGCATTCAAAAATTCCTTTCAGAAAGGACTGAATACAGCATGGATCAGAACAAAAAGAATCCGAATACCGCCGATGCGCTTCTGGAAAAGCTGAAGCGTACCATGGAACAGAATGATTCGGACAAGGAATCCATTGCCGCAGAAGAAGCTGCTGCGAAAAAAGCGCAGGGCACACGGTATAAGTTCCGCGTTATGAAGCGCGATGAATATCTGGAAAAGAAACGGATCGCCGACGCATTTGCGCAGGCCGCCGACGAGGCGGACATTTCCGACGACGATCTGGAAGCCCTTCTGCGTACATACCTGAAGAAAACCCCGACCGTCGACCCCATCGTCGAGGCGGTCCCGGCAGAAGCACCTGCCGCAGAACCGGTCATCGACCTTGACAAGCCGCTGTCGCGCGAGGAAACGCCGTTCTTTGAGGATACCCCCATGGAGTTGGACGATGCCGCGCCGATGACGGTCGAAGCCGCGGACACGGCAGACGGTGAGGCAGACATCGACGGGACGCTCTCGGATGAAGATCTGGACGCGCTCCTGCTCATGATCGATGACAGCACCGATGCACAGAGCACGGACGACGGCGCCGATCTCCTTGCAGCCGATACAGCCGACGAGGCTGCTGCGGCAGACATCATCACGGCCGCCGTGACGGCAGAAGAAGACGAGGCAATGCAGGATGCGGATCTTGCTGCGCTCCTCGCCTCCATTCCGGAGGACGGCGACGATACCGATCCGGAAATGACCGAAGCACCGGCTGACGATACCGCCGATGCGGCGCTGACCGAGGACGACTTCTCGGCATTGCTTGCTTCCATCGATGTGCTCACGGCAGAAGCCGCGGACGCGGAGCCGCAGGCGGATACATCCCCCGCCGAAGACGGGCAGCCCGCAGAAGAAGCACCCGCACTGACCGCCGATGCCGTATCCGACGATGAACTTGAAGCACTGCTTGCGGCCATTGAGGAAGAGGAGGTACCGGAGGACGGTATATCCGAGGACAGTACGGCGATCACCGAGGTTTCGGACGACGCGCTGGAGGCCATGCTTGCAGCCATTGAGGACGAGGCTCAGCCGACAGACAGAACCGACGGTACCGCAGACAGCGCGGAATCCGCTGATACGGCCGATGACGCACCGCAGACCGACGATGATCTGCTCGACGCGCTGGCATCCCTTGCCGCAGATTCGCTGGACGACGATATGCTGGCGGAGCTTGTTCCGGATGCATCCGAGAACGGCGACGCGGTATCCGGGGACGCACTTCCGCTGCAGGACGACCTGACCGCCGATGCCGATGACGCACCCGCACCTGCCGACACCGCAGAGGGCGGGGAAGCCGGCGAATTCGATCAGACCGACCTTGATCTGATGATCGCCTTCGGCATGGAGGATCAGCTTGAAAACGCGGTCGGTCACGAACGCGCAAAGAAATACAAGAAAGCCATCGGCGACCGCAGCGACGACCATTTCCACGAAATGCACTCCGGTGACCGTCCCGATACGGTACAGGACAAGCACGCGGAATACGTATCCGCCGCACAGAACCGCGAGATCTTCGCCGAATACAAGAAGAAGTATTCCGGTATGCTGTTCCGGTTCCTCGGCGCCCTGTTCTTCCTCGTTCTGCTGTTCTTCTTTGAAAACGACCGCCTGCTCGGCATTACGATGCCCGCGATCTTTGACCGTGAGCAGTATCCGCTCGTTTATACACTGTTTGATCTGCAGCTCGTTCTGCTCTCCGGCGCCATGGTCTGGCGCGGCATCCGCACCGGTATCCGTGCGATCTTCCGTGCACGTCCGATTCCGGAAAGCATCACGGGATTTCTGTTCCTCGCCTGCATCGTGTATACGGCGGTCATCGCATCGCTCTGTCCGATGCACGGTCTGCAGCTGTACAACTTCCCCATCGGTCTTGCCGTTCTGTTCGAGCTCTGCTATGAGTTCATGAACCTGCGCCGCGAGATCATGAGCTTCAAGATCGTTTCCTCCAAGAAACTGAAGTACGCCGTCGATGCCATCGCACCGAAGGACGGCGAGGCGGAACGCAAGATGTTCGCCGAATACATTTCCGACGATCCCGCGCTGTTCCGCATCAAGCGCACCGCGTTTGTCGAATCGTTCTTTGCCCGCACGGAAACCTATCCGCGCACGCAGCGGATCCTCCGCGCCGTGCTCCCAGCCGTGCTTCTGTGTGTGCTGGCGTTCTTCTCCGCGAAGTTCATTCTGTCCGGCAGTGTGTATGAGGCGCTGACCGTCGCATACATCACAATGCTCCTGACCCTGCCCTCCTGCGCATTCATCGCGTTCAGCTATCCGATGTACCGTGCATCCGGCTTTGCCTATGAGAAGGACAGCGCAATGATCGGCGAAGCGTCGCTGGGCGAATATGCCGACGCCTCGGTCGTCTCCTTTGACGACAAGGAAGTCTTCCCGGCACGCGGCGTCCGCGTCCGCAATGTCAAGGTCTACGGCGAAAACCGCATTGACCATGTCATCTATGCGGCGGCAAGTGTGTTCCATGTGGTCGGCGGACCGCTCGCGGATGTCTTTGAAACGGCGACAGGCGAGCTCGGCTACGCAGAAAACGTCAAGCTGACCCGCCTCGACCGCGACGGTATTGAGGCGCGTGTGGACGGCGGTACGGTGCTCATCGGACGCGCGGCGTTCATCAACCGCTACGGCTACTCCGTCTCGCTGAACGAAAGCGAAAAGTCGATGGAGGAAACCGGCGACGCGTCGATCCTCTACATCGCATACGACAACAATGTCTCGGCAAAGCTCTACATCCAGTACTCGGTCGAACCGGACTTTGAAGTGGTTCTCAAGCAGCTCTACCGTCAGGGTGTCTGCGTCGGCATCAAGACCAGCGACCCGAACATCGACGATCACCTGCTCTCCTGCAAGATCAAGATGTCCAAGTATCCGGTCAAGATCATCAAGTGTGCCGAGCCCAAGGAAACGGCGATCATCGTCGACCGTCTGTCCTCCGGCATCGTCTCCAAATCCTCGGCAAAGGCGCTGCTCCAGACGCTTGCCATCTGCGACCGTGTTCTCTCCGCATCCCGTACCAACAACGTGCTCGGTGTTGTCTCCATCCTGCTCGGTATGGCGGCGATGGCATTCTGCATCATCTCCGGCATGGCAGTCACCCTCGCACCGGTATGGATTGCGCTGTATCAGCTGTTCTGGATCATTCCCGTCATTGCCATTTCGCGGTATTATATTTGATTCTATTCTATATAAAGACTCCCTGTATCACCCAAGGTTGATGCAGGGAGTCTTTATTGTCAACTTCAGAAGCAGACGGCTTCAAGGTGTCTGTAGGGGCGCCCATTGGGCGTCCGCCGTGGGTGCACAAACCTTGTAAACCGTCATACCTATCGTGGGTATATCCGCGAATGTGCGGGCGATTCGTGAATCGCCCCTACAAGCGTTGATATCCGCCTGCGCACATCAAAACCATCGATCACAAAACGGCTGCCGCCCATGATCGGGTGACAGCCGTTTGGTGTTTGGAAAATTACAGATTATAATACTTATCAAATTCAGCCGGATGCGGGATCGCAGCCATTGCACGGCATTCCTCGCGCTTGTTCTTGATGAAATTCTTCAAGAGTTCTTCCGGGAAGACGCCGCCGGTGGTCAGATAGTCGTGATCGGCTTCCAGCGCATCGAGTGCCGCGTCAAGGGACGTGGGCAGACCCTGCAGCTTCGCCTTTTCTTCTTCGGGCAGGTGGTACAGGTTGCAGTCGTACGGACCCCAGCCGTTCTCGTGCGGGTCGATCTGGTTCTTGATGCCGTCCAGACCTGCCATCAGAATTGCCGCGTATGCAAAGTACGGGTTACAGGTTGCATCGGGGTTGCGCAGCTCGAAACGGCGCTTGTCGGGGGACTTTGCGTATGCCGGGATACGGATGACGGCGGAGCGGTTGGAGGTCGCATAGCCGACGGTAACCGGTGCTTCAAAGCCGGGAACGAGACGCTTGAAGGAGTTGGTGGACGGGTTGGTCAGCGCGCAGAGAGAAGCGATGTGCTTCAGAAGACCGCCCATGAAGTAGTGCGCCGTGCGGGACAGATGAGAATAGCCGTTGTCATCGGAGAAGAGCGGCTCGCCGTCCTTGAACAGCATCATGTGGACGTGCATACCGCTGCCTGCTTCGCCGTAGATCGGCTTGGGCATGAAGGTTGCGGACTTGCCGTACTTGAGCGCGGTGTTGTGGATGATGTACTTGATCATCATCGTCGCGTCAGCCATGTGAACGACCTCACCGAGCTGCGGCTCGATCTCAAACTGACCGGATGCGGCAACCTCGGGATGGTGATAGTTGATTTCAATGCCCATTTCCTTCATGAGCATGCACATTTCGGAGCGGCATTCGTAGGAGATGTCAAACGGCTTTGCGATGTGGTAGTTCTTCTGCTTGGGAACGATGACACCGAGGCCGTCGTTTGCGCTGTTCCAGTAGGACTGGACCGCATCGACGGACGCGCCGATGTATCTGCCCTCAACGCCCCAGGAGACGTTGTCGAACAGATAGAACTCAAACTCGGGCAGGATCTTCATCGTGTCGGCGATGCCGCAGTCCTGCATGTACTTGACAGCCGCACGGATGATGTTGCGGGGATACTGGGAAAGGGGCTTGTTTTCGGGCGAGTCGATGACCATCGCGTTACCGGTCATGGACAGGGTCGGGATGGAGCAGAACGGGTCGATGACCGCCGTATCGGGGTCGGGAATAAAGACCATGTCGGACTTTTCAACAACCGCGTATCCGTAGTTGGACGCATCGAAGCCGATACCGCTCTTCATGGTGTCCTCGGAGAAGTTTTCCGCGGGAATGGTGACATGACGGTACTGACCGTTGATATCGACCATCTTGAAGTCGACCATTTTGATATCATGTTCACGGATCAGATCAAGGATATCCTGTACACTCTTTGCCATAAATTCTTACCTCTTATTTAATATAAATTCGCCGGATTTCTGGATAGAATGGTATTAGTATAACAGATTTTCGGGCATGTGTCAATGATTTTTTGCACAAATTCCGCCCTTTGTATTTGTGCACTTTACCGAAAATCAAACCGTCCCCCTTTTTTTCGCCCCGATATCTTGACTTTGACGGAAAAATCGGTAAAATGATAGTGATACGGCAGCATTCAGGTCGATTTCGCACGCGCAAACGGCTCGAAATCAACCTGACGGCTTGTACCGCCCCCCCGATCGATAACCGTATACAACATCGAAACGATCAACAACCAAAGGAACACACATGAAACTTGACAGCCATGTCCGGGCAACCCCCGGCAAAGAATTTACGATTTTACAGCTGACCGATATGCAGGTCATCGATGCAGCCCAGCAGAGAACGCCCGACCGTCTGCGTCCGGACGAAATCGACGCATGGAAGACCGAGCACGTCGAGATGTGCGCATACACGCCCATCCGCGCGGTCATCGAGCAGACCAAGCCCGACCTGATTATCATCACAGGCGACATCGTGTACGGAGAATTCGACGACTCCGGACGCGCGCTCGCCGGCTTTATTGCGTTTATGGAATCGTTCGGCATCCCGTGGGCACCGGTCTTCGGCAACCACGACAACGAGGCAAAGATCGGCGTGTACGCGCAGTGCCGGATGCTCGAAAAAGCACCGATGTGCCTGTTCCGCCGCTCGACGACGATGACGGGCAACTCCAACTATTCCGTCGGTATCTTTGACGGCGCGGTTCTGTCACGCGTGCTCTATATGCTCGACTCCAATTGCTGCTGGGGTGCGACGGATCCCGATACGACCCGTCATTACGGCATGGCAGACGACCAGATCGCATGGATGCGCGGCACAGCAGAATCCCTGCGCGCGCAGAACGACCGCCCGATCCCCGGCTTTGCCTGCTTCCATATCCCGACCGAGGACTACATCACCGCCATGGTCGATGCGGGCTACCAGACCCCGGATGACGAGGACGGCGGCAACTATATCATCGACGGCACAGCCCCCGCGTCCATGATCGATGCGGAAACACCCTCTCCGAACACCTGCGAGGAGGGCAATCCCGCGCGTGTGCTTCCCCCGGCGCACGCAGGCGACTCCGGCTACAAAAACGAACGGATGGTGCGCGGTCGGTTCCAGATGTCCCGCTCCGCGGATTTTCTTGCGGCAAACGTCGACGGCGTCTTCATGGGACACTGCCATAAGTGCCAGATCTCGGTCATGGGCAGCGACGGCATCCGCTATACCCACGGCGTCAAGTCCGGCACCTACGACTACCACACCCGCGGCAGAATCGGCGGAACGAAGATTATCGTTTCTGCGGACAGAACGGCGTTTGAGGTCGAGCAGGTGTATGTCTGAGTATATGCTCTCACAAGCCGCGTAGGGCGGGGGCTTGCTCCCGCCGCGATCCGCACAGTTATATACCGCCGCCATTTCATAAATTCGACCATGATAAATCAACGCCAACGAAAACACATTCGATTGCCAAACTACGATTATTCCTCATCCGGGGCATATTTTATCACAATCTGTGCCAAAGACAAGCAGCACCTGTTTTCAGAGATTATTATGACAGAAACAGGCACGCCGCAGCCGTTACTGACGCCGGCCGGAACGATCGCAAAAGACCAACTGCTGAAGCTGAACGATCAGTACCCTCATGTTTCCGTCGCGCATTATGTTATCATGCCGGATCATATTCACATGATATTACATTTACAAAGCCATGTGGATGATCCCGCGCCGCGTGCCGATCTGAAAGCCATTCTGTGTGCGTACAAATCATTGACAACGCGCGCGATAAAACAGCAATACCCGCAGATCAGCGCTGTTTTTCAGACCTCTTTTTTCGAACATGTTATCAGAAACCGACAGGATTATGAGGAAAAAGAGCAATATATTCGAAATAATCCCGCAAAATGGTATTATGAACGATAATCGGCTGAGCAAGCCCCGTTTCGCACGGATATCATCGTCATGCGGCGGGAGCAAGCCCCCGCCCTACGCGGTATCCGAAATCATCCATCATCACCATTGAACCCCAAAACACCCCGATCATAAATCAATCCAAGGAGGACCCCACCATGACAACTCTGACCAAACAAACCCTTGACATCCGTGCGGCCGTGATGAACGGCACATCGACCCTTCCCCTGCTTTACGACATCCACCAGCCGACCCCCGATTCCGAGGGTCCGTCCTCGGTGCTCGGCGACGACGACGGTCTGTGGCTGGGCTACAGCGGCGTGACCTCGGCGTTCCCCTACATGACCCAGGACAACTACTCCCACGACGTTCCGCGCGAAGGTGTGGACAGCTACGTCCTTGAAAACGATCACATCCGCGCGACGTTCGTCCCGGAGGCAGGCGGCAAGCTCTGGTCGCTTTTCGACAAGGACGCAGGGCGTGAGCTGCTGCTTGCCAACCACGTCTACCGTCCGGCATACCTCGCTCTGCGCAACGCATGGGCATCGGGCGGCGTTGAGTGGAACTGCGGCGCGATCATCGGTCACCATCCCTACACCTGCTCGCAGATCTTCTGTGCAACCCTGACCGCCGAGCAGTCCGGACTCGGTGTTCCGGTTCTGCGCTTCTACTCCTTTGAGCGCATCCGCGCCGTCACGCATCAGATGGACTTCTTTATTCCCGAGGACGCGACGTTCTTACACTGCCGTATGCGCGTCGTCAACGACAGCCAGCGCGAAACCGGTATGTACTGGTGGTCGAATATCGCCGTGCCGTCCAACGAAAAGGCGCGCAACGTCGTTCCTGCGGACGGCGCATATACACCCATTGAGGGCGGTGTCGGCATCGTTCCGATTCCCGTCAGAAACGGCATCGACGTAACCTATCCGACCAACAATCCCATCGCCATCGACTACTTCTACAAGACGTATCAGAACCACCGCTATTACACCTCTCATATTGATGAGAACGGCTACGGACTCGTCCAGACCTCGACCTCACGGCTGAAGGGCAGAAAGCTCTTTGTCTGGGGACGCGGACAGGGCGGACGCAAGTGGCAGGAATTCCTGTCCGGTGACGACGGACGCGGCGGCTACATGGACGGACGCTACTGCGAAATCCAGTGCGGTCTGGCACACTCCCAGTACGAGGTTCTCCCGATGCCCCCCAAGACCGCATGGGAATGGATGGAATACTACGGTCCGGCACACACCGATCCCGCGCTGATTCACGGCGAATGGCACGGCGCACAGGCGGAGGTCGAGCGCTATCTCGACACCGTCATCACCTCCGAGGCCAT
>JAFTLK010000085.1 GCA_017455975.1 Clostridia bacterium | reverse complement strand
GGTCATGTCGCGGGTATCGCTGTCTTTGACACTGAATCCAATGCGAAATATCCGACCTACTGGCATTCCCGCAACTACGGTCTGTTTGCACCGAACCGCTATTACCTCGGCGGTGAGGAGATCATCGAGGCGGGCGGGACACTGAACTTCAAGTACCGCATCGTCATTCATGAGGGCGATACGGAGACTGCGGGTATCCGCGAGAAGTTCATCGACTACGCGGCTCCGGCTGGGGTTACGGTAGAATAACGAAAAAATAAACGCGCTGTACGGGTTTGATATCCGTGCGGCGCGTTTTATGTGTGGGTTGACTGTGTGTTTTTCTGACAATCGACGCAGGGACGGTCAGCGTGTATACACACGCGGTACCCGTTTTCCGATCAGACAGAGCACCTCGTATCCGATGGTACCGGCTCTTGCGGCGATATCGTCGGCGGACGGTGCTCCCTCACCGAACAGCAGCACCTCATCGCCGATACGTGCGGCCGGGATGTCAGTGATGTCGACCATGCACTGATCCATGCAGATGCGTCCGCAGATCGGTGCGGCACATCCGCGGATGATGACGGACCCGCCCTCTGCATAGGCGCGGATGAAGCCGTCCGCATATCCGACGGGCAGGGTCGCGACACGGATGTCACGGTCGGGGGTATAAGCCGCACCGTAGCCGATGGATTCACCTGCGTGCACGGTGTGGATATGAGAGATCACGGTTTTCAGCGTCATGACGGGCAGGACGGGGAGCATACGCGTTTCGGCGGACGGCGCCAATCCGTACAGCGCAATGCCGAAACGTACCATGTCCAGCTGCATTTCCGGAAAATTCGTAATGGCGGCGGAGTTGCATGCATGGCGGAGCGCAAAGTGCATGCCGCGTGCCTCAAGCGCGGAAACCGCCCGGGAAAAGGCGGCAAACTGCACCTCGGTCATCGGCGCATCCGGTGTGTCGGCCTGTGCAAAATGCGTGAAGATGCCCTCCACGCGGAAGTCGCGGATGCCGGAGAGCGCTGTCATGCCGTCAAGATCGTCCGGTGCAAAGCCGAGGCGGTTCATGCCGGTATCGACTTTGATATGGATATTCAGCGCGGCGTCCTGCGGCAGAAGACCGTCGAGCTTATAGTCGCGGATGGCGGAGCACAGGGCAGCGGCGTATTCTGCAGAGAACACCGTCTGACGGATGTTGCAGCGGATGAGCAGGTCGGCATTTTCCGGCAGCGTATAGCCGAGGATCAGAATGCCGATATCATCGCCGTAATCAGCAAGTGCCATACGCACCTCCTCCGCCTCCGCAATCGAGGAGACGGCGAAAAAATCCGCGCCGGCGGCGGCCAGCGTCCGTGCACACTGCCATGCACCGTGGCCGTAGGCATCCGCCTTGATGACACAGCAGATGCGGCGGTCGGTGAACGCACGCACGGCGTTGAAATTGTGAACCAGATGCTCTAAGCTGATGCAAGCCTCGAGCTTGGCTTTTCGTTGTTTGGATAACAGTTCCATTGTTTATTGTCTTCCGTTCGAAATGGGATGGGAATGCGGTTCGGGCTTACTTATCGGGCGGGCGCACCGGTCACGGCAAAGGATGTGATAACGGCGGTGTACGCACCGATGCGGATGCGCTCGGGGATTCCGTTGTCGGAGAAATGAGCTGTGATACTGCCGTCCCGGTTGGTGACATGAATACCGCCCTCTCCGCGCACGGCGGTGAAATCGGCATCCGGCAGAATCGAGAACAGCGCAAGAAATGCGGCGGCACCGCACGCGCCGTCCGGCAGAGGCAGGGTCAGAGGGGGATGTGCTTCGCTTCCGCGGGTCAGAATGGCGGGGGAAGTACCGCTTTTGGCAACGATCACCGTGCGGACAGTGTCGCCCTCCACGGTCAGCGTGTCACCTGAAGCGCTGCGGACCAGCACGGCACGGATCTCTGATCCGGTACCGTCCTCGCCTGTAAAGGCGCAGTCAAAGGTGCCGCGGAACACGGCAAACAGCTCCTCGGGTGTTGGCGGCGGCAGGGAAAGGGAACATCCTGTCAGTGTCCATGACAGGATGAGCAGAAAAACGGCGATCCGGCGCATGGCAGACTCCTTTCGCAAAGGTAATTTACTGAAAGGATATGCGCGCGGATGCTGCATTATGAGGATTTGCGTTTAATGACGCAGGGTGTCGGAGTAGGTCAGCACGGAGGCATTGTAGAACTTCATGACATCGAGTGTCTTCTTGGTTGCCTCAAATACCAGACCGTACTTCCTGCCGTTTTCGGTGTAGGTGAAATAATAGACATCGGGCGTGGGCTTCTTCTGCGAGATGGAGCAGTCGTCGACCTGATCGCAGGATGCAAGTGCGGTGCGGCCTGCGTCGTCCAGCGGGTGGATGATCTCCATATCGCGGACACGGCAGGACATCAGCTCTTTGCGCTGACGCTGACCGTAGATGATATCCATCTGGAACTCACCCTGAATGACACGGTATTCATACTCAATGTTGACAAATCTGGATAAGAACCAGTAGGCGATGCCGCAAAGACCCATCCAGACGGGGACAAAGGTGATGAACAGCTTGCCGGCGACCGACCAGGTGACAACGGGAATGATGGAGACGGCAACCAGCACGCAGATCACGACCAGCATGATCCGCTTGCGGCGGTATGCGCCTTCCGGACGCTTTTCCACGCAGTATTCCACATAATTGCCGAATTCGTTGTTGGGGTTGTGCTGCCCCGCGTTGATTCTCTGGGCCATGATGAATGCTCCTTTGTTCAATGAAATGTTTCTCCATTTATTATATCACATCTGCATTGCATTTGCAACTGTTTTTTTCGTTTTCCGGCAAAAACCGTGCAGATGTGTGTCGGCGGCTGTAATTGTAAATAATTTGTGAAATTTCAAAAGACGCTTGCAATTTTCAGCAATGTATGGTAAAATATTTAGGTATCGCGGGGCGAAATCTGCCCGGCATACAAATAAATACACACACAGACCCCAATTCCGTACCTCCGTGGTTCACGCGCTCGCGTGTCAGTGGGACGAGGGTGGCTCTGTGGTGGAAACAAACCATACAGGAGGACATTGAAAATGTCAGTTATTACCATTAAGCAGCTGCTTGAAGCAGGTGTCCATTTCGGTCACCACACCAGAAGATGGAACCCGAAGATGGCTGAGTACATCTTCACCGAAAGAAACGGTATCTACATCATCGACCTGCAGAAGACCGTCCGTAAGTTTGAAGAAGCTTACATGTTTGTCCGCGAAACCGCAGCAGACAACGGCACCATTCTGTTTGTCGGTACCAAGAAGCAGGCTGCAGACGCAATCAAGGAAGAAGCAGAACGCTGCGGTATGTACTACGTCAACGAAAGATGGCCCGGCGGTATGCTGACCAACTACAAGACCATCAAGAAGTCCATCGCAAGACTCAACAACCTCGAAAAGATGAAGGAAGACGGCACCTTCGATCTGCTCCCCAAGAAGGAAGTTGCAAAGCTCATCAAGGAAATGGGTGACCTCGAACGCAACTACGGCGGTATCAAGACCATGCCCGGTCTGCCCTCTGCAGTTTTCATCGTTGACCCCAAGAAGGAAAAGAACGCAGTTCTCGAAGCAAAGAAGCTCGGTATTCCGGTTGTTGCAATCGTTGATACCAACTGTGATCCCGACGATGCTGACTACATCATCCCCGGCAACGACGACGCTATCCGCGCAATCAAGCTGATCGCTTCCGTTCTCGCTGACGCAGTTGTCGAAGGCAAGCAGGGCGAACAGAACGCTCCCGAAGCTGCAGCTGAAGAAGCAGTTGAAGCAGCTGAATAATTTCCGATTTCATCAAAATTCAGGAGGATAAAAACATGGCTAACATTTCCGCAAAGGACGTAGCTGAACTTCGCAAGAAGACAGGCTGCGGCATGATGGAGTGCAAGAACGCACTCGTAGAAGCAAACGGCAATATGGACGACGCAATCAAGATCCTTCGTGAAAGAGGCATCGCTGTCGCTGCAAAGAAGGCAGACAGAATCGCCGCTGAAGGTCTGGTTGACATCGCAATCGAGGGCGGTGTCGGTGCGATCATCGAAGTCAACTCCGAAACCGACTTCGTTGCAAAGAACGATACCTTCAAGGCATTCGTTGCACAGCTGCTCCACATCATCATCACCGAAAAGCCCGCTGATGTTGCAGCACTTCTCGCTTGCACCTACGAGGGCGATACCAATGTTGAAGCTCAGCTCAAGCAGATGATCTTCACCATCGGTGAAAACATGTCCATCCGCCGCTTCGATATCATCGAAGGCGACCTCGTTTCCTATATCCACGGCAAGGGCTCCATCGGTGTCATTGTCAAGTTCGAATCTGACGAAGCTGCAGCTGCAAACGAAGGCTACGCAGAAGTCAAGAAGAACATCGCTCTGCACGTTGCTGCACAGGCTGCAGTTCCGTACATTGCACGTGAGGACGTTCCCGCTTCCGTTATCGAGGAAGAAAAGTCCGTCCTGCTCGCACAGCTTGCAAACGATCCTGCAAACGCAAAGAAGCCGCAGCAGGTTCTCGAAAAGATCGTTGTCGGTCGTCTCGGCAAGTTCTACGAAGCAAACTGCCTGCTCGAACAGGAATACGTCAAGGCTGAAAACAAGGAATCCGTCGCAAAGTATCTCGAGAATTCCGGCAAGGCATTCGGCGGCTCCATCAAGGTTGCAAACTTCTTCCGCTATGAAAAGGGCGAAGGTCTCCAGAAGAGAGAAGAAGACTTTGCTGCTGAAATCGAAAAGATGGTCAACAACAAGTAATTCTTGTATTACAGAAACGGCACAGTGTAACAGCTGTGCCGTTTTTTTGTGCTCATTTCACAAAATCAGTATGTTTGTTTTGTGCAAACAGAAGAAAAAAAATAAGCGGCTTGTCATTTGTTGACGTGATGACGGAATTATGATATAATGGTAACAGGATAATCCACAGATAATTTGCAACAGGAGGGAAGAGGGATGAAGCGTCATGCTGTTTATGAAAGATTGGTTGTAATTTTGCTGATTCTGTGCGGTATGCTGCTTTCTTCCTGTTCCGGAGAACAGCCAAAGATACCGGTGATAACACAGCAAACGGTCACAGAATATTCCGCTGACACGGTAGATGCATCGGATATGACAGAATTGTCGGAAATGGAAGCGACGGAGGAAAGCACAGAAACCGTGCCATCCTTTGTTCCATATACACTGAAGCATACCGTAGTGGATATCACAAGCATTGCCGATGATGCAAAGCTTGTTGTAGATGGCGGCGGTATGTATTCCCCCGACGGACAATACAATTATCACACGACCTTTCTCATGGATGGGAAATTGATGGTATACGGATATCGGGAAACGAATGGGAAT
>JAFTLK010000084.1 GCA_017455975.1 Clostridia bacterium | reverse complement strand
TTCTGAACACCGTTTTCCCATTTGCCGATTTGCTGACGGGTGGTTTTCAGAAGTGCGGCGATTTCGTTTTGAGACAGGTGCAGTGCTTCTCTGACTTCGCGGAGTCGTTTGTATGATGTAAATTCCATAATTTTTTCCTGTATGTATTCATAATATAAAATATTCGCAACTTGCTATTGCAATTTGCGTAGAAATAATATACAACAATCCATTCAACAGATGATGGTGTATCGTTACACATTTGACCATGTGCGTATAAATGCAGTACGCAGGTCTTCTGCAATCTTCCGCATGACTTCCGCATCCACCTTGCAGACCTGACGGTCATACGTGAAAAGTCCGTTGATCTCATCCTCAACATCGGTGATTTGCGTGTATATCGTTACACACAAGCCGCGGTCGATCATCGGCAGAACCTCGTCACGGTAGAGCTTTTCGAGAGCCTCTGTCAGCGCGGCAGGGGAGGACAGCGTTTTGTATCCGTAGCTTTTTTCGGTGTTGAAGACGTGTCCGTCGATCTTACATGCATAACCGCCGAATTCCGACAGAACCAGCGGGCGCTTGGCGGGCATCTTCTGCCGCAGCTGCAGCCGTCGGAAGTAGACATGCTCCGATTGGACGTCGCTTTCCTGACTGAAAAACCAACCGGAGGTCGTGTCCCAGATGCGCGACGGATCGCCCTTGCGGTAGCGGTGGTACAGGATATCGGCATTGTGCTGACCCCAACCCTCGTTGAAGATCGTGTAATAAACGACACACGGATGGGGCCGGAGATGGCGGAGCGTATCATCGGCTATCTGCAGAAAGTTCAGACACTGTTTGACGGGAATGTCATGACGAAGACCGCGGCGGATACTGCGCCGGAAGCCGATGGTAGGCAGGACTGTGTCGCGCAGGAAGGAATAATGTCCGCTGTTGACAAAATCCTGAAAAACGAGCATGCCGCAGAGGTCGCAATAGTAATAAAAATATGGGTCATCGACGCGGATGTGCTTGCGCAGTGTATCAAAACCGAGCGATTTGGCTGCGAGAATGCCGGCGCGGTAATCGTCCGGACGCGGCGGGAGGTCGATACCGTCGGGAAAATACCCCTGATCGAGCAGACCGTGGAAGTAGTGCGGTTTGCCGTTGAGGCAGAGCACGGCGCGTCCGTTGACGGTCTTGCGTGTGACGGTACGAAGGGCAAAGTAGGAGGAAACGCGATCGTTGCCGGCTTCGATTGTGTAACGATATACATATGGATCGTCCGGCGACCATAGATGCGGATTTGGTATGTGCAGCGTTACACTATCGCCGTAGAACTGTAAGGAGTGGCTTCCTTCCTCGGATTCCCATGTCAGACGCTTCGGCAGCTCCTCACAGCCGGAAATCATGATCGTGACCGAGTCCTTGGTGGGTTTTACATCCAGCTCTTCAATGAAATCATCCGGTACCGATTCCAGCCACGGCATACCGTGCATGCCGGAGGTCGGTGTATACCACATACCGCCGCGCTTGGCCGATTGTTTTCCGTATGGAATATCGGGATTGAGGTCGTCGCGGACGCGCAGGGTCAGATGATTCTCACCCGGGTGCAGATATTCGTCGATCCAGTATTCGGACGGAAGGACAGCGGTGATATCTTCGGTCATTTCATGACCGTTTAGTGTAACGATACACATCTGGTCGGTTGGCGGAAGATGCAGAAGCACGGTACGGCGCCTGATAAACGGGGCATCCAGCGTGAATGTCGTCTCATACAACCAAACCTCGCCTGCCTCGAGCGTCTGACCGATGCCGGACAGAGGCGCTTCCGGCGGGAACGGCATGCGGATCGGCCCGAGCGGCGTGTGACGGTCGTCATCTTCCCGTACACAGGTCAGTGTCCAATCGGTCAGCAGCTTCCATGTTCCGTCATCTCGGCGAAGGGAGGGGCGCGGGTAGGCTGTTTCCCATTGCAGCTCGTCAGGGGCTGCCCGGCCGTCGTCGATCTGCGCGGTTGTCAGCGCTTTGTTGTGATAAAAGGAAGGCTTCATTGATGGGATCTCCTTTGATGATTTGATTAATCGATTGCAAAATTGCATTTTGCAATCGGTTTCATCGGGCTGACGCAAAGCCCGCGAAGTTGCACAGCAACTTCTGAAGAAATGCACAGCATTTCTTCGGGTGGCATCCCTTTGGTCGCTTTGAAGGTGTCTTTTTGGGCGGGAAACCCGCCCAAGCGACGCAATTTGTTTATATATCGCCCTTTGGGCGATGAAGGTAGGCAATTTTGCAATTGCCTATGATTTGATAAAAAGGTGTAACGATGCACAAGCGTTGCGACAACATGTGTAACGATACATATGTGATGTACGACTTCCATGATCGGCTATTGACAAAACAGGGAAAGTATGGTATGATTCTTAAAAAACGAGAGGATGTGTCAACTTATGCATGCCAATTCTGTTCCTTGTGCAGTGCTTTATCGGCCGGACGATCCGATATATGCGGAGGAGATCCGACGATTTCAGGGGTGTCCGACCGTCGCTGTGTCGCGCGGCGGCAGAATTTTCCTCGGATGGTACTCCGGTGGACGGTGCGAACCGCATATGGAAAACTACAATCTGCTTGTGTACAGCGATGATGCCGGGCAGACATGGTCACAGCCGTTGCTTGTGATCCCGTCGTCGGTTCCGCAGCTGGTGCAGGCGCTCGATATTCAGCTCTGGTGCGATCCCGACGGCCGGCTGTGGGTGTTCTGGGTTCAGAACAACACCAAGCGATATGAGGAGGGGATGACCGGCTTTGTCGTTGACGGGTATGTCTTTGATGATACCGAGCATGCGATGTGGTGCGTGACGTGTGACGATCCGGATGCCGACGATCCCGTGTTTTCTGCGCCGAGGATGCTTGACCGGGGCTTTCTGCGCTGTAAGCCGACGGTTCTCTCGGATGGGCGCTGGCTGTTCTTCAATTACGATCAGACCAATGATGCCTACGGCTACAGCATTTCCGCGGATCGCGGTGCGACGTTCATACATCATTACGGCGCAAAAAAGCTGGCGGCATGGTTTGATGAGGGAATGGCGTATGAGCGCCGGGACGGTGCGATCCGGATGCTGGCGCGCTGTCACAACGGGTATCTTGCGGAAACCGTTTCGTATGACGGAGGTCTGTCGTGGGAGGAAACGCGTCCGTCAGATATTACAGCGGCAGATACACGGTTTTTCGTCGCACGGACACCTACGGGTCGGCTGCTTCTGGTGCACAATGATTGCCCGGATCAGCGGATAAACATGACGCTTTCGCTGTCTGAGGATGACGGGGCGACGTGGAAATACCGTGTGTGCGTGGATACGCGGCGTGATATTTCCTATCCCGACGCGGATTTTTCCGGCGGACGGATCGTGCTGACCTATGACCGCGAACGAACCGGAGCGAGAGAGATTTTGTTCGTGTCTTTCACGGAGGAGGACATCATGACCGGAAGACCGATCCTGCCGTCGGTCGTCAGCCGTCCGGGGGATGCACAATCATAATACGGTTTTGGATAGCGGCAAAGCATGTGTGTAACGATGAACATACATGCTTTGCTTTTTCCATTCGGGGTGTGAAACGATACACAAATCAGGTTCTTTTGGGCTTCTTTTTCTTTGCGGTATCCTTGCTGCGGCCTGCGGCAGGCTTGTCCTTTTTGGGGCGTCGCGGTTTGCGGTCAGAGCGCGGAGGGCGTTCCGACGGCGTGGGTGCGGTGTGTGTGTCAGCGGTGACCGGTGTCGGAAGACCATCGGCGGGGTGTTTATTATCAACTGCATCGGTTGTCGGATCGACGGTGGCCTGCGGCTTATTTGCTGCCGGATCGCTCTGACGGCGATGCTTTTTCTTTTTGACGGCAGAGAAGCCGAACTTTCCGAGTGAACGTCCGAGCGCGAAATATTCGCCGTGCGCGAATGCTGCCAAGCCGGCACGCTCCAGACACAACCGTCCGTCTGCATCAAGCAGTGTCTCATCAACATGCACCGAGACGACATCGGCGATGAACATGTCATGCGAGCCCATCGGTACGACTTCTGTGACGCGGCAGGCAAGGGACAGCGGTGCTTCGGCGATCATCGGGCAGGAAAAGCCGGGGACATCCTCCTTTGTCAGATTGCAGGCGGTAAACTTATCGATCTTGGCGCCTGTATACATGCCGCAGAAATCTGCCGCGTGGGTCAGTGCCTCGGTCGTCAGATTGATGACGAATTCGCCTTGTTCCTTGATGATGCTGTACGAATGGCGGCGCGGGCGGACGGAGATATATGTTTTCGGGGGGACGGTGGCAAGGATGCCGGTCCACGCAACCGTGATGATATTGGATGCTTCCATCGTACCGCAGGTGATCATTGCCGGCGGTACCGGGGCGATCAGCGCGCCGCCGCGCCATGTGACTTTAGACATCGGCAGAACCCTCCAGGGCGTGAAACGATACACATGCATCGCACGTCGCTTGCTTGTAAATCGTTATACATTCACCGCGGCAGATGAACATGCCATTGTCGGACAGCCGATACGGGACATCCAATAAGAGCACCGGAATGGTTTCGCGGGCGGTTACATGATATGCATGTTCATCCTCGGCAATATCATAGAGCGGGTCTGCAGCGGTCGGGGATACGAATGCCATCTCCCCGAAGGCAAGCGGCAGGAAATATGCGCGGTCATTGCCGGAGCTGCTTTCAAGATCAAAGAGCAGAACATGTTCGCGGTCAAGCGTGACGGTATACGCCGTGACCGCGGCGATGAGGTGGCTCCCGTTCTCAAGCGCATCAAAGGCGGCATCACATATTGGCTCGCGGTTGCCTGTGACGATGTTGTACCGATACAGATACCCGTGACCGGAAACGGAATCGGTGCCCCGGTGGCTGACATAGACGCGGTATTCGCCCTCCTCCTCGGTGACCGAGGCGATGAGCGGCTTTGCGGTGCGTGCAAAGGTATAGTATGCAGGCTTGGGACGGCCGTCGTAGTCTACATGCGACCAGCTGTTTGCAGCCGGCCAACAGTCGTTGAACATCCAGAAGATCATGCCGGAGGAATACCATGCATGGCGGCGGTACAGCTCGACCATGATCCGGATCCACTCACACTGCAGAAGCTGCATCTTATAGACACGGTCATAACCGTCGCGGTAGTCGCCGAACATGCCGCGCGCCAGTCGGTCAACATAGCCGTACAGCGTAACCTCACCGAGTCCCGGATTGTTCTTCGTATGATATTCGGAGACGGAAACGTCATCGCCGAAGATGTCCTCCTCGGTCATGAAGCGGCGCAGGGACGACACATACGGCATGCCGAGTGCCGGCTGTTCTGCGCAGAAGCGCGACAGATAGCTTTCCATAACACAGCGGTAATCGGACAGATCGCCGCCGCGTACCCAGCCAAAGAAATTGCCCAAAAACTGCGTATTGTGTGTCGTACCGCGGACACCGGATGCATACGGGATGCCGCCGTAGGGGCTTGAGGGCAGGAAGGGACGTGCGGGATCAAGACGTGCAAGCACCGGGGCAATCCCTTCAAGTGCGGCACGGCGGCCGGAATAGTCGGCCATGTTTTCGTCACCGGAAACGGCGTTCTCATTATCGCCCGACCACCAGACAAGGCAGGGATGATTGCGCAGCGCATGTGCCGCGGCCTCAGCCTCGCGTGCGAGCTTTGCAATGAATCCGTCATCCTCCTCGGGATAACGGCCGCATGCCATTAAGAAATCCTGCGTGACCAGTACACCGCATGCATCGCACGCATCGTAAAATGCCGGGTGTTCAAAGATACCGCCGCCCCAGACACGGAGCATGTTGTATCCGCCATCCGCGGCGCGGCGGACGAGCATACGGAGCTTGTCATCGGTCTCTGCCGAGGGGAACGGTTCGCACGGTACCCAGTTTGCGCCGGTACAGAAGATGCGCACGCCGTTGATGAGCAGCCAGAATGCCGACGAGCCTTCGTTTCTGTCCCAATCCGTGAGCTGCGGTGTCTGCTTCAGCTCTGCCGCAAGGACAGCCTCCGGTGAATCCGGTGCATCCTCCGGCTCAAGAAGTGTCACGGTACGGATACCGAAGCGGGTGCGGGAGACCTCCTCGCCGCCGCACGCGATGACAAGCGTATAAAGCGGCTGCGCACCATATCCAACGGGATACCACAGACGCGCATCGGTAATGTCGGCGCAAAAGGCGATCACGGTATCGGTATCGCCCTTTTTCGTCGGAAGGAGACGACGGCTTCGCGTATAGACAGGTACACCGTCGGGATCAAGGACAGTAAAGTCTGCAAACGCATCGCCTGTCACATCCGCAAACGCGGCGGTGACAGAAATCTGCGCGGTGTAACGGCTGATATCCTTTGTATAAACATAAACATCACAGAAGCGGTCCGGGGTACGGCACTCCAGATACACCGGACGCCAGATGCCCATCGTTACAAAACGCGCGACCCAGTCCCATCCGTAGGTGCATTGGACACGGCGGGTATAGAGCCGCTCGGTCGTGAATGCACCGGAGCGTTTCGGAAGTCCCTCAACCTCACGCACAGGCGAGCGGAGCTGCACCTCGAGTGTATTCTCACCGACCCGGAGTGCGCCGTCGACCGGGTACGACCACGGGTGAAACATGTCGTCGGCTTCACCGATCGTGATGCCGTTGAGGAAGATCCTTGCATAAACGTCCAGCCCCTCAAAGGTCAGATGGGTGTTCTTTTGTACTGCATCGACGGTAAAGGTACGGGTGTATGTGACATCACAGTTCTCGACCCACTGGCAAGTGTCATTCTCCGTGCGCCAGAACAGGTCGCCGAGGATGCCTGCAGCCTGCAGGTCGGTGTGGACACATCCGGGAACGGATGCGGGTATTGTATAATCATGCTCGCCGCCGTCGGTCACATGACAGGTCCATGCACCGTCAAGCGGGAATTTTGTTTGCTTCATGAGGCGTTCTCCTTGTTGTTGGATTGGATGGTTTCAGTATAGCATGGATGGGCGTGTTTGTCAATGGCTGTCTGCGGAAAATTACGGCACAATTGCATCATAATCTTCGACACTTCCCATATGCAAAGCCGCCCTTGCATTTGCAGGACGGCTTTTGTTATTTATTCGACATTCGGGTCGTTCTGTTCCGGTTCGGCACCGGCTTCTGCGTCCTCGGCGGGCGGGTCGGTCGGCAGATCCTCTCCGGCAGAGGGTGATTCCGGCGAGGGCGGATCCTGCGGAGCAGATGTCTCGGCTGCGGGCGGTTCCGGCGGCTGTGTTTCTTCAGCCGGCGGCTCCGTGACCGGGGGTTCCTGGACAGACGGCTCCGTGACGGCGGGTGTCGGAGGCTGCGGCGGGATGTCCGGTGTGGGATCGGTGACAGGCGGTGCGGGCGGAACTGCAGGTTCCGTCACATCCTCGGTTTCCGTTTCCGTCTCACCGGTATGATCGATATAATGCTCAATACAGAAGGAATTCACCGCACGGGTGGTCGTGCCGGACGTACCGCAGAAGCGTTCCTCTCCGAGCAGAGCGGCAAAGTACGGCAGGGAGGTCGAATCGGTGACGCCGTCCTCCGGTTCCCAGGCACGGTATACATACTGAGCGTCGGATACGGCAACCTGTGCCGGGAAATCACGGTCCTCGACCTGTACCAATGCCACCTGAATGATGTTTTCGGGCGGACAATCCTCACAGGCGACAGCGCCGGTGACTTTGTCATAATCGACCATGACATGCACATCACATGCAGAGGTCGGGGCGCTTTCCATTGTGAAGTAGCCCGTTTCGATGCGGCTGCCGCGCAGGTCATGGCGGCAGGCCTCGGTGACGAGCTTGCCGGAATCAACGCAGTAGGTTGCCGTGACGACGCCGTTTGCAGTGTCAAAGGTATCCAGCGGCTCACCGGTCTTCTGCGACTGCTCAATGAGCGGCTGATGCAGGCGCGTCATGACGATATCCCAGATCTTGGTAGCCGGGCTGACGGTCGAAATGTTGCCGATGGTGCGCAGCTCGGTATAGCCGAACCAGCAGGAACCGACATAATACGGTGTATAGCCGCAGAACCAGCGGTCGTAGTCATCGGTTGCCGTACCGGTCTTGCCGGCGACATCGACGTACTTCTGCAGGGTGACGGCCTTTGCCGTACCGTTTTTGACGACGTTCTGCAGCATCTTCGTCATGATGGATGCGGTTTGTTCGCTTGTGACGATTTCGGTCTTCGGAGTGTTGTCTAACAGCACCTCACCGTTTTTGTCAAGCACCTTCAGATAGGTGCGCGCTTCGGTGTAAATACCGTTATTGGCCAGGAAGGAATATGCCTGTGTCATTTCGCGCGGCGATACACCGACGGTCAGTGCGCCGAGTGCCAGCGGCGCATAGTCGATATCGGACAGAATCGAGCCGTCGGCGCGTTCATAGCGGTCGGTGATCGAAGACAGACCGATGCGCTGGGAAAAATCGTATGCGTTCTGTGTGCCGACCATATCAAGCACCTTCATGGCGATGGTGTTGACCGAGCGCTCGACCGCGGAATTGATCGTGGTAAGACCCTTATAAACCGCGGGCAGGTTGGCGGGATAAGCCGTGTACTTGATATTGCCGGCGGAGTCGGTCTTTTCGTTGAACATGAACGGCGTGTCGTCCACAATCGTACCGTAGGTGATGAGTCCTGCATCGAGTGCGGGTGCATAAACCGTCAGCGGCTTGATGGAGGAACCGGGCGAACGCTTGGCCATTGTTGCGATATTGAACGCGCGGGAGATGGACTTCTCACCTCTGCCGCCGACCAGCCCCAGAATGTTGCCGGTCTTGGGATCGGTGACGACCATCGAGCATTCCGGCTTGACCGCAGAGGCAACGCGCGGGAAATTGGAGTCGTCCTCAAAGACCTCCTCCAGCGTCTGCTGTACAAACGGATCCATCGTTGTATAGATCGAAAGTCCCTGTGAGTAAAGCATGGTCGATGCGGCAATGTAGGAGATGTCGAGCTCCTCCTGCAGATCGGCGATGACATCCTCGATGACGGCATCGGTGAACCACGAATTGGTTGTGGTGCCGGTGACCTCGTCGTAGGTCATATCGAGCACCAGCTCGCGCTTGACCGCGACATCATGCTCCGCCTGTGTAATCAGGCTGTGCTCCAGCATTTCCTTGAGAACCTCGGTATTGCGGCGGGTTTTGTTGTTTTCTGGATTGCGGTAGGGGTTATAATAGGTCGGGGATTTCGGAATGGCGGCAAGGGATGCACATTCGGTCAGATTCAGCTCGGAGACATCCTTGTTGAAGTACCGCTGTGCCGCCGCACGGATCCCGTAGCAGCCCTGACCGAAGGAGATCGTGTTGAGGTACAGCTCGATGATCTCTTCCTTGGATTTCTGCTTTTCCAGGTTCAGTGCGCGGAAGATCTCCTGCACCTTACGCTGGATTGTGACATCGTCGTCCTGCGTAATGTTCTTGACGAGCTGCTGGGTGATCGTCGAGCCGCCGCGGGAGTCAATGCCGAGTACCCATTTGAAGGTTGCGCCGATCGTTGCATACCAGTCAACCCCCTTATGCTTCCAGAAGCGGTGGTCCTCAACGGCGATGAACGCATCAACCAGATCCTGCGGCAGATCGTTGTAGGCGACCCACAGACGGTTCTCCGTGCTGTGCAGGCGCTGATCCTCGATCTCGATCGGAACGCCGAGCGGGTTTTCGCTGTAATCCATATAGTAGATCTGCGTCGTCAGATCCTGTGAGGAGGTCAGGTTGGAGGTGTCGATGGTCGGATCGACATAATTCTTGATCCAGAGCGCGAACACACCGCCGACGATTGTACCGGTGATCATACCGATGAGTGCCACGGTCATGACGATGTTGAGCACCCATGAGAAGATGCGCAGAATGACGCGGCCGATCAGTGCAAAGGCAGCGAGAATTTCACGGCCCCAGTGTACGCGGTTTTCGTCGTATTCTTTTTTCTTCGGCGGTGCATTGACGTACACCTTTTTGGCAGGAGCCTTGGTGCCGCTGTGATTGGCCGTCTCTGCCGATGCAGGTTCTGCTGCAGCTGCCGGTTCTTCTGTGTTTGGAGTGTCCGGTGCGGGGGCGGCTGTTTCCTGCATGTCACGCGGGGTTTCGGTTTCGTTCATGGAAGGACTTCCTTTCTTGGAGATTGCGGGCGCGATGTGCCCGGTATCATTTCAGCACCACATTGTCTGCGCCGAGCAGATCCTCAAACAGGGCGAGGACATACGGCGTCAGTCCGATGGGCGGCGTCATGTTGCGATGATATTGTGCGGTTTCCGTATCATAGAAAACGACAGACACCTGTGTGCCGACTGCCTCTGTCTGGCGGTAGCCGAGGCTGCACGAGAAGATCTGCGCATAATTTTCGGCATGTGCGAACTGCAGATTGGTTGGATTGACCTGCGGCACGCGCAGAAACAGCGTTTTGGCTGTCTGCGGGATCGGTGTCGCGGATGTACGGCGCGGAGACGCGGTTGTCTGTACCGGACGGGCGGCAGACTCCGGCTTTCCGGGGGATGGTTGCTGCACGGACGGCGGATCCTGCGGTGCGGAGGCGATCATGTCATTGGTTTTGAGCGGGAAAATGGCTGTGGCGAGGATCTTTGGCGGTTCGTCCTCACGGACGGACAGCGTTCCCTCGACCCAGAGTGCCGTGTCATAGGACAGGTACTGTGCGCAGGTATCGAGCACCTTCGGGAATACAATGACCTCGATCTCGGCATAACGGTCCTCAACGGTGATGAATGCCATGTTGTCGCCCTTGCGCGTCAGCTTGGCAACACGCTTGGTCAGAAGACCGCCGATGCGGATGTTCTGCTTGTCCCGGAAATCGCCGCGGAGATCCGGCTGCGCTTCGGCGGATTCTGCAGTCTGTGCCGCATCGCCATCGGAGAAGGATGCGAGGATCGCTCCGATCTCCACCGGATGCAGCTTGTCCAGATGCAGGCTGTAGTCATCAAGCAGATGACCGGAGAAGCAGAGCCCTGCGGCACTGCGTTCGAGCAGCAGCCGTTCGCGCAGGGAAATTTCGGGAATGTCGGGATAACGGTAGCCCTCCATCGGTGCATCGCCTGCGCGTTCTGCCGTTTCCTCGGATGCGGCGGAAAACAAATCAAGCTGACCTGTGACGGTGGTGCGTGCGCGGCTTTGATACAGCTCCACGATCCGCTCATAGCTTGCCATCATCTGGCTGCGCTTCTGCGGCATACGGTCGAATGCACCGCTGTGGATCAGCGGCTCAAGCTGGCGCTTGGTGCAGTCGCGGTCGACCATACGGGAAACGAAATCCTCAAAGTCGGAAAACGGACGCTTTTTGCGTTCTTCGATGATCGCATCGACGAACGGAGCACCGACATTCCGAATGGCCATCAGACCGAAACGGATGCCGCCGCCGTCCTCTGCGTCATAAATGAAGTATTTTTCGCTTTTGTTGATGTCCGGGGCGAGCACCGGAATGTGGAGACGCGAGGCCTCCGCTACATACAGCGCAGCTTTGTCATTGCTGCCGGTGACTGTGGACAGAAGGGCGGCGAGATATTCGCCGGGATAACGGCATTTTAAGTACGCCGTGCGATAGGTCGTGACGGCGTATGCCGATGCATGCGCCTTATTGAATGCATATTTTGCAAAGCCGGCCATATCATCGAACAGAGCGCCGGCGGCTTCCTCGTCCATGCCTGCGGCAACGGCGCCGGTATTGATGACCGTGCCGTCCTCTGCTGTCTGACCGTAGATGAATGCCTGCCGTTCACGTTCCATGACATCCGTCTTCTTTTTTGCCATTGCGCGGCGGACAACATCGGCACGGCCGAAGGTATACCCGGCGACGGTACGGCAGATCTGCATGACCTGCTCCTGATAGACAATACAGCCGAAGGTTACGTCGAGAATGTCGGAAAGTGCCGGATGCGGGTAGGTAATTGCCTGCGGATTTTTACGGTTGGCCAAAAATTTCGGAATGGAATCCATGGGGCCGGGGCGGTAGAGCGAGATCGCCGCGACGATCATTTCCAGATTCTCCGGGGAAAGCTGACCGAGCATGGCGCGCATACCGGCTGATTCCAGCTGGAAAACACCTGTGGTCTGGCCGCGGCCGATCATGGCATAGGTTTCCGCGTCGTCGAGCGGGATGTTTTTCAGAGAAAAGTCAGGGATGCGGCGGCGGATCTGTTTCTCTGCATCGTCAAGAATCGTCAGATAGCGCAGACCGAGAAAGTCGATTTTCAGAAGTCCCAGCTGTGCGACGGTATCCATATCGAACTGCGTGACGGTCATACCGCCGTTTTCCGCAAGCGGGACATAGTCCATGACGGGGCGGTCGGTGATGACCACGCCTGCCGCATGGGTCGATGCATGACGCGGCATCCCTTCAAGGGCACGCGCAAGGTTGAGTAAGGTACGCACCTGTGCGTCCTGCTCATAGCGTTCCTTGAGTTCTTTCTGGGTCTCCAGCGCACGGTCGAGTGTGATTCCGAGATCCTGCGGGACCAGCTTGGCGATCTCATCGACATCGTTGTACAGCATGCCGAGTGCGCGCCCGACATCTCTGACCGCAGCACGTGCGGCAAGTGTACCGAATGTAACGATCTGTGCGACATGATCCTCGCCGTAGCGGCGGCGGACATAGTCGATGACTTCGCCGCGGCGGGTATCGCAGAAGTCGATATCAAAGTCGGGCATGGAGACACGCTCCGGATTGAGAAAGCGCTCGAACATCAGGCTGTAGCGGATGGAATCGACATCGGTGATGCCGATCAGATATGCAATCAGTGAGCCGGCACCGGAGCCGCGTCCCGGGCCGACCGGGATACCGATGCTCTTGGCGTAATTGACAAAGTCCCAGACAATCAGATAATATTCGGCATAGCCTGTTTCACAGATCACGCGCCATTCATAATCGATGCGTTCTCTGTATTCCGACATCGGATGCTCCTCGGTAAAGGTCAGTGCGCCGGAACGGATCTTGTCAAGGAAACCGTCATGTGCCAGCCGAAGAAGAAAATCGGGAGCCGGTGTTTTATCGGGTGTTTCATAAACCGGAAGATAGAGCTTGTCAAAACAGAAGTCGAATTGACAGCGGTCGGCGATGCGGCGGGTATTGCGCATGGCCTCCTCGTCCTCCGGAAACAGCGCTGCGAGCTCTTGGGTTGATTTATAGAAATATTCTTCTGTTTCAAAGCCGATGGCGGGGCCGTCGGTGATGACGCTGCCCGTCTGGATGCACATGAGGATCTGCTGTGCCTCTGCATCGGTGCGGCGCGGGTAATGGACATCGCCTGTGATGACGAGCGGGATGCCGCATTCCGCAGAGATCTTACGCAGGCCGCGGTTGATCTGCTTCTGTCCGGCGATGCCGTGATCCTGCATTTCAAGGTAATAGTGCTCCGGGCCGAACAGCTCGGCATACTGCACGGCACACCGCTTTGCCTCATCGTAGTCTCCGCGGGCAAGCAGAGTGGCGACATAACCGCCCATACAGCCGGAGAGGCAGATGAGACCTGTGTGATAGTTCTGCAATAATTCAAAGTCGATGCGCGGCTTGCCGTAAAAGCCCTCGGAATATGCACGGGAGACAAGAGCGATCAGGTTACGATAGCCCTCCTCGTTTTCGACAAGCAGAACGAGGTGGTAATAATTTCCGTCACGGTCGGCTGTTTTGACATGACGGGACTTCGGTGCGACGTAAACCTCGCATCCGATGATCGGCTTGATGCCTTCGGCCACGCATGCGCGGTAAAACGCGACCGCGCCGTACATGACACCGTGGTCGGTCAGCGCAACGGCCTCATGTCCGTTCTCTTTTGCCAGACGCGGAATGTCGGCGATGCGCACGGCACCGTCGAGCAGGCTATATTCACTGTGCAGATGCAGATGGACAAATTCATTTGCGGCCAGCATGGAGAACTCCTTTCCCGGATTTATGATATGTAGTTATTTTTCCTGTTTGGCAAAGTCGACGATCTTCTGCAGGCGGTGATTGAGTCCCGATTTGGTGAGCGGCGGGTTGTGAAGTGCCGCCAGATCCTTTAGGGGCAGATCGGGATGCTCGAAGCGCAGATTTGCGGTCTGCTGCAGATCGACGGGCAGCAGGCGCAGACGGTCGGTATCCTTGAGTGCGCGGATGGCCTCATACTGCGCGGTTGCTGCTTTGGCCGTTTTGCCGATGTTGGCGATCTCGCAGTTTGCCACCCGGTTGACGTTGTTGGAAATGCTTTTATAAGCCTTGGCGTCCATGACGGCAAACGATGCCTTCTGTGCGCCGATGGTGATCAGAAAGTCCTCGATGGACTCACTTTCCTTATAATACAGTACCGGCATACCCTTGCGGGCGGTGTGCTTGGGCGGCAGACTGAATTCCTCGAGGAAATAGCCGAGGGTCTCTGCCATATCATCCTCGGAGAGCACCATATCGAGGTGATAATACGCCGTCGGATCGGTGACATTGCCGCAGGAGAGAAAGATTCCGCGCAGATAGGCGGTGCGGCAGACCTTGCACATAATGCCCTCGTGCGGAAGCGCGTCCCATCTGCCCGTATCGGTGCGCGGGAAGCATTCACAGATGACTTCGGCCTGGGCTCCGGTGAGAACGATCTGAAAGCTTTCGCTTCCTTCCTCACCGCTGCCGTCCGTGATGGAGCTGTCCCGGGTATCGATGACGGAAAGAAGCTCGTTTTCGCTTGTGAAGCCTGCGGCGCTGACATCCCCGAAGCATTCGATGAGCAGGGAAACGGTCAGCGCGGCTGTCTGACGGCTGCGGGTGGTAAAACGGATCTCGCGGTCGGAAAACTGGTTCGCCGCGCGCAGTATGCCGAGCAGCAATGCCGTCCGGCAGCACATTTTTTTCGGTCTGAGCTCACATAACGCCGCTTTGGTTTCGGCAGCAAAGGACATGATGGATTCCTCCGGTTTGATTCTGGTCAGTAATGTACAAGGCAATCGGAAAGCAGCCGGATCTCCGGCTCGATGCGGATGCCGTGGAGTGCTTCGATGCGGTCCCGGATCCGATCGATCAAGGTCAGGACATCGGTACAGGTTGCGCCGCCGCGGTTGACGATGAAGCCCGCGTGCTTCTCTGACACCTGTGCGCCGCCGACAGTATAGCCCTTCAGCCCGGCTTCATCGATCAGCTGCGCGGTGAAGCGGCCGGGATAACGCTTGAACGCACTGCCGGCTGACGGATATTCCAGCGGCTGTTTATCACGGCGGCGGGCGGAGATATCCTCCATTTCGGCACGGATGGCGTCGCTGTCGCCGGGCTCCAATGCAAAATCTGCTGAAAGAACGATCTGTCTTCCGTTGGTGAACGCAGAGGTGCGGTATCCGAAGGCACATGCGTCGTGCTGGATGACCGTCACCGTGCCCGTGTCTGCATTGAGGACCGTGACGGATGTGATGCGGTCACCGACCTCACCGCCGTATGCACCTGCATTCATATATACAGCGCCGCCGACGGAACCGGGGATACCGTGTGCAAATGCAAGTCCTGCAAGGCTGCGGTCACGTGCGGCACAGCAGAGCGCGGTCAGAGAGACGCCTGCCCCCGCGGTCACGCACATTCCGTCAAAGGAGATACCCCGAAGTCCGGATGTAAACAGCACACATCCCGCAAAGCCATTGTCCGGGCAGAGCAGGTTAGAGCCGGCACCGACTACGGCGCACGGAAGGTTTTCCTCACGGCAGATCCGCAGTACCGTGCGTACGCCGGCCTCGTTTTCCGGGAATGCGGCAAGGGCTGCCGGACCGCCGATACGGATGGTCGTATGTGCAGCGAGCGGGAGCTGTTCTTTTGTGGGGACCGATTCCTGTGTCAGGCGGGTATGTACGGCGGAGATGGCTTGGAGGCTCTGATGGGACATGGTGGTGCTCCTTTTCGGCGGCATCGTTTTTCGATGGATATTCATACCTATATTATATCAAATATTTGCGGCAAATAACAGGGGGTTTGCAAAAATTTTACGGATTTCTTACAACTTTTCCAAAGGTTTGCGGACTTTGGGCTGTGAAGGCGCCGCATATATGCGGCGCATGGCGGTGAATATCAAAAAAATCCGGACATTTCTGTCATGAGGTATTGACAAACGGATACAAATATGATATCATTATGATATCAACAAACAGGAGGTTTCTACCATGACTGAAAAAATTCTCAACACACGCAAAAACGGACTGGGCATGCTCTTTTTCTGGGGCCTGATCTATCTTTTGTCGATCGGACTTCTGATCTGCGGCGGCATACTGATGGATGAAGGTATGGTTCTCGGCATTCCCGTATTTGTTGTCGGCATTATCTGGGTCTGCATCGGCTGGATCCCCTTCCTCGGTCTGAAACTGCTCAATCCGGGTGAAGCACTGGTTCTGACGCTGTTCGGCAATTATATCGGCACACTCAAGGGGGATGGCTTCTACTGGGTCAATCCGTTCTGTACTGCTGTCAATCCCGCGGCAAAAACGAAGCTGTCTCAGTCGGGTGACGTCGACAGCGGTGCAAAGCCTGCGGTGATGTTCACGGCACAGGGCGCAAGTGTGAATGTCAGTGAAGCGGCAAACAAGAAGATCTCCACCAAGATCATGACGCTCAACAATGCCCGTCAGAAGATCAATGACTGCCTCGGCAACCCTGTGGAAATCGGTATTGCCGTGACATGGCGTGTGGTTGATACGGCAAAGGCGGTCTTTGCTGTCGATAACTATAAGGAATATCTGTCCCTGCAATGTGATACTGCTCTGCGCAACATCGTTCGTATCTATCCTTATGATGTTGCACCCAATATCGATACGACCGGTGACGGTCAGGCAGATGACGGCAGCCTGCGCGGTTCATCCGAAATCGTGGCATCCCGTATCCGTGAGGAAATCCAGGATAAGGTCTTTGAAGCTGGTCTGGAGGTCATCGAAGCACGCATCACCTATCTTGCATATGCGCCCGAAATTGCGGCTGTCATGCTGCAGCGTCAGCAGGCATCCGCGATCATTGATGCCCGCAAGATGATCGTTGACGGCGCGGTCGGTATGGTTGAGATGGCACTGAACCGTCTGTCTGAGGGCGGCACGGTAGAGCTCGACGAGGAACGCAAGGCGGCGATGGTATCGAATCTGCTCGTTGTTCTTTGCGGCAACCGCGATGCTCAGCCGGTCGTCAACTCCGGTTCGCTGTATTGAGCGCCGGACATAGAGAAGGTTAGGTGACATGGCAGAAAAGAAACAGATTCCGCTGCGGCTGTCGGAGAAGCTGTACAATGACATTGCCGCATGGGCGGAGGACGATTTCCGCTCCGTCAACGGGCAGATTGAGTATCTTCTGACCGAATGTGTCCGTCAGCGGAAGAAAAACGGCAAGTACGTTTCGGACGAAATTGACAAGCCGCTGGATGTTGAAATTGAATAAAGCAGGCTGCTGCATTGCGGTCATTGTGTACAATGACGGTTTTCAATGCAGCAGCCTGTCTTTTTATTCTTCAATAATGGTGACGGCGCTTTCGTAACCGACAATTTCAAAATTGGTCTTGCCGGGGGTGAGCGTCAGCTCCTTGCCGGAGGCGTAGGTGAGTCGGACCTGGGAATCGCCGGACGACTTGGACCAGCGGATGTCGACCTTTTTGCCGCCGGTCAGGTAATAGCCCTTGCCGCTGCCGGTGGAAGCGACTTCGATGTGGTTGTAATCATCCTGTGTCAACGTATACGGGCAGAAGAGAACGATGACATTTTCGTAGCCGAGCTGCTCGCCGGTCACACCGTCGATGTGTTTTTCGCTGTTCTGCCAGCGCATGTAGCGGTTCTGGGATGCGCTGTAGACAAGCTGTGTCGTATGCGCACCGAATTTGACGGTCAGCTGCTTGGCTTTCGTTCCGTTTGTCAGCTCGATGATCTGGCCTTCTCCGACAAACTGCAGGGGATTGTCGAAGGATTTGGAATAGGTGGTACGGTAGCCCTTGATGGCAATGGCCTCGTCGATCTTGTCGCCATCGATGACCAGTGTATGTTCATAGCCCATACGACCGAGGCGGTTGGGGTCACGGTAGAAGCAGCCGGAAACATAACCGTCGTTGACTGCGTCGATGTTGTTGATTTTACGGGTTTTCAAATTGCGGTAGGCTTCCTCGCTGCCGCCTGCGTGGACATAAATGGCATCGTGGTTGGCAGCAAAGTCGATATAATATTCACGGGAGGATCGGACGGAGCCGATGGCATCGAGGTCTGCATAATCGTTGAACACGCCCATCAGGCGGGTCAGATAGCCTTCGACCTGGCATTCATACAGAACATCTGCTGCGCCGATGTTCTGCTGGGGCAGGGCGACGGTGATGTTATTGAGCATGACGGCGACGGGACGGCGTTCTGCTTCCGCCTCTCCGACCGCTGTGCCGGTCAAAGGATCGATGTGCGTGCCGTCGGTCGGAGGAGCGATACCTGTGAGGACATCGGTGCCGTTTTCCTCGATGACAGCCGGGTAGACCGGAACCTCCGGTGCAGGCGGTTCGGTTGCTGCCTCGGTCACGGTTTCGGACTCGGTTTCTGTTTCGGTCTGCTGTGCGGTTTCGGTTTCTGTTTCGGACGTGGCGGTGTCGGTGACGGGTGTCTCTGCAGCCGCGGTATCGGTTGTATCTTCTGTCTGTGCATCCTGTCCGCAGGAGAGGAGCATGCAGAGCAGCATGCCGAGCGCGAGCAGACGGCCGGCAGATCTGATCGGATGAAGCATGGACGGTGTCCTTTCTGTATTCTGGGATGTAGGATCGATTCGTTATACTGCTTATTATAACGCATTGTGCGTCCGATGTCAATTTAACATCGTTGTTGTTTACGGAATTTTTACGACTTGGTCATCGGATGTATGATAAAAATGGGAGCTGCCACATGTTTTCTGCATGCGGCAGTCCCACAGATGGATCGGAATCAGATGATTTCAAGAGCGTCATCATCGGGCAGCGGAGGCTGTTCGGTGATGGGGGTATCCTGGTACCAGAATGCGACCGAGGAGATATCGTCCTGCAGCGGCAGATACCGACCGCCGGAGCGCCAGCCGAGTGCCTGAATGGTGACGCGGCAGTTTTCTGCAAAAAAGATAGGATCTGTGATGTGGAAGCGGTAGAGGGAGAAACGCTTCTGGGACTTATAGGTCTGGTCGGTCGGATGCGGGATCATGCCGGAGTACGGCGTGCAGAAGCGTTCGTACCCGCCGTTGTCGAAGTTATAGGCACCGCAGAAATAGTCTTCCGTGCCGGTTCCGCAGATCGTCGGGAAGTCCTTGTCGCCGTCGAGGAAAAATTTGATCTCGCCCTCGCCCCACCATCCGTTGTTGTTCACACCCCAAGCCATGTAGGTGCCGATGTACTGGCCGCGTCCGGATGCACCCTCCAGCAGCGTATGAACGGACTTGTACGGGAGCGGATTGCTGCGGCGGAACTGTGCATGGAAATAACCTGCGTTTTCGGGGATATCACAGAGGACATAATCGATTTGATAGTAGACGGTGCAGATGCTGCCGGAACGGTTTTCAAGTGTGATACGGGCGTTTTTGCGGAACGGCATGGAAAAATAGCAGTTCAGACCGTTGCGCGGATTGACGCATACGGCAAGCGAGGTCAGCGGCTGATAGTCGGGCAGATAGGCATTGCAGAAAAAGTCACCGAGGGGACATTCGACAGACGGTGTTTCGCTGTCATCCCAGTACATGCGCAGAATCGCATTGCGGGCGGTCAGGGCGGCACATGTCAGCCAGATGTGACGGATCTCGCCCGGACCTTCGATTTCGGCAAGCGTGTGGGTCACGCCGGGATCGATGTTGACATATGGGGACACCTTCCAGCCCTGCCCGAGGTCGCGTGCGGCATTTTTGGCCGGGCCGTCGACGGACATGCCGCCCATGCCCTTCTCACCGTGCGGATTTTCGGCGGAAATGGAGCGGCTGACGGCGCCTGTGTACAGGGAGAGGGTCTGCATGGGGTTGAACGCGGTATACAGCATTGTGGAAATCCTCCTTGAAAACAGCAATTTCGGATATCATTACTGTATCATATTTCAGCGCGTCTGTCAATGCTTTTGTTCGATTTTGGTAATTTGCGTAGCGCTTTGCGGAAAAAAGTGTATTTCTGATGAAAAAACACCAAAAAAACACTTGATACGGCCGATGGTTTGTGCTATAATATAATACAGAATATGTTTTATCTTGGAAAAGGGGGTTTGTACACGATGGAGGAGATCAGAAGCCGGTACGGTCAGTATGCCGCGCTCTTTGGCCGTGAGGTCGACGTCGTGGTCAACCGCCCGCTCGGAAGCTATCCGCAGGGCAGAGACGGTGCTGGCAATGCCGGCAGCCGTCGGCGCAAGCGTTATCCCGTCAACTGCGGATATATCGTGACCGATCTGTCATCGCTGTATCCGGCACACACCGGTGCCGCGCGCGGCTTCGATGTTGAATCGCTGCCGCCGCGCTATGTATACATTCTCGGCGTGGATGAGCCGCTGGAGACATTCCGCGGCAGGATCATCGCCGTCGTGCATCGCAGTGTCCGCATCAATCCGCCCGAGGAGGGAGCACCGCTCCCGCAGTACAGCTATGACAGGCTGATCGTTGTTCCGGAGGGCGTGGAGCTGTATGAGCCGGAGATCCGGCATGCGATCGCATTTGCGGAGCGGCGCGGACGGTACCGTCTGTACTGCATGTATGAAAAATCCTGCGGTGCTGTGGTTTACACGATGCATGACGGTGTGCCGCTGTATCTTTTGATCCGTAATCGGTCGGGACACATCGGGTTTCCGAAGGGACATGTGGAATACGGTGAGGATGAGCGTGCGACGATGACGCGGGAGATCCGTGAGGAAACATCGCTGTGTGTTGAGCCGGACCTGTCGTTCCGCGAGGAATACCACTATGTATTGTGGGGCGTTGTACACAAGCGTGCCGTATACTCCATGGCTTCCTTTGCATACGGAGATGCGGTCACCACGATGGAAAACGAGATCTTCGGTGATTGGCTCGTGCCGTTTGACGAAGCGACGCGGCTGCTTTCCTACGACAACGACCGCCGCATTCTGGCACAGGCACATGCGCGTATCACCGGCGTGCCGTTCTGCGAGGATGCATGAGCGGCTGCAAAAGACGAATATGTTCAGGGGCTGTTGCAAGTTGAAAACTTGCTGCAGCCGGGGTCACGAAGTGACCCGAATTTTCCGGTTTTCATGCAAAAATTGCATGAAAATGCCCCTCAGCTGAGGGGCAAGGGAAACTTCTAAGGAGGTGTTGCAAGAACTTG
>JAFTLK010000083.1 GCA_017455975.1 Clostridia bacterium | reverse complement strand
TATTGGGATATTGTGTAACGGTAGCACAGCAGACTCTGACTCTGTATGTTGGGGTTCGAATCCCTATATCCCAGCCACAAAAAAGCCTATCACGAAAGTGATAGGCTTTTTTGAACGATGTGTTCCGTTTACACGGAACGTGATGTGCACTTCGTGCGTGATGTTTCCTTTGGAAGTGATGTACGCTTCGCGCGTGAGAAGGAACACGTCACATCACTTTGCGACGAAGGAGCAATCCATCACTATGGCGAAGCCATAACATCACCTCAGCACAGACGCAGCCTCACTTCTTCACCGTTTTTTAGTTGCAATTTCTTTGCTTTTATGATATAATATATTATAGTTCGATTTCACCAATATCATTCGTAAGAGATATCCGACATGAAAAAAAAGACTTACATTTATAATCTCCTTTTTCCTGCACTGATCTACGCGACGCTTACCGGCGTCTGTGTCGGTGCATGCATCGTCATCTTCAAATTCTGTGCCTCGCATGTCATTACCCTGTCCGGGGAGATCTATGCGCAGCTGCGGGCCGATCCGCGATTGGCACTTGCAGCACTCGGCGGCATGCTCGGATGTGCAGTGCTCTACGCCTCTGCTTACCATTTCATTTCCAACCTGCGCGGCGGCGGCATTCCGACCTCCATCGGTATTCTTCGCGGTCTGATTCCGTTCCGTTGGCTTTACAACGTCATCGGCGTATTCGCACTGTCCATGATGACATTTCTGCTCGGTGTTCCGCTGGGTACCGAGGGACCGAGCGTCCAGATCGGTACCGCACTCGGACGCGGTGTCACCCGTGCAGGCTCGCGTACCGCCGGAAGCAAACATGCCGCATGGGACCGTTATCTGATGACCGCAGGCGCCTGTGCCGGCTTCTGTACCGCAACGGACGCTCCGATCTCCGGCATGATGTTTGCAATCGAGGAAGCACACCAGCGCATTGCACCGATGATTCTGCTTGTCTCAACGATCTCCGTCACTGCGGCGAAGGTCACCTCTACCCTGCTCTCTCCGCTGCTCGGCGTCCCGACCTACCTGTTCGCACCGATGCGGCTGATTGTTCTGAAGCCCCATGAGCTGTGGCTTCCGGCGCTGATTGCCATCGCTGTCGGTCTGTTCGCGGTCGTCTTCTTAAAGTACTATACACTTCTGCATCGTCTCTGGCAGCGTGCATCCGCCCGACTTGCCGCCCATACCCGCGGAAAAGCCGGAAAGGCCTGCTGTGCGGTTCTGCCAATCTTTGTTGTTCTGGTGCTGACGCTGATCGCAGGATGTTTTTCCGGTACACTGCTGTCATCCGGACACCATCTGATCGAGGAGCTGATGCACGGGCACCTTGCCTGGTATCTGCTGTTTGCATATGCGGCTGTCCGAATGACCGTTATGATCTTTGCCAACTGCGCAGGTATCACCGGCGGTATGTTCCTGCCGATCATGGCGCTTGGCGCAATGGTCTCCTCCTTCATCGGCGGTTTTCTGATCACACACACACCTCTGACATCCGGATACTATCCCGTCGTCGTCGTCCTCGGCATCACAGCCTGCATCGCATCGATGATGAAAATGCCGCTGACCGCGATCGTCTTCGCCATTGAGGCACTGTCCGCGCACGAGAACATCGTACCGATCCTGCTTGTCTCCGTCCTGTCTTATTTCATCACAGAGCTGTTTGAAGTTGAATCCATCAACGAGATCGTGCTCGAACGGCGGCTGGAGCACATGCGTGCCGGAAAAGAGCCTCGCACCGTCGATACGACTGTCACCGTGACCGACCGTTCCTTTGCCGTCGGCAAACAGGTGCGCGACATCTTCTGGCCGGCCAATCTGTTTGTCCTCTCGGTTCAGCATCCCACCGACCGCAAGGCGGAAATGGACGAGCGCGGCGATAAGACCCTGCGTCCGGGCGTCCTTCTGCATGTCCGATATGAGACCTATGACCCCGATGAAACGCAAAAAGAACTGTACGCCATTGTCGGTGAGCAGCAGAGTTGCGAAAACATCGCTCCAAATGCCTGAATGTGACGATTTTTTCAACAAAATATGTCAAAGGTATTGCTTTTTTTTGCAAAATATGGTAAGATTATTCCATTGAAAAGAACAGATAGAGGTGCGGCAGATCAAGAGTCACCGCTCCCGCCGATATGACTTGTCAGATACGGCAGAAACGGGATACAGACCGTGGGAGTGCGCAAAAGGGATCGCCGCCGAAGATCACCGTTTTCTGTACAGACGGCAATCTGGGGTACCGCAGAACATGCGGTGCACTGTCACGGCATGTGGAGCGCTATCGGACAATGGGAATCCCCCTCATGAAAGAACCGCGCACAGCCATGCTGTAACGACACAGAATGTGTCAGCCGGTTCTTTTACTATTTTTTGGAGGTATTACACTCATGCGCAGCACAAGACGCTTTACCCTGTTTCTGCTGATCGTATCGATGGTGCTTTCCATGTCCGTTCTGCATGTATTTGCAGAAGGCGAGGACACCGCGGCTCCCGCAGAAACCGCAGAGGTTGTCGAAACCGCGTTTTAGACCGATCCTGCGACCATGACGTATGACGATGCAGTGGCTCTGCTCGAATACGTCGATACCCTTGACGACGGTGCGGAGGCTTATGCAGAAGAATATGCAGACGCCATCGAACGTGCCGACTACCTCATCAACAAGGAAGAGGTTCCCTTCTACGCAACCTTCTGGGCACTGCTCCCGCCGATCATCGCCATCGGTCTGGCTCTGATCACCAAGGAAGTTTACTCTTCCCTGTTCGTCGGTATTCTCGTCGGCGGTCTTCTGTACTCCGGTTTCAATCCCGTCGGTACGATGGAACACATCTTCAACGACGGTATGATCGCACAGCTCTCTGACTCCTGGAACGTCGGTATTCTGATCTTCCTCGTCATTCTCGGCTGCATGGTCATCATGATGAACCGCGCCGGCGGCTCCGCAGCATTCGGCCGCTGGGCACAGACCCACATCAAGTCCCGCTTCGGCGCACAGCTTGCAACCATCGGTCTCGGTGCACTCATCTTTATCGATGACTATTTCAACTGTCTGACCGTCGGCTCTGTCATGCTCCCCGTTGCCGACAAGCACAAGATCTCCCGTGCGAAGCTCGCTTACATCATCGACGCAACCGCAGCGCCGGTCTGTATCATCGCGCCGATCTCCTCCTGGGCAGCAGCAGTCTCCGGCTTCGTTGACGGTGTCAACGGTCTGGATCTGTTCATCCGCTCCATCCCCTACAACTTCTACGCCCTCTTGACCATCGTTATGATGATCACCATCGCCGCTATGAAGTTTGACTACGGTCCTATGGCGATCCACGAAAAGAACGCACTCGAAAAGGGCGATCTGTTCACCACCGGTACCGTCAAGGCTTCCAATGAAAACGAACAGGTCAACGAAAAAGGCCGTGTCATCGACCTCATTTTCCCGATCGCAGTTCTGATCATCTTCTGTGTCATCGGCATGATCTACACCGGCGGCTTCTTCGACGGTGAATCCTTCATTGACGCATTCTCCAACTCCGACGCATCCGTCGGTCTGGTCTTCGGCTCCTTCATCGCAATGGTGCTGACCGTTATCTTCTATCTTTGCCGCCGTGTTCTTTCCTTCAAGGACTGCATGTCCTCCCTTCCCGAAGGCTTCAAGTCCATGGTTCCCGCAATCCTGATCCTGTCCTTTGCATGGACCCTCAAGGGCATGACCGACTCTCTCGGTGCAGCTACGTTCGTTGCTGACATCGTGGAAAGCTCTGCAGGCAGCCTGCTGAACTTCCTGCCCGCGATCATCTTCGTCATCGCATGCTTCCTGGCATTCGCAACCGGTACCTCCTGGGGTACGTTCGGTATCCTCATTCCGATCGTCGTTGCAGTCTTCGGCGGCGATATGAGCAACGAGATCATGATCATCGGTATCTCCGCTTGTATGGCAGGTGCGGTCTGCGGTGACCACTGCTCGCCCATCTCCGATACCACCATCATGGCATCCGCCGGCTCTCAGTCCGACCACTTAAACCACGTTTCCACCCAGCTGCCTTACGCCATCACCGTTGCCGGCGTTTCCTTCGTCAGCTATCTGATCGCAGGCTTCTTCCGCTCGGCGTGGATCGCGCTCCCGATCGCAATCGTTCTGATGATCGGTACGCTGTTTGGCATCAAGATTCTCACCGCAAAGAAAAAGGCATAATCGCCTCCCAAAGACCTCCGCACCGCGCGGAGGTCTTTTTATATCCGTCCGCTCCTTCAACAATTGGAGGAACACAGCAAAGCGCGCCCGGAAATCCGTTGCACTTGACAAAACCGGCAAAACATGGTATACTATTAGAATCAGAACGGATGATTTACTCATCAAAAAAATGAGAGGAGGTGTCGGATATGTCCGCGGCAAACAAGCCAAAGAATACGGCAAAAAAACAGAATACCAGCTTCACCGAATTTGTCCGCTGGATGTACCTGCGGAACAAGCTGCGCCGCCGCTATTCGCGTGACAATGTCCGCGCCGCACAGAAGCGCCAGCGCATCACGGCTGCATGCTTTCTGCTTCTGCTGACCCTGCTCCTCTCCGCCTCCATGTCGTATACACGTCTGCACAGTACAGACAATGTCACCGCCGTTGCCCTGCCGCCCGCACCGAATACGCAGGATATCATCGGCAACCCCGCGCTGGATCTCGATACCGTCACCTGCGACGTACAGGTCACCATCGGCGGCGGGACGCCTGTTTCGTGGAATACCGCAGCCATGACCGTTGCCGATGTACTCGCAGACATTGGCTACTGTGAAAATCCCGACGATATCATCACCCCCGCACCCGATACCGTTGTCACGCAGGATATGGTGATCACCGTCACGCTCGTCAGCTACGAGGAAAGCGAGGAGATCGCGCCGATCCCGTACGAAACCGAATACATCGATGTGCAGACGATCCCGCGCGGCTCGACCGTCCGCGTTTCCTACGGCACCGAGGGTGTTGCAAAGCAGCAGCAGCGCCGCCGCTATGAAAACGGCACGCTCGTCGAAACCGAGGTACTCGCATCCGAGACTGTCACAGCGCCTACCAATGAGGTGCTGCAGCGCGGCGTCGGCGGTATCGTTTCCGGCAAGCACGGCAGCTTCAATTTTTCGTATTATATCGACGTCACAGCCACCGCATACGGCGATTATGACGAGCCCCGTCTGACCTATTCCGGCACACTCGCACAGGAGGGCGTCATCGCTGTCGACCCGAATGTCATCCCGCTCGGCACCAAGGTCTACGTCAAGGGCGATTACGGCGACTACGGCTACTGCTCCGCCGACGACATCGGCTCCGGCATCAACGGCTACCACATCGACATCTTCATGGAATGCTCACGCGAGGAAATGATGCAGTTCGGCATCCGCAAGATGCGTGTTTACATTCTCGATTGATCCGACATCCGCAAAACGGGAGGTTGAATATGCAATCACGCCGATCCCAGATACATCTCTTGCTTTTTCTTCTCATCCCTCTGCTGTGCGTGCTCTGTGCATGTACTTCAGCGGCAGATCCCCCCGCGGAAAACGGCATTGCACCGGCTGATGTCATCCGCGGCTGCCCCATTATTTTCAAACAAGTCTACTGCACCGGTGAAAACAACGATACACCGGTGCGTTATTCCTTTATTGAGCTGTACAATACCTCCGACCGTTCATTTTCCCTCGACGGCATATATCTCGGATATGCGAGGGGCGATGCCGACAGGTATGCACCATATGCCCTGCCCGACGGTGCGGAGATCGCTCCGCATGCCTCTTATCTGATCCGCTGTGCACAGGCCGTCGCCGAAGACGGAGAACTGTATCTTGATGCATGCGAAAAGTTCCTTTTATCCGACTTCGATGCCGATCTTCCCTCCCTGCGCCTCTCCTCCAAGCGCTGTCGGCTGATTCTGACAGATACACCGGATTCCGTCCGACAGACAGAGCTGTATGCCGGGCATGTGCTTGCCTATTTCGGCGCGTACAACAAGGCTGCCGGCGTTTCCTTTCCGTTTCCTGCCAACACGGACGCACTTGACAAGCACACCGCCGTCCTGCGCACAGATGACAACACCGCATGGACGACCGTCAACTATGCCGCACAAACCTGTCTGACCGTCACGGATTTCACACCGTCCTCGTCACAGGGCAAACAGACCGACCTGCCGCTTGCCGCCATCGATGTCATCGCATCCGTCCCCGGCGGACGGTATGCCGCAACGCAATCGGTCACCCTCACGACCCTGCCCGGCTATGAGATCGTATTCACCACCGATCCGGCTGCCGACCTGAGCGCATTTGCCGCATATTCAGGCACACCGATCCGCATCGGCGATACGACCGCGGAGCAGTATGGTTATACAGCCTCTCTGCTTATGGAGAAATACGGCACCGATGTCAAGCCGCGCACCAAGCCGACGGTCGCCGGATGCGTCCTCCGCGCCTGCGTGACCGACGGAACAGCCTTCGGTCCTGTCATGACCGAGACATATTTTGTTCAGAAAGATATCGCCGATTATGACGATATCCTGTTTCTGAACATCACCCTCGACCCCGATGACTTTACCGGCAGCGATGGCATCTATGCAAAGATCAGCGACGATATTTTTGCTGACCGTCCGCCGTGCAGCGGATATATGGAAATTTTTGACCCAGAAGGCGAAAACCCCGCTGACCATTTTGTTCGTCTGACGATGAACGGCAACGGCTCACTTGCCTTTTACCAGAAATCCATGCGCGTTTCGGTACGCGAGCCTGACACACCGGAGAGCGGCGGAACGCTGGAATATGACCTGTTCGCAGGTGAAGCCCGCGATGCCTCCGATCAGCCTATCACGGAATTTGACACATTCGTGCTGCGCAATTCCGGCAATGATGTGTCCTGCGCACATTTCCGCGATGCTCTGATGCACAGGCTTTCGGCACCGGTCAATGCCTGTATACAAGCCTACCGTCCGTCCTATCTGTTCATCAACGGCGAATTCTGGGGGCTTTACAACCTGCGTGAACGCTATTCGTGCGATTATTTCTATCGCCATTTCGGGCTTCTGCCCGAGAATCTCGTCATGCTCGAATCGATTTCCCCGCTGCTTACAAACAGCTGGAATACCGATTATGCGCTGAATGAGGGCGAACCCGGCGATGAAGAGGCGTTCTACGCGCTGATCGATTATGCTGCAAGTCATTCAATGAAGGACGCGGAGCACTTTGCATGGATGGAAGAACGCATGGATCTTGACAATTTCATGGATTTCTTCATTGCAAGCTGTTACCTTGCCAACACCGACTGGCCGGGCAACAACATCAAGGTGTGGAAAAACAAATCTACTGCTGACCCGTCCGGACTTGATACCCGCTGGCGCTGGGTTCTGTCCGACATGGACTTCGGCATCGGTCATTCCACCTCGGCCGAACAGCCGATGTTCGCACACGCGCTGACCGAGGGAACGGTCTGCGGCAAGCTCATGCTGCGGCTGCTTGAAAACAACGCCTACCGTCTGCGCTTTGCCGACCGTGCCTGCCAGCTGATCAATACGGTCTACGATGAAGCCGTGACGCGCGAGCAGCTTTGGAGCATGGCGGATGCGCTCGAGCCGTACATCGGCGCCAACTTTGACCGCTGGCGCGGTGACGGCGGTTCCATGGATCGCTGGGAGCAGCATGTCCGTGCTGCTGACAAGTTTTTAGCCGGCCGCACAAAGCACTTTATCCGCCAGCTGCAGGATGTACTCCGCACCCCCTGCGAGGCATTTACCGTACCCGATACCCAAGGTGTGTCTGTCGTCCTCTCAACCGCGCACGGTACTGCAGGAACGTCCGCCACGGATGTCACCGCACTGCCGGCTGACGGGCGCACCCTGTATTTCCGCGACTCCACGACCGTCACAGTACAAGCCATCCCCGATGACGGCTATACCGTGATCGGCTTTATCTGCAAGATCGGCCCGCGTGAGGAAACGGTTTCTTCCGACACCGTGAAGATCGAGCTTTATGCCCCCTGCACGGTCACCCCGATCGTCGAACCAATATCTTAATTCCAAAAAGGAGAACCCGCATATGCTTACCATCGGATGCCACCTGTCCGCCTCGAACGGTTACCTTGCCATGGCAAAGGAATCTGTCCGTATCGGCGCAAATACCTTCCAGTTTTTCACCCGCAATCCCCGCGGCGGTGCTGCAAAGCCCATTGACGAGACCGACATTGCCGCATTCCACTCCTACTGCCGCGAAAACGGCATTTCCGTCATTCTGGCGCACGCACCGTACACGCTCAATGCGGCAGCCGCAGATCCCAAGGTTCTCGAATTCTGTGAAAACACCATGCGCGACGATCTGCGCCGCATGGAATATACCCCCGGCAATCTTTACAATTTCCATCCCGGAAGCCATGTCAAACAGGGGACAGAGCGCGGTATCGAGCTGATTGCCGATATGCTCAACCGCGTGCTGACCCCCGATCAGACGACCACCGTGCTTTTAGAAACAATGGCTGGCAAAGGCAGTGAGGTCGGACGCACCTTTGAGGAGCTGCGCGCCATCATCGACCGTGTGGAGCTGAAGGATAAGCTCGGCATCTGCATGGACACCTGCCATGTCTCCGACGGCGGTTATGACATCATCGGCGACCTTGACGGTGTTCTGCGCGATTTTGACCGTATCATCGGCCTTGACCGTCTGCGCGCGATGCACATCAACGACTCAATGAACCCGCCCTCGGCACACAAGGACCGTCATGCCCGCATCGGAGAAGGTCATATCGGCACCGACGCCATTGTCCGCGTCATCAACCATCCGCTGCTCTGCCATCTGCCCTTTTATCTGGAAACCCCGCACGATACCAACGACGGCTACGCACGGGAAATTGCAATGCTCCGTGCCGCGTATACCCACGCATGACGCACCTTCCCCAAGCCATTCTGTCCGATCTGTCATCCGCATTCGGGATCATTCCCAAGACGGTCACCGCAGTGCCCGGCGGATATCTGAACGAAAAGTGGCGTGTTGACACCGATGATGCATCCTATCTTCTGAAACGCTTCAGCCCCGCCCGATATGCACCCGCCAAGCTCGATTCCATTGAACAGGCATTAAAAAGACAGGAATTTCTTTATGAGCAGGGCGTCTCCTGTCCGCGCGTATTTGACTGCGACGGCACGGTTCTGCGTCGGCTTTCCACAGAACAGGGAGAATCGTTTGCCTATATGCTGATGTCCTTTGAGGACGGCATCACAGCGGCGCCGGATACAGTGACCGCAGCACAGATGCAGTCCCTCGGAGAACAGTGTGCGCGGATGCACAATGCGCTCCGAACGTTTGATGTGAAAGACGATGCACACTACCCTCTCCACAGCACCGATGCCGTGCGCCGTCTGACCGATCACCGCGCGAGACTGACTGCATTTCCCGATTATCATCTTCCACCCGGGACGGATGCCATTTTATCGACGTTCAACGAAGCGTTCTTTGATGCACAGGCAAAACAGCTCTGTCACGAGGATTTTTCCGCCGACAATCTGCTGTTTGCAGGCGATCGCGCTGTCATTTTAGACTTTGACCGCGGACAGTATTCCTATCCGATGCACGATGTCGGCCGTGCGCTGCTCTCCCTTGCCTATGACGGGACAGAACTGCGTATCCCGCTCGTCCGTGCGTTCGCCGACGGATACCGCCGCCACGGCACACTGACCGACCGGGACATCATCTCTGCCCTGCGCCTGACCCTTGCCTGTGAGTTTTCGTGGTGGATGCATCCCGATTGTGAAACATCCGCATCTCCAAAGGTTCTGCGTTTCATCGCAGAAATGCACTTTCTGATACACAACTGGGATGCCATTCCCTCAATCACAGAAGGAGTCTGATGTATGCTTTCTTCTCTTTACCCGATTGCCGAGCTTGTCGCCGTCTGTACCGCTGCTGTGACAGGCGTCCTTGCCGCAGCTGAGATCCGCGCGGATATCTTCGGCGCGATGGTGCTCGGCTGTACAACGGCGTTCGGCGGCGGTATTGTCCGAGATCTGCTGCTCGGGGTGACACCGCCCTCTGCTCTGCGCGACCCGATGCTTCTTACCGTGACCGCCATTGTTTCGCTTGTTGTCTTTATGCTCGAATACTGCTTCGGCGACAAGGCCGCAGGTGCCGCCGTCGCGCGGGAAAGCTCACGTCACGAGCAGCTGCTCAATGCGCTCGATGCACTCAGCCTGTCGATGTTCGTCATTGTCGGTATCGATGCCGCAATGGCAGCAGGTTATGATGACAACGCGTTTCTGATGATCTTCGTCGGTGTCATCACCGGTGTCGGCGGCGGTCTTCTGCGCGATGTCATGATCCGCCGCGTCCCCGTCATTCTGCAGAAACGCATTTATGCGCTTGCCGCGCTGCTCGGCGCCGTCATTGATGTCTATCTGTCAAAGCTCGGCTGTGCGCGTGAGCTGTCCGCTGTTGCCGCCGTCGGCTTTATTCTCATCATCCGTTATCTCTCCGTGCGCTTCCTCTGGAATCTGCCGCGGTACCCCAAAGATTAACAAAATTTCATCATAAAAAGGAGAACCGTTATGCCGTTTATCCGTACAACCACCAATCGCCCTGTTGAAAAATCCACCGCTGACAAGATCACCGCCGCCTGCGGACAGGCAATTACCCTGCTCCGCGGCAAGACCGAGGACTGGCTCATGGTCGAGGTCACAGGCGATAAAAACCTGTACTTCAAGGGCTCCGATGCTCCCTGCGCCATTGCCGAGGTGCAGATCTACGGTAAAGCAAATCCCACCGAGCTTGACAATCTCACAGATGCGATGACAAAGATTCTGTCCGCGTCCCTCGATGTCCCCGCCGACCGTATTTACGTCCGCTATGAAGAGGTCAGCCATTGGGGCTGGAACGGTTCCAATTTCTGACATTCCGAATAACCAAGACGCCCGCCCCCGGACAGAATTTCTGCCGCAGGGATCGGGCGTCTTTCATATTGCTTGTTTTATCTTAATACTCGGCACGGTCGATGACGGATTGCTTGAGCACCGGGGAAAGCCGGTTGAAGTATTCGGAGAAGCCGCCGATGCGCACAACGAGGTTTTCGTGCTGCTCCGGATGCTCCAGTGCATCCAAAAGCTCTTCACGTGAGGCACAGGTGACCTGCAGCTGCATGCCGTTCATGCAAAAGAAGCCCTCCGTCAACGGCTTCAGCACATGCGGCAGATTCCGTTTGGAAATGCGGATGTTGGTGATCGGCGTTCCGAGCACCAGGTCCAGACGCAGTGCAGCAACGCTTGACAGAAGTGCTGTCGGTCCGCAGACATCACGGCCGTGGATCGCACCGCAGGAATCGCACAGCGGCGCATTTGCGGCTCGTCCGTCCGGGGTCGCACGGACTCCGTGTCCTGCATATTCGTAGGTTGTGAACTGGTTGGAGACCGGGAAATACCGTCCGCCCGGTGTGCAGGTATGGCGTTCAAATTCAGAGAAAATACGCTCGGACAGGAGATTTGCGATTGCATTGACAGAGGCATTGTCATTGCCATGCTTTGGCTGGCGTGCACAGTCGGCAAGGAACTGCGGCTCCTGCGCATCGAGCTTCTCAAGAAATGCATCCGGTGTATAGCGTGCCTCATCAAAGACAAGCGTCTTTACGACCTGCATCGAGTCGATGACATTGATAAGCCCCGCGACGTTGATAACGCTCCAGTTGTAGCGTGCACCGCCGGCATTGAAGTCGGTCATGCGGTCGATGCAGTCATCAATGAACAGCGTGCGGATCGGCTGCGGCCGGAACTGTGCGCGGGTTTTGCGGTGTTCCTCCAGATTATCGCAGACCCCGGCAATGACGCGCTCCGCCTCACGGGCATACCCTTCTATGAACGCATCAAATGTATCGCAATCGGACAAATGCGTGCGCAGATATGCATCGAAGATCAGTGCGGTATTGATGCCGGCATCGTCCGATCCGACATTCGACAGACCCTCGATCATCGTCTCTGTACATCCACCGAACGCAAGGAACTGCAGATCCTCCTCCGTCACCTGCGGCAAGCGGCGGTTGATCTCGCGCTTGTATGCATCCCAGTTGTAAAAGGCGGGCTGACCGCAGCTTGTACCGATGGATGCATATGCCGCCTCCCAGATCGCCTCCGGCATATCCTCTGTGACAAGCAGCTGGATATTCGGGCGGCGGATGTTGTGTGCGGCATCGATGCATTGTACGGTCAGCTCATTGTAATTCGGACCAAGCGGCAGCGACCAGCCATCGTTGGTATCGATATGGCGATACAGCTCCCGCAGAAGATCACGGATATCCTCGCCGTGCCAGTACGGATACAACCCGCGGTCAATACCGCCGATGTCGTCGCATCCGTCCACATAATAGACAAAGTTCCAAGCCACCAGCGCTTCATAAACCGAGCGCGGCGGATGCTCCGGCACATGGTGCAGTGCATCGGTCAGCGCCTGCGGTGCACCTGCTTCTTCCAGATGCGCAGCACAACGCGCACGGTAGCATGCAATGCCGTCCAGCAGGCGCAGCATTGCATCGCGGAAATCACATGCTGCAAGCGCCTCGACACGTGCACGGTAACCGGACAGCCCTTCCGAGAGAATGCGGCGGTAATTGATAAACGAATGTGTATACCCTGCTCCGCCGACGGTATGCGGCGGCTTCACCGGGACAACGTGCGAAAATTCCTCTGCCAGAACCTCCGCCGCCGCAGGAACCTTCTGTCCGAGCGCCCCGAGGTTTGCCTGATAGGTGTAGGAAAATTCGGGCTTGACGGCAACCGACGCATTTTCTGCGTTTTTGTTGATGCACAGCCCGCACGGATACAGCATGCCGCCGTCATACGGCGTCAGTGCGGCATGTTCAAAATACGATGCGGCAGCACTGGCATAGCGGTATAATGGTATCCGGTCATGATTGATGACCAGCTCCGCCGCGTAATATTCCCCTGCGGCACGAAGGTCTTCATACAGCTTCTGATTCATTTTTTACTCCTTCCCGAAAGCATCCGAACGGCGTATCTGCGTGCGTTCCGGATGCCGGCGGATAATCTTTTTTGTATACCTGTGAATTACAGTGCGGGTGTTTCCCGTCTTTCCTGCCGGTCGTCGATTTCCCATGCGTTCAGACCGCGGTCTTCAAACTCGATCTCCCCGTTCTGGTTGTCATAGGGATCAATGCGCGGGAATTTCTTTGCCGGATTGAACTGCCGCTGAAAGTCATTACAGGTGACATGCCGCCACGGATCAAGATTGCCGAAATAGTGGTTCCAATTGCGTTTGTTGCCGGAACGGTACGCACCGCCGCCGTAAGACGGATCACAGTACAGCCATCCAAACGGTGCGATATAAAACATCGCCCAGTCATGGGATCCGATGGAAGCTTTCCCGTGTCCGCGGTCGTGAACACCGTGTCCCGATTCCCATTTTGCGGGAATACCGAGGATGCGGCACAGTGTGATGAATACCAGCGCCTGTACACCGCAGTCACCGCGTCCGTGCAGCACAGCAAATTCGGGTATGTTTTCCAGCGCAAAGTACGAGCGCATATAGGAATAACGGATGTGCGAGGTGACCCAGTCGTAGACGCGCCGCGCAAGCTTCAGGGGATTCGTTTCCTTCCCGGCGATCTCATCGGCAAGTGCAATCATATAGGGTGTAAAGCGGATATGCGGAAACTGCTCCACGATATATGGAAGAAGGTCATCCGGAAGCGGATCGGCAGCATGGTCTGCGGCCTGACGCTTGGCATCGTCTGTTGACAGATCGTGGTACGGTGCCGTGTTGACATAGGAATACTCAACCCAGTATTCATCATCCGGCTTGTAAACGGTTTCGATGTATGCCGTTGTCTGCTCTGCTTTTTTGATCTTGACGGGATGCGAGGAGCCGAGGAGCCTGATCTCGGTTTGTGACAGAGACGGTGCCGGATACGGCAGATGGATGCGGATGGGCTTTCCGATTTCGTCCGTCTGTACCTGGGCCGGTTTTGCTGACATGCGCACGCGATACCATCGGGACAGAGCTCCCGCCCGCCGCATGGCCCAGATCGTGTCGCGCCCCGGCTTAACAGGCGCAGGGGATACATAGTCAGGCTCCTGAATCCTGCGAAGAAGATCCCCGCATTGATTCATCAGATTGGAATATGCCGCACGCTGGAAATACGGAACACCTGCGCGCAGAATGTAGTCGGCGTGTCCGGACGCGATCAGCGCATCGATGTGATGCGGCTGCATGTCGGGATAGGTTTCGCGAAACCGCGCAAGAAGATCGTCGGAGGTCACATTGTAGTCGTTTGTCAGCTCCGCAGCGATCGCATGCTCCAGCATCAGTCTGCGGCGCATCGCATCGGGCAGGGGATTTGCGTGATGTACTCCGGATGAGAGAATGTCTTCAATATAGGCCACCTCTCCCTCAAAATCGCCGGAATAACGGTAGGACTTGACATCCTCCGGCAGCTCGACGGAAAGATACGGCAGATCCTCATAACGGTAAAACGGTCGGAAATTCGGTTGCATGGCAGATACCTCCGTGTATGTTATGCTGCTATTATACCCTATTTTACACCGGAAGTAAAGAGGCGTACCGCATTTTCTGACAGTTTTTTTCAATCGGGGAAAATTACGGAAAAATCACGAAAAAGTTTTGAAATAACTATTGACAAACAAGAATGATTGTGGTATAATATTATACGTTGAGCGGGAAACCGACAACATACCCCATAAAGATGTCTGGGTGTAGCGCAGTTGGTAGCGCGCTACCTTGGGGTGGTAGAGGCCGCAAGTTCAAGTCTTGTCACTCAGACCAGTAAAAGAGCAGTACCGTCAGGTGCTGCTCTTTTACTATTCTGTAGGACAGGATTACCCAACATGCGGCTGGAAGAATGGCGGAAGCTGTCAATTTTTTGTTGTTATTTATGGCCGCCATTCTTTTGGACTTGCACTCGGTGCAAGTCCGTGCAAGATGAAAGTCTTGTCACTCAGACCAGGAAAACGGGAGATGAAAAATCTCCCGTTTTTCCTTTATTATCAAGCTTTTTCCGCACTTTTCGGGTGCGGATTTTTTGTTTTTTGCTCGCAAAAATGTACCGGAAAATACGCTGAAAATGAAGTTGGTACATAATTTGGTACATAGTTTCATTTGGCACTTTTCAAAGGTCGGTAGAGGCCATGCCGAAAAAGCCTTGAAAAATAAGGATTTTCCCTTGTTTTCCTGGTACATAATTCAGCGTTTTTGTACGCGAATGAGGAGCCGCATGAAAAGTCTTTCATGCAAAACATGGCAAATATTACACCTCAATCCAATGGAACGTACCTCATTCGCATCTCCTGCGGCACAGATGCGGCGGGAGAACAAATCAGCAAATCCCGTGTCTTCAAGCCGTCAAAACCGAAGCTTTCTTATCACAAACTCAACCTTGAAATGGAAGCATTCATCAAGGAATTTGAGGAAGAAATCGCGCTGTACGGAGTTGGTGGTCGACCCGACAAAATGCGCTTTGCGGAATTCACAGAAAAGTATCTGGAAATCAAAAAGCCGC
>JAFTLK010000082.1 GCA_017455975.1 Clostridia bacterium | reverse complement strand
TTGATGGTGCCGTTCTGTGTCGTGATAATCGTTCTTGCAAGCGCAAGTCCGATACCAAAACTGTTGTCGGCTGAGTTCTTGCCTTTATAGAACCGCTCAAAGATGTGCGGAAGATCTTCACCCGCAATCCCTCTGCCATTGTCGGAAATGATGATCTCAGCAAACAGCGGATTATCCGTTGCCGTAACTGAAACTCTGCCGCCTTCCGGAGTGTGCTCCATGCAGTTTTTCACGATATTGGTGATTGCTTCGGACGTCCATGCCATATCTCCTGTAAAATTGCCATCCGCGGTTACATTCAGTTCCTGTCCGCGCAGTTCCATGGGAATGGCAACCGATTCAGTGGATTTGCGGATCAGCTCTGCCATCGGCACCGTTTCCGAATTGAACTGTACTGTTCCCGCATCCAACTTGGACATTTTCAGCAGTGTAGTAATCAGCCAGTCGATACGTGAAAGCAGGCTGTACAGCTCCCGTGACAGCTCGCCGCGCCGTTCAACAGTAATGTCGGGATCGGAGAGGAAGGAGACGAGCAGATTGATGGAGGTCAGCGGAGTGCGGATCTGATGGGAGATATCCGCCAGCGAATCGGCAAGATAGATTTTATCGTCTACAAGACTCTGCTTCTGTTCTCTTAGGCGGATAGTCATTTTATGGACTTCGCTTTGCAGGATACCGAGTTCTCCTTCCGCATAATCGTTCAGAGAAACATGATCCTCTCCGTGAAGAATGCGGTCGATATCAGCGGACAGTTCCGCAATGCGTCTGTACCGTCGTGCGGTATGGACAAGCCAGATGCCGACAAATGCCGCACATACAGCCAGCATCAGCCAACCAAAGCTTCCTGCCATGATGAACGCGGCAATCACAGCGGCAGCGGTCAGAACAAGGTACAGCAGGAATGCCCGCAGAATTTCAGGATTTCTGAAAAGCTTCATCATGCGTCCACCCTATACCCCAGTCCGCGCACAGTTTTGATAATCGTGGGATTCGCAGGTTCATCCTCAATTTTTTCCCGCAGTCGCTTGATATAGACAGTCAGCGTGTTGTCGTTGACAAACTCCCCTGCAATATCCCAGATAGATTCCAGAAGCTTGGTACGGGACAGGACAATACCGCGGTTATTGATGAATACCAGCAGCAGGCGATATTCCAAAGCTGAGAGGTAGAGTTCATTGCCTTTCTTTGTTGCAGTTCCCTTTTCAGTATCCACTAAAACTTCACCAAGTTTAACGGTCTTTCCTGTATTTCCGGTCAGCCGCAGAACATTCTTGATTCTGGAAATCAGTTCGCGGGGGCGGAAGGGTTTTGCAATGTAGTCGTCAGCCCCCAGATCAAAGCCCGTAACTGTAGAGAATTCATCGCCGGAAGCTGTAAGAAAGATTACAGGCATCTGATACTGCGCTTTGATGGCGGAGCAGGCAGAAAAGCCGTTTCCTTCCGCCAGGGAGACATCCAACAGAACAAGATCGATTTGTTTTTCAGAAAGAATCTCAAGTGCGGCAGTCTGCCCGGATGCAGACGTAACGCAGAACCCTTCGCCGGTGAGAAATTCGGTCAGATTTGTGACGATGGATTTATCGTCTTCGACGAGTAGTATGTATATCATCATGATTACGCCTTCCAGACCGCCTTGAGAATTGCACCGAGCTTCGGAGTAGTACCGTAAAGCAGCACACCCACACGATAGATCTTTGCGGAAATAACACCAATGCCCACCGTTGATCCAATCAGAATGGCAATCGAAATCAGGATTTCATACAGAGGTACTGTGCTCATACAAATTCGTGTGAACATTGCCATCGGTGATGTGAACGGGATAAAGGAAGCTACTTTCATCAAAGTATTGTCTACATTTCCGGAACTCATTGAGGTCATGACCACAATAAAGGCAATGATGAACAGCAGCGTAATCGGCATAACAGATGTGTTGATATCCTCCAGCTTTGAAGCGGTGGAGCCGACTGCGCCGAACATGAACGCATAGATGAGGAATCCAAGGATGAAGAATACCAGCATATACACAAACAGCTCGGTCGGAATATTGAAGATGGAATCAATAATCATATTGCCGCCCCAATAGGATTTATTGAGGTTATAGAACACCAGAGCTGATCCGAATACTGCCACAAGCTGGATCAGTCCCGCAAGACAGGATGCAATCACCTTTCCGAACATCATACTGGTAGGCTTCGCACTGGTAATGAGAACTTCCATCGCACGCGAGCTTTTCTCAGTCGCCACGTTGGTCGCCACCATCTGACCGTACAGAAGAATGACCATGTACAGTGCAAAGATCATGATATAGGTATAGAAGAAATTTTCCATCTGATCTTTACCGAGGCTTTCAACGGAACCGGAAACGAAGATATTCATGATATCTCCGGCTTCCTCTGCGGTCAAACCGCTTTGTACCAGTGCATTCGTCTGGTACAAATGGCGCAGCATCTCATCTGCCATTGCTGCATTGGAATCGTACATCGAAAGGTTGTTGACGTAATAGATATACTCGATCGGGGAGGTCAGGACAAACGCGCATTCCGCCTCGCCGGCTGTAATTGTCGATTTCACATCATCGATAGCAGAGTCCGTGATCTGCACATTGTAACCGTTGAACGCCGCCGCAAAGGTTTCACGTACCATTTCAGCAAGCTCTGCTTCCTCTGCTTTAATCAGCATAACGGGAAGATCGTCTTGATTTTGTTCATCGCCTATTTCTACGTTTCCGATATCCCCGACATCCACAGTATTATCTTCCTCAAACATAGCTGTGATACGAGGGAAGAACATCACTGCGGCAATCAGCAGCACGAGAAATACCGTGACGCCGACAAACACCTTATTTTTGAGATAATATTTCAGTTCAAATTTCAGTATTTTACCAAACTGTTTCATGGCTCAGACCTCCTTTGCCCCGTCGCCGGCATATTCCACGAAAATATCGTTGAGCGACGGTTCAAACACCTTGACCTCATCAATATCGTAGTTTTCCACCAGTCTTGTCATCACTGCTTTCTTTTCATCGGCAGAAGCAAGCTGAATCCGCAGCGCACCGTCTTCCATTACCGTGCAGGCAGTGCCGAAATCCGAAAGAATAGCATCGGGATTCTCTGTACGAACTACCAGGCGGTCGCGGGGATAGTCACGCTTAATGTCATGCAGATCGCCGTGAAGCGCGACAACACCGTTTTTCAGAATCGCAATGCTGTCGCAGAATTCTTCGATATAGCTCATCTGATGGCTGGAAAACAGCACGATCTTCCCTTTTGCGATCTGTTCCTTTACCACATCCTTCAGCAGCATTGCATTGACAGGGTCAAGTCCGGAGAACGGCTCATCCAGAATCACAATGTCAGGATCGTGCGCAAGGGCTGTAATGAGCTGGATTTTCTGCTGATTACCTTTTGACAGCGTATCCAAGCGCTTGTTACGGTATTCGGTCATCCCGAGCCGGTCAAGCCAATAATCGATGGACTGAATGGCTGCCTTACGGCTCATTCCCTTCAGCTCCGCGAAATATGTAAGCTGATCGATGATGATCTTTTTCGGATACAGACCGCGTTCTTCGGGCAAATACCCAATTCCGATTTTGTTATAGTCGATGGGCTGTCCGTCGATCAGCACTTCCCCGCTGTTTGCGGGAAATACATCCATCAGAATGCGGATGGACGTGGTTTTACCGGCACCGTTTCTGCCAAGCAGACCGAACGCCTTTCCTCCCTCTGCTTTGAATGAGACTCCGGTGAGCACCTTTTTCTCGCCGAAGGATTTTTCTATGTTTTTCAGTTCCAGTATCAATTTCAGTTCCTCCAAAATGAGTTTGTTTATGTCCGAATGCGGAAGGTCTTCGGTGCCAGCTTATACACCAGTACACTGGCCACAGCACTGTACAGGACACAGAATACGATAGCAGCGATGCCAAAATACAGTGTCGGCAATTTGATCTGGATCATCATATAGCAGATCATGTATGTCAGCCAGATGACAAGCTGGTATGTGCCGCTTTTGATCTCGGTTCCCGCATTGTAGGGCTGGATGAGATAGTACAGTGTCAGATAATGCACCGAGA
>JAFTLK010000081.1 GCA_017455975.1 Clostridia bacterium | reverse complement strand
GGATAGAGGTAGATGACGGGTTTGCCGTAGTAGATCTCGGGATTGATGCGAAGTTTCGCTGCTCCATCCGCATCGACGGTATACTGGACAGAACTTTCCATACCCTTATCGGTATAACGGACAGTAACAATCCAACTACCGTTGCAATGATCGTAGGACATGGCATATACATCATCATAATCCTGTCCCCACTTGTTGATTGCTGCTTCTTCTGCGGCTTTACGCGGAAGTGCATTCTCTGCCATCAATGCGGTGGACAGAATCTCAAGAATCATCGGCTCCCATTCTGCTGCCAGTGCTTCGGGAATTGCATAATCGGCATAATACATCGGCGGCTTATCTTCCCATGTGACAAGGACGGAGCGCATTTCACCGAGAATTTCGGTGGATTTGATGACCCTGCCGGCATCCTCGCCGAAGTCAAGGTCTTCAAAGGTTTTGCCGGTGCCGCAAAGACCGGGATACCCCTCACAGCAAGCAACCGTGACAGCGATTTCCGGATTGACAGACGGATGCATCACCAAGCCATGCAGAATCGGAACGCCGAAGCAGTCGCCGTCGGTGATTTCCTTGACTTCCCATCCGTCGGGAAGCAGCAGTGAGATCGTAGATGTGTCCTTTTCCGAAGTAAACGGAACGCCGTGATACGATGGCTTCGGGTTCGGTGTTTGTGCAGGCTGGGATTCGCCGCAAGCCGCAAGCGTCATCACAAAAAAGATCGCAAACAATAGACATAACAGCTTTTTCATTCAAAATCACCTCTTCACTTTTCACTCTTACCTATAATCTTACGGAAATTACCCCGTAATTTCCGTTCCTCCCCATTCGACAACCGTGAAGCCTTCGCGCGCCGGAGTTGCAGGCAGTGTGGGTTCTGCAATATCAATGGCTTTGTCCAGTCCCTGCCAGACCATGAACACGCGGATGACGGTGTCGGGTGCGGGTTCGATGTTCAGCTCTGCCGCGTCGGTGTAGGCATCCTGTTGGAATGTGATCAGATTATAAGCGTTGTCCTGCATCCGCGGCAGCCAGTAAACGATGAACGCATTGGCTTCGGTTTCAGAAAGTCCGAGCGCGGCAAGGGTCTCCTCCAAAAATGCCGCCGTGTCAGCACCCGCCACACAGAAGCCGCGGGACAGGTCATAGTCCGCATCAAGTTCGGCTTCCCAGAACAGGGAATCGTAGGTACGGTTTTCCGCATCGGTCAGCGTACCGTCGGGGGATGCGGTGACAGTCCAGCCGTCGTCCGGGTATTGGGGATAGGATACGGTCAGATCGCCGTCCGGTGACAGCCCGACATGAACCTCACATTCTTCCTCCGGATACAGATAAATGACCGGCTTTTCGGCGACCGCGCCGCCGATGAAGAACTCTGTTACATAATCCCGGAACACAAGACCGAGAAGCAGCAGAATGACGAGAAAGATCAGCATGGTTGTGAAAAACGCTTTCATGATTTACGGCTCCTTTTCTGCATCGATGTCATAGGTTTTGATGACACTTTTTCCGTCGGCGGATACTTCATAGGTATACCACAGCCGGAATCCGGTGTTCTTCTTGATGTGAATTTCGACGACCCATACGCCGCGCTCCATGTCATATTCCGGCAGGATGCGGGTTCCCTCGTCCTCCGTGTATCCCGTCAGTACGATTGCAGTCGATGCACGGATGACATCTCCTCCAAGCTGTGCGGTGCCCAGAATCTGCATGACGGTGTCAAGATACTGTTCCCGCTGTTTGTCATCCAGAGACAGCTCGGCAAGATAGTCCCCGGGGGCATCGTTGAATCGGTAAAGGGAGGGCTTGCTGCCGTCCCATGCGTAGGAGGTGACCTTGTTGCCGCCGTCCAGTGTGATGCGCTCGGTTTCAAGTCCCGTGCCGCAGACACCGAAGCCGTTGGTAAAGCGGACGACCGTATCTGCCTCCGGGTCATCCTCCGGGAAAAAGCGGATACCGCCGTCCGGCAGCTCATCTGCTTTTTCTTCAATCGTTCCCCATGACCAGTTCTCCGGCAGAGACAGGACAATGGAGGCGCCTCCCTCCTGCCATTGGGCGGTCTCGGTCAGTGCGGCGGGAGCGGCAGGACCGGCGCAGGCGGTGAGCGTTGTCAGACAAAGAATCCAGGTCAGCAATCGTTGTTTCATCGGTATGTCTCCTTTCTGTCGGAAAAATCTTCCTTTACCTATATAGACGCAAAAAAATCGATTTGGTTCCGGATTTTTGAAAAAAACCGAAAAATTTTTTCTGATAAACCCCCGGACAGACCGTCGGGACGAAAAAAGGCATGAACTGTCATCGGGACAGAACATGCCTTTGTGGGATATCAAAGAGCAGGTTGATTTCACCAGCATCCGTCTGTTACATACGGATCGACTGCGTAGATCGTTACAAATAATTCATTGATCTTTTCGGCAATCTGATCACGGAAGATGAGGAACAACAGAAGAATGATGAGAATGATGAGGAGTACGATCATCAGCTTTTTTGTTTTGGTCATGAGGGTGGCCCTCCTTAAACTGAAATTATACCTCCGGCTCGGATGTTTCCTCTGGGATATGTGCGGCCGGCTTGGTTGCGCCGAGGTACAGAAGGCGCGAGAGGATGTACACAACATAGGCAAGCTCGACTGCGATGCCGAGATATCCCTCGGGGATGCGGAGCTTACCTGCACCGAGCAGAACCGCATCGGAGATGGCGTGGGTCAGACCGAGCAGAACCGCGAGATATGCTGTGGGGAAGTACACGCGGGGCAGCGGAATTTCCAGCGTCCTGCGTGTTTCGTGAATGGCAAACATGGTAAATGCCAGAATTGTCAGAATGCGCAGAACCTTGGTCGGGCTGTTGAACGCGGTGGATGCGTCGAAATAGGCATGCAGAGCGAACATGACGAACCAGATGACCGTCAGTGTTGCAAAGACGGGATGCGAGGGACGGGATGTACCCTGTGCCGCCTTGAAGAAGTAAATCGCAGCGGGAATCGCCAGGATCATCAGACTCAGCGTAAAGACCGCGCTTGCCATGGTCACGGCAGCGGTCTGCGGACGGCCGATCAGCGGACCGATGGCATCCCAGTTATTGGATGCAACATCATAAACGAGGAACAGATCGTGCGCCAGCAGCAGAAAGCCGCAGAACATGGAGGCAAAGACCGTGAGCTGTGATGCATCCGACCATCCGTCTGCAGCGTGGTTGTCGTGCAGCGGGAGCAAAGCGACGGTACAGACAGCGATGGAGCAGAGGATGATGAGGATATGCAGGATGGTCGGCAGGGGTGTGCCGTGTGCGTACATTTCAATGCCGGGTGTCAGATACGCCATGGATACGGCAATGCGGATAACGGCGAGCACAAGCCCCGCCAGAACGGCGAGGGCTGTGTAGCCGAGGATCATGTTTCTTTTCGGGGTTTTCATAACGGTTGATGCTTCTTTCCTTATTCTTCCGTCCATGCAAGTGCGGCGGCCTTATAGGCATCGAGCTTTGCTGCGGAGGATTCTTGGGTTTCGCCGGAGACGAGGAAGTAAATCTTGATCTTCGGCTCGGTGCCGGACGGGCGGATGACAATGGTATCGCCGGCATCTGTCACAAACGACAGAACATCGGACGGTTCCATGCCGGTTGAAGATACGGCGCCTGTGGCATTGTCGGTGACACGTCCTGCCTTATAATCGATGAAGCGGACAACATGATAGCCGCCGATTTCCTTCGGAGGATTCTCACGCAGGGACTTCATCAGCGCCTTCATGTTTTCAAGGCCCTGCAGACCCTTCATATAAATATTTGCAACGCCGTCGGAGAAGAAGCCGTACTTTTCATACATGGCGGCCATTGCATCGATGAGCGTCATACCGCAGGTGTGGTAATATGCTGCCATTTCGACGATGAGCATGGTTGTGACGACAGCGTCCTTGTCCTTTGCGTAGTCGCCGCGCAGGTAGCCGTAGCTTTCTTCAAAGCCGAGCAGGTATCCGTCGGTGTTGCCGCGCTTCTGTTCGGAGAGGATCTTCTCGCCGATAAACTTAAAGCCGGTGTATGTCTGGAACATGGTGACACCGTTGGACTCACACACCTCTGTTGCCATTTCGGTGGAGACGATGGACTTGATGGCATATGCCTCGGCGGGGAGCTTGTTCTGACGCTTGAGCGAGGTGATGATATAGTCGAGCAGCAGAACGCCCATCTGGTTGCCGGTCAGGCAATGGAATGCGCCGTCCGTACCCTTTGCCATAACGCCGACGCGGTCGGCATCGGGGTCGGTCGCGATGATCAGATCGGAGCCGACTTCGTTTGCCTTTGCAATGCCGAGTGCGAAGACTTCGGGATATTCGGGGTTCGGGAATGCGACGGTCGGGAAATTTCCGTCGATGACCATCTGCTCATCTACTGTGAAGAGCTTCTTGACACCGATGCGGGTCAGAATCTCGGGAACAAGCTTGTGGCCGGTGCCGTGGAGGGGTGTATAAATAATGGAAAGCTCATCTGCAGCCTCACGGACGACAGCGGGATCGACCAGCTGTGCTTCGACCTTTGCAAGGTAGCTCTGATCAAGTGCGTCTCCTACGATCTCGCAAAGACCGGATGCGATCGCATCGTCAAGCGGCATGCGCTTGACGCCGGTGAAGATGTCGGTGGCTGCAATGGATGCGGAAACGACATCAGCCTGCTCGGGAGCCAGCTGCGCGCCGTCTTCCCAGTATGCCTTGTAGCCGTTGTATTCCTTGGGGTTGTGGGATGCGGTGATGTTGATGCCGGCAATGCAGCCCAGTGCGCCGATGGCATAGGAGAGAACCGGGGTGGGGCGGAGTGCGTCAAAGAGGTAGACCTTGATGCCGTTGGCACAGAGCACCTCTGCGGAGACCTCGGCAAAGGTACGCGCCTGCAGACGGCAGTCGTGTGCGATGACAACGCCGCGCTTCACTGCTTCCTCACCCTTGCCGCAGATAAGCGTCGCCATGCCCTGGGTAGCGTGTGCGACGGTGTAGACGTTCATGGCGTTGGTGCCTGCGTTCATCGTGCCGCGCAGACCTGCGGTTCCAAACGAAAGATAGGAAATAAAACGCTGTTTGATTTCTTCGTCGTTGTCGGCGATGGAAAGAAGCTCAGCTTTGGTTTCCGCGTCAACGGAGGGTTCAGCGAGCCAACGCTCGTAGGATGCCTTGTAATCGATTGCAGACATAGCGGTAAAATCCTTTCGTGATTGATATTTATTTTGAGAGACTCAAGCGGTTTCCAGAGCCTGCTTGAGGGCCTGGGAAAGCTGATCGGGGCAGGAGGTGGACTTCGGTCCGCACTTGATGCCGGAGAGACGGCGGATGGCTTCCTCTGCTGTCATGCCTGCGACGAGCGCCGCAACACCCTGGGTATTGCCGGAGCAGCCGCCCATGAACTTGACCTCCTTGATGAGGTTGCCTTCAAGCGTGATGCGGATGGCGCGTGCACAGGTGCCGCGGGTGGTATATTCGATGATTTTTTCCATGGTCGGTAATCCTTTCCTTAAATATATAGATACATACACCAATATTATATCATATCTTTTGGAAAATGTACAGAGGCGATACGAAAATTCTGCGGATTTCACAGAAAAATTTTTGTGCCGGGATCCGTCTGAACGGATGCTGCAAAATTCGACGAATTGTGCAAATTGCATAAAATAACAGCGCGGAATTTGTTGAAATTTGTTTTTGAAAATTTTGAAAAAATTTGCAGAAGTACTTGCCAAAATGGAAGAAATGGTGTATAATATATACTGCTTGATGTGCGATGAAGCGGGAGGTGGCTGAGAGGCTTCCGATGAGGAAACCGAATCAGGGAATTTCCGCAGAGTATGTCCGATATCTAACCGGGCGACAGCAACAGCTGAACAAAGAACAGACCTCCGATTGGATTTTTTTATTATCGACGGTGAAACACCCGGCACGGTGATAAGAACGAGATGGCGGTTGAACCCGGAACCTTTTCGTGTAAACGGTTTACATGCGAGCCGAGACACAAAAAAGTTCCGTTTTTTGAAGAAGGGTGGGAAACACCCGGAATCGTGTTCAGTAAAAATCAAACGCGTGTGAGCAATACGCAGGCAAGCAGCGTACACACAGCGGTGCCGTCGTTTAAAACCAATCATTTTAAAAGGAGGCAAACCAAAGTGGCAGCAAGCGAAAAGATCAGAATCAGACTGAAGTCCTACGATCACACCCTGGTCGATCAGGCAGCAGAAAAGATCGTTGAATGTGCAAAGAGAAACGGCGCGACCGTTTCCGGACCGATTCCGCTCCCGACCGAGCGCGAGATCGTCACCATTCTTCGTGCAGTCCATAAGTACAAGGACTCCCGCGAACAGTTTGAACTGAGAACCCACAAGAGACTGATTGATGTTATCAAGCCGTCCAAGAAGGCGATTGAAGCAATCACATCTCTCGAGCTCCCCGCAGGAGTTGAAATCGAAGTTAAGCTGTAATCCGATCGGCTTAGCGGAGATACACGTTGGTCATGTTGGCACACCACAAAGTGTCAACCAATAACTCAACAGGAGGAAACAAAGAAATGAAGAAAGCAATTATCGGTAAGAAGCTCGGTATGACGCAGGTTTTCGATGAAAACGGCAACGTCATCCCGGTAACCCTCATCGCAGCAGGTCCCTGCGTTGTCGTTCAGAAGAAGACCGTTGAAAACGACGGCTACGACGCAGTCCAGCTCGGTTTCGAGGACGCAAAGGCAAAGCACCTGACGAAGGCTGACATGGGTCACTTCGCAAAGGCTAATGTCCCCTACAAGAAGCACCTCAAGGAATTCCGCCTTGACGACTGCGGCGCAATGAACGTCGGCGACGTTATCGGCGCTGCTGTATTCGAAGCAGGCGAAAAAGTTGATGTAACCGGCATGTCCAAGGGTCACGGTTACTCCGGTGTTGTTCGCAGATGGGGTCAGCACATGATGAGAATGACTCACGGTAACGGTCCGGTCCACCGCCACATCGGTTCTGTCGGTATGAACTCCACACCGTCCAGAATCTTCAAGAACAAGCACATGCCGGGTCACTGGGGTAACGAACAGGTTACCGTTCTGAACCTCGATGTCGTCCGAGTAGATGCAGAAAACAACCTCATCGCAGTCAAGGGTGCAATCCCGGGCGCGAAGAACGGTATCGTTTTCATCCGCAATACTGTGAAAGCATAATCGGAAGGAGGAAATAAACAATGGCTAATATCAAAGTTCTCAACATGGCCGGCGCAGAAGTCGGTACCATGGAACTGAATGACGCTGTGTTCGGCGCAGAAATCAATCAGGCAGTTCTGCACGCAGCAGTCAGAGCATTCCTTCTGAACCAGAGACAGGGTACACAGTCCACCCTGACAAGAGCAGAAGTTTCCGGCGGCGGCATCAAGCCGTGGAAGCAGAAGGGTACCGGCAGAGCAAGACAGGGTTCCACCCGTTCTCCTCAGTGGACACACGGTGGTATCGCTCTTGGCCCGAAGCCGAGAACCTACCGCGTTGACCTGAACAAGAAGACCAAGAGAGTTGCAATGCAGTCCGCTCTGTCTTCCAAGGTCGCAGGTGGTGAAATGGTCGTTATCGACGCGATCACCGCTACCGAATACAAGACGAAGGTTATGGCCGACATGCTGAAGGCTGTAGGCTTCCAGAAGAAGGCACTCGTCGTTCTCGAAGAGAAGAACGATTGCGTATACAAGAGTCTGTCCAACATCGCAGGCGTTAAGATTGCTTACGTCAACACCCTGAATGTTTACGACATTCTTAACTGCAATCTCTTCGTCGTTGCAAAGGGTGCTGCAGAAAAGATGCAGGAGGTATACGCATAATGAAAGCTGTTCAGGACATTATCGTAAGACCCATCATCACCGAGAACTCCATGATGATGATCGAAGCAAAGAAGTACGTCTTTGAAGTAGCAAAGGACGCAACCAAGCCCGAAATTGCAAAGGCAGTCGCTGAGATGTTCGGAGTCGAGGTTGAATGTGTAAACACCATTAACATGAAGAAGAAGCCGAAGAGAATGGGTTATAACCGCGGTTATACCAAGGCTTGGAAGAAGGCAATCGTCACCCTGAAGGCTGACTCCAAGACCATCGAATTCTTCGACGGCATGATGTAATTCGGAGGGAGTGTAAAGAATGCCTACCATTAAGTATAAGCCCACTACTCCGGCGAGAAGAAACATGTCGGTTCCGAGCTTCGAGGAAATCACGAAGTTCACCCCCGAGAAGTCTCTCGTTCAGATCAAGAAGAAGCACGCCGGACGTAACAACTACGGTAAGATCACCGTCCGTCACCATGGCGGCGGCAACAAGCAGAAGTACAGAATTATCGACTTCAAGCGCCAGACCCTTGATGTTCCCGCAAAGGTCATCGGTATCGAATACGACCCCAACAGAACCGCTTATATCGCACTCATCCAGTATGAGGACGGCACCAAGAAGTATATCATCGCTCCGCAGGGTCTCACCGCAGGCGATACCGTTTACTCCGGTGCTTCCGCTGATATCAAGCCCGGCAACACCCTGCCGATCGAAAACATTCCTGTCGGTACGTTCATCTACAACATTGAACTGTATCCCGGCAAGGGCGGTCAGCTCGTTCGCTCCGCAGGCTGCGCAGCACAGCTGATGGCTAAGGAAAACGGCATGGCACAGGTCAGACTTCCCTCCGGTGAAGTTCGCCTTGTTCGCCTCAACTGCGTCGCTACCATCGGTACCGTTTCCAACATCGACCACGCAAATGTCATGGTCGGTAAGGCAGGTAAGACCAGACACAAGGGTATCCGCCCGCACGTTCGCGGTTCCGTCATGAACCCCTGCGATCACCCGCACGGTGGTGGTGAAGGCCGCGCACCGATCGGTCGTCCGACCCCTGTAACTCCTTGGGGTAAGCCCACCAACGGTTATAAGACCAGAAGCAAGAAGGCAAGAACCGAAAAGTTCATTGTCAAACACAGAAACGGTAAATAAGATAGGAGGCAACGAATATGAGCAGAAGCCTGAAAAAGGGTCCCTTCGTAGAAGCAAAGCTGTACTCCAGAATTTGCGCAATGAACGACAGTGGCAACAAGCAGGTCATCAAGACTTGGTCCCGTGCTTCCACAATTTTCCCGGAATTCGTCGGTCACACGATCGCCGTTTACGACGGAAGAAAGCATGTCCCGGTATATGTTACCGAGGATATGGTTGGACACAAGCTGGGTGAATTCGCACCGACCAGAACCTTCAAGGGTCACGCCGGTACTAAGACATCCAATAACGGTAACTGATAAAACAGATTCGCACCAAGCGAGAGGAGGAAAATGAAACATGGAAGCTAAGGCATACTTAAAATATGCAAGAATTTCCCCGCGCAAGGTTTCGATCGTTCTCGACCTGATCCGTGGCAAGGACGTCGCAACCGCTATGGCGATTCTGAAGAATACAAACAAGATCGCTTGTGAATCTCTCGAAAAGCTGCTGGCGAGCGCGGTAGCAAACGCAGAAAACAACTTCGGCATGGATGTCTCCAAGCTGTACGTTTCCACCTGCTTTGTAACCCCCGGTCCCACACTGAAGAGAATCATGCCCAGAGCGCAGGGCCGCGCATACAGAATTTTCAAGAGAACCAGCCATGTAACGATGGTTGTTTCCGAAAAAGAATAATCTCAAGAAGGAGGTTAAACGTTTTTTATGGGTCAGAAGGTTAATCCGCACGGTATCCGTGTCGGCGTTATCAAGAACTGGGATTCCAGATGGTTCGTTTCCGACAAGCAGTTCGGCGACACCATTGTTTCCGACTATAATCTGAGAAAGTATCTGAAGAACAAGCTGTACAAGGCTGGCGTTCCGCAGATCGAAATCGAACGCGACAGAGAAAGAGTCAAGATCTTCATCCACTGCGCAAAGCCCGGTATCGTTATCGGACGCGGCGGTGCTGAAATCGAAAAGCTCAGACTCGAATGCGAAGCGATCGTCAAGGCTCCGGTTTCCGTCAATGTCGTTGAAATCAAGAGCCCCGACCTGAATGCACAGCTCGTCGCTGAAAACATCGCAGCTCAGCTGGAAGAAAGAGTTTCCTTCCGCCGTGCAATGAAGATGTCCATCGGCAGAACGATGAAGCTCGGCGCAAAGGGTATCAAGGTTACCGTTTCCGGTCGTCTCGGCGGCGCAGAAATCGCGCGCAGCGAGCACTACCACGAGGGTACCATCCCGCTGCAGACGCTGAGAGCTGATATCGACTACGGCTTTGCAGAAGCATCCACCACTTACGGTAAGATCGGTGTCAAGACCTGGATCTACAAGGGCGAAGTCCTTGCAGACGGCAGACACAATGCGGCTCCCGCTGAAGAAAAGCAGAACCGCCCGAGAAGAAACTTCGGTGACCGCCGCGACAACAGAGACGGCCAGAGAAGAGGTCCCAGAACTCCGAGAGAAGGAGGCAACAAGTAATGTTAATTCCGAAGAGAGTAAAATACAGACGCGTACACAGAGGCAGACTGACCGGTAAGGCCTACCGCGGTGCAGAAATCACCAACGGTCAGTACGGTCTGGTCGCTTGCGAACCCGCATGGATCTCCTCCAAGCAGATCGAAGCAGCCCGTATCGCAATGACCCGTTATATCAAGCGTGGCGGTCAGGTCTGGATCAAGATTTTCCCGGACAAGCCCATCACCGAAAAGCCTGCTGAAACCCGAATGGGTTCCGGTAAGGGTTCTCCCGAATACTGGGTCGCAGTAGTCAAGCCCGGCAGAGTCCTGTTCGAAATGGACGGCGTTGCTCCCGAAGTTGCACGCGAAGCTATGCGTCTGGCCGGCAACAAGCTCCCGATCAAGACAAAGTTCATGATCAAAGAGAACGAAGCTGAGGAGGTATAAGCAGTGAAAGCAAAGGAATTAAGAGATCTGTCTGTCGCTGAACTTGAAGCAAAATTCAAGGAACTGAAAAGCGAACTCTTCCATCTTCGCTTCCAGCACGCAATCAACCAGCTTGACAATCCTCATAAAATTGTCGACGTGAAGAAGGATATTGCACGTGTTATGACCGTTCTTCGCCAGAAGGAAGCAGAAGCTTCCAAGAACGCGTAAGAGCAGGAAGGAGTGTCAGAAATGGAAAGAAACCTCAGAAAGACCAGAGTTGGTAAGGTTGTATCTGACAAGATGGATAAGACCATCGTTGTCCTGATCGAAGATAACGTCAAGCATCCGCTTTACGGCAAGATCATGAAGAGATCCATCAAGCTGAAGGCACACGACGAAAACAACGAGTGCAAGATCGGCGATAAGGTTGAAATTATGGAAACGAGACCGCTCTCCAAGGATAAGAGATGGAGACTCGTTGAAGTAATCGAAAAAGCAAAGTAATTGTTTCTTACAGATCGCGTGAAATTGAGTCTGTGAAAACAGTGAATAAGGAGGAAAAGACAAAGTGTTACAGCAGCAGTCTTTAATGAATGTAGCCGACAACACCGGTGCGAAGGAACTCATGTGCATTCGCGTTCTTGGCGGTACCGGCAGAAGATATGCAAATATCGGTGACGTTGTCGTTTGTGCTGTTAAGAAGGCAGCACCGAATGGTCAGGTCAAAAAAGGCGAAGTTGTAAAGGCAGTCGTCGTTCGGACCGCAAAGGGTCTGAAGCGCGCTGACGGCTCTTACATTAAGTTTGATGAAAACGCAGCAGTCATCATCAAGGATGATGGCACGCCCCGCGGAACCCGTATTTTTGGCCCGGTCGCAAGAGAGCTTCGTGAAAAGGATTATCTGAAGATCCTCTCCCTCGCTCCCGAAGTACTTTAATAGGAGGTTTTTGGTAATATGGCTAAGCAGCTTCATGTTAAGAAGGATGATACCGTTATCGTAATCTCCGGTAAGGACAAAGGCAAGCAGGGTAAGGTTGTTGAAGTTTCCCTCAAGGAAGGCAAGGTTATTGTCGAGGGTGTCAACATCGTTTCCAAGCACGTCAAGCCCAGAAGACAGGGCGAAACCGGCGGTATCGTAAAGGTTGAGGGTGCAATGTATGCATCCAAGGTTCAGCTGTACTGCTCCAAGTGCGGCAAGGGTGTTCGCGTCAAGACCAATGAGGTCGACGGCAAGAAGACCCGCGTCTGCACCAAGTGCGGCAGCGAACTGTAATAATGCGGAGGTGAATTGAAATGTCTAGAATGAGAGAACTCTACAAGTCCGAGGTTGCTCCCGCATTGATGAAGAAGTACGAGTACAAGAGCCCCATGCAGATCCCGAAGCTTGATAAGATCGTTATCAACGTCGGCTGCGGCGATGCTCGTGAAAACGCAAAGGTCATCGATTCTGTCATCGCTGAGATCTCCATGATCGCAGGTCAGAAGGCAGTTGCAACGACCGCTCGCAAGTCCGTCGCAAACTTCAAGGTTCGTGAGGGTATGAAGCTCGGCGTCAAGGTTACGCTGCGCGGCGAGAGAATGTACGAATTCGCTGATAAGCTCTTCAACTTCGCACTTCCCCGTGTCCGTGACTTCAAGGGTATCAACCCCAATGCTTTCGACGGCAGAGGCAACTACTCCCTGGGTCTCAAGGAACAGCTTATCTTCCCGGAAATCGAGTACGACAAGGTCGAAAAGATCCGCGGTATGGATATCGCATTTGTTACAACAGCTGAAAACGACGAACAGGCAAGAGATCTGCTCACCATGATGGGCGCTCCGTTCGCAAAGTAAGAGGAGATACAAGATGGCAAAGAAGGCTATGGTTTTAAAGCAGCAGAAGCCGCAGAAGTTCTCTACCAGAGAATACACCAGATGCAAGATCTGTGGTCGTCCTCACGCATACATGCGTAAGTACGGTATCTGCCGTATCTGCTTCCGCGAGCTGGCTTACAAGGGTCAGATCCCCGGCGTTAAGAAGGCTTCCTGGTAATATATACCGGTTACAGCCGGGCTCACAGAATGTGAGCCGCAAGTCCGCGTAAATACGCGGCACCTAAATCAGAGGAGTTCGGTAAACGTACAACGCCGTTTACCCTCGGTGTTGTGCAAAGACGTTTCCGCGCGGCGCTCACGCCGCATACGGGAACTGAGCCGATCCCTATATAAACGCTCCAAACTTATCGGAAGGAACGCATCTCACAGCGTTAACCGCCGATTAGCCGCCGGAACATGACGGCGTAAAACAACGCCTGCCATGAAACACCCGGCAGCAGGTGAGAAGGCCAGGGGGTTCAAAGGTTGTAAGGATTCCCTGCACATTCAATATCATAACTTGCATTAAGGAGGAAAACAACATGCAAATTTCAGACGTTATTGCAGACATGCTCACAAGAATCAGAAATGCGAACAACGCAAAGCATGAATCTGTAGACATTCCCGCATCCAACATGAAGAAGGCGATTGCTGACATTCTTCTGACCGAGGGCTACATCAAGTCCTATCAGGTCATTGAAGACGGCAAGCAGGGCGTCATCCGTATCGTTCTCAAGTACACCCAGGGCAAGGGCAAGGTCATCCAGGGTCTGAGAAGAGTTTCCAAGCCCGGTCTCAGAATCTACTCCAACTGCGAAGATATGCCGAAGGTTATGAACGGTATGGGCATTGCGATCGTATCTACCTCTAAGGGTGTTATGACCGACAAGAAAGCAAGACAGGAAAATGTCGGCGGCGAAATTCTCGCCTTTGTATGGTAATTTGGAACAGGAGGTAAAAGAATATGTCCAGAATTGGTAGAAAGCCGATTACTGTTCCCGCAGGCGTCGAAGTCAAGGTTGACGACGCAAACGTAGTTACCGTAAAGGGTCCGAAGGGAACGTTAACCCAGGCAATTCATCCGAACATGACGATCGAAGTCACCGGTACCGAAATCAATGTCACCCGTCCGAACGACGAAAAGGAAAACCGCGCTCTGCACGGTCTGTCCAGAACGCTCGTTGCGAACATGGTCGAAGGTGTTGTCAAGGGCTACGAAAAGAAGCTCGAAGTCAACGGTGTCGGTTACAGAGTTGCTAAGGAAGGCAAGAAGCTCGTCATGAACCTCGGCTATTCCCATCCGGTCGTTATGGCCGAAATCGACGGTGTTACTTTTGAAACCCCCGACCAGAACACGATCCTCGTCAAGGGCATCGACAAGCAGCTGGTTGGTCAGGTTGCAGCGCAGGTCCGCGAAAAGAGACCGCCGGAACCCTATAAGGGCAAGGGCATCAAGTACGCCGATGAACACATCCGCCGCAAGGCCGGTAAGACCGGTAAATAAAGAAAGGAGTGTTAAGGAATGGTTACAAGAAAAGACAGCAACGCACAGCGTCTTAAGAGACATAAGAGAGTCCGCGCAAAGATCTCCGGCACGGTTGAAAGACCGCGTCTGTGTGTCTTCCGCTCCAATAAGAACATCTCCGCACAGATCATTGATGACGTCGCAGGTGTTACGCTCGTCTCTGCTTCCTCCCTTGAAGCTTCTTTTGAAGGCAATGGCGGAAACAAGGAAGGCGCAAAGCAGCTCGGCGAAATTCTCGCAAAGAGAGCTCTGGAAAAGGGTATTGAGAACGTCGTATTCGACCGCTCCGGTTACCTTTACCACGGCCGTATCATGGAACTGGCAGACGGCGCAAGAGAAGCCGGCCTGAAGTTCTGAGAAAGCAGGAGGATATCATGGCAAACAGATTTGATGCATCTGCAGTTGAACTGAAGGAAAAGCTCGTCGTTATCAACCGTGTTTCCAAGACCGTCAAGGGTGGTCGTGTTCCGCACTTTGCTGCGATCATGATCGTCGGTGACGAAAACGGACATGTCGGTTACGGTCTGGGCAAGGCTGCAGAAGTTCCGGAAGCAATCAGAAAAGGTATTGAGGACGCAAAGAAGAACATGATCACGGTTTCCCTTAAGGGTACCACGATCCCCCACGAAGTCATCGGTGAGTTCGGCGCAGGCCGCGTCATGCTCAAGCCCGCTGCAAAGGGTACCGGTGTCATCGCAGGCGGTACTGTCCGTGCGATCCTGGATATGGCAGGCATTAAGGATATCAGAACCAAGTGCCTGAGAACCAACAACCCGACCAACGTTGTCAAGGCTACCTTTGAAGGTCTGAAGTCTCTGCGCAACGTCGAAGAAGTTGCTGCAATGCGCGGCATCTCCGTCGAACAGGTCAAGGGTTAATCAAAGGAGGATTTGCAGAATGGAAAACGTAAAGATTACGCTGGCAAAGAGCCTCATCGGTGCAAAGCCGAACCAGAAGGCTACTGCAAAGTCCCTCGGTCTGAATAAGATCGGCAGCTGCATCGTTGTTGCAAACGACGCAGTCGCACAAGGCAAAATCAATGTTCTTGCACACCTTGTAAAGGTCGAGAACGTCTAATCGAAATCGACAGGAGGAAAAAACATGAAGCTCCACGAACTTTCTCCCGCAGCAGGTTCCGCGAAGCCCGTATACCGCAAGGGCCGTGGTCCCGCATCCGGTAACGGTAAGACGGCCGGCAAGGGTCACAAGGGTCAGAACGCTCGTACTGGCGGCGGTGTAAGACCTGGCTTCGAAGGCGGTCAGATCCCGCTGTACAGAAGACTTCCTAAGAGAGGTTTTCATAACGTATTCGCAAAACACTACACGATCGTAAATGTTGATGCACTCAATGTTTTTGAAGATGGATCCGTTGTTTCTGCAGATACTCTTATCGAAAACGGTATCATCAACGACATCCAGGATGGTATCAAGGTTTTAGGTAATGGTGAAATCAGCAAGAAATTAACCGTCAAAGCATCAATCTTTTCAGCGTCTGCAAAAGAGAAGATCGAAGCAGTCGGTGGAAAGACTGAGGTGATTTAAGTGCTTCAGACTTTAAGAAACGCTTGGATGATCCCGGAACTGCGGAAGAAGATTCTCTTCACCGTTATGATCCTGGTTCTCTACAGACTGGGTGCTGTGCTCCCTGTTCCGTTTCTGAGTGCAGATCTTCTGACACAGATGGTCAACACTTACACAGATGGTTCTATTTTCCAGTATTTCAACATTCTTTCCGGTGATGCATTCTCCAAGGCAACGCTGTTCGCACTGTCTGTCTCCCCGTACATTACGGCACAGATCGTCATTCAGCTCCTTACCATCGCAATTCCTGCGCTGGAACGCATCGCAAAGGAAGATGACGGCAGAAAGAAGCTCGCGCAGTTCACGCGTGTCGGTACGATCATTCTCGGTCTTGTTACCGCGTTCGGTTATACCAGATACATTGAATCCGCGCTGATCGTCGACAGCACGTTCATTCGTATTGTCGTTATGCTCTGTTACGTCGCGGGTACCGCACTTGTCATGTGGCTCGCAGAAAAGATCGATGAATACGGTATCGGCAACGGTATCTCCATGATCCTCTTCTGCAACATCATTGCAAGCCTTCCCGCATCCGTCTCGTCTCTGCTGGCAGCACAGAACGCAATCTGGGCAAAGGTCCTCGTTGCAGTCATCGCTGCGGTTCTTTCTCTCGCAATTCTCGTGTTCGTCATTTACATGACCAACGCAGAACGCAGACTCCCCGTTCAGTATGCAAAGAAGGTTGTCGGCCGTAAGATGTTCGGTGGCCAGTCCACGACACTTCCGCTGAAGCTCAACATGTCCGGCGTCATGCCGATCATCTTTGCAAACTCGATCGTTGCAATCCCCTCGACCATGTCGGTCATGTTCCCGCCTAAGGCAGGATCTTTCTGGGAAGGTTTTGTAAACTTCTTCAGTTACACCTCTCCCGTTTACGCAATTCTCTTCTTCATCCTGATTATTGCGTTCAACTACTTCTATGTCGGCATTTCCTTCAACCCCGTTGAAGTTGCCAACAACCTCAAGAAAAACGGCGGCTTTATCCTGGGTATGCGTCCCGGTAAGCCTACTGCTGACTATATCACCCGCGTTCTGAATAAGCTCATCCTCATCGGTGCGCTGTTCCTCGCTTTCATCGCTGTTCTCCCGCTGATCATCAACATGATCGCAGGCAACAAGCTCGGTGGTATCGCATTCGGCGGTTCCTCCCTGCTCATCATCGTCGGTGTTGCTCTGGAAACCTTCCGTGAGCTCGAAGCACAGATGACCATGCGCCACTATAAGGGCTTCCTTGAGTAAGAAGGAGTAAACCAGATGAAGATTATGTTTCTTGGCGCCCCCGGCGCCGGCAAGGGTACGCAGGCTGAGATCGTTTCCGAGAAGTATAACATTCCGGCGATTTCCACCGGTGCCATCATCCGCGAAGCAATCAAGAACGGTACGGAAATGGGCAATGCCGCAAAGGCATTCACCGAGTCCGGCAAGCTCGTTCCCGATGAAGTCGTCATCGGCATCATCAAGGAACGTCTTGCAGAGGACGACTGCAAGGGTGGTTTCATCCTTGACGGTTTCCCCAGAACCGTCGGCCAGGCGGAAGCGCTTGATGCGATGGGCATCGAGATGGATCTGGTCATCTCCATCGAAGTGGCAGATGAAAAGATCGTTGAGCGTATGAGCGGCAGACGCACCTGCATCTGCGGCGCAACGTATCACACCGTTTATAAGCCCTCCAAGGACAACAAGACCTGCGATAAGTGCGGTGCCGAGCTGATCATCCGCCGTGATGATGCTCCCGAGGTCGTTCTCGACCGACTCCACACCTATCACGAGTCCACCGAGCCCCTCAAGGCTTATTACGAAAAGAAAGGCAAGCTTCAGCTTGTCGAAGGACAGGAAGAACTGGCAGATACCACGGCGCTGACCGAGGCTGTTATCACTTCCTTCCTGGGCAGATAATCTATGATTCAGGTAAAAAATGCAGCTCAGATCGCCATGATGCGCGACGCCGGCAAGATCACCGGTGAAGCGCTTGCTATGGCGGGCGAAATGGTAAGACCGGGAATCACCACAAAGGAAATCGATACCGCAATCCGCGAGTATATTACCAAGTCCGGTGCTACCCCCTCTTTTCTGAACTACGGCGGATTTCCCGCAAGCGCATGTATCAGCATCAATGACGAGGTCATTCACGGCATCCCGTCGAAGAAGAAAATCCTTCGGGACGGTGATATCGTGAAGATCGACGTCGGCGCGTATTATAAAGGGTATCACGGCGACTCAGCGAATACATTCCCTGTAGGGAACGTTTCGGAGGAAGCCATGACCCTGATCCGCGTGACAAAGGAATCCTTTCTGCGTGGCATTGAGACCATCGGTCCGGGCAGCCGGCTCGGAGATCTCGGTGCAGCCGTTGACGGTTATGTCAGACAGTTCGGATTCTCTGCTGTACGAAAGTTTGTCGGACACGGTGTCGGACGCGATCTGCATGAAGCGCCGGATGTTCCCAATTATGGGATCGCCGGACGCGGACAGCGGATCTACACCGGCATGGTTATCGCCGTGGAACCCATGATCAATGCGGGAACGTACGATGTCATCCAGCTGGATGACGGATGGACGGTCAAAACCGCAGACGGAAAGCTCTCCGCTCATTACGAGCATACGCTGGCTGTCACAGACAACGGTGTTGTCCTGCTGACCAAGGTGTAAACGGGAGCCGACATGCATTCAGATAACCACAAAAACCGTTTTCGTTCCGGAGCAGCAGCCGAACCTGCAGGCGTTTCTTCTGAAAAGCCGCAGCGTCCGGACACCGGAACCATGATTGGGCACATCGCGCTGTCCTGTGCCGGCAGAGATGCCGGGAGGCTGTTTCTTATCATCGCCGATTACGGCGACGGTATCGTTGCAGCTGCAGACGGACGGCTGCGAAAATGTTCCAATCCCAAGAAAAAGAAGCTCAGACATCTGAAACCCCTTGTGTTTGCCGGCACGGAATGTGTCCGGATGATTGAATCGGGGATGTGCAATGACAGCTGCATCCGCCGTATCATCTCCGACCACCGGGGCAAAGCAGAGACGAAGGATGAACGCTGAGCGCTTAGGAAAGGAGAGATTCTTCTGCCAAAGGATGACGTTGTTGAGTTTGAAGGCACCGTAGTTGAGGTGCTGCCGAATGCGACCTTCAAGGTCAAGCTGCCCAATGATCACATCATTACGGCGCATATTTCCGGTAAACTCAGAATGAACTATATCAAGATTCTTCTCGGTGACAAGGTCACGGTTGAGGTTTCGGTCTACGATACCTCCAAGGGCCGCATCACCTGGAGAGCGAAGTAAGCTTTATGCATAAATAAAGAAAGGAATGGTATCGTTACATGAAAGTAAAACCTTCCGTAAAAAAGATTTGCGAAAAGTGCAAAATCATCAAGAGAAAAGGTAGAATCATGGTGATTTGCGAAAACCCGAAGCACAAGCAGAAGCAGGGCTAATCCCGCACTGACTTGCGAATGAATCAGAGAGGTGAAATACAAGAATGGCACGTATCGCTGGTGTAGATATTCCGAATGCGAAGCGCATTGAAATTGCTCTGACCTATATTTACGGTATCGGCAGAAAGACCGCTAACCAGATTCTCGAATCCACCGGTATCAACCCTGATACCCGTGCAAAGGATCTGACCGATGAAGAAGTTGCAAAGCTGAGAGACGAAATCGAAGAGAATTACACCGTTGAAGGTGACCTTCGCCGTGAAGTCTCCATGGATATCAAGAGAATGGTCGAAATCGGCTGCTATCGCGGTATCAGTCACAGAAAGGGTCTCCCCGTCAGAGGACAGAGAACCAAGACCAACGCAAGAACCAGAAAGGGTCCTGCGAAGACGATCGCTAACAAGAAGAAGTAATTAAGATAGGAGTGACAAAAGCAATGGCAAAGGCTACTGCCAAGAAGGCAACCAAGAAGCGCCGCGAGCGTAAGAACGTGGAAAAAGGCGCTGCTCATATCCGTTCCACCTTCAACAACACGATCATTACCATTACCGATATGAACGGTAACGCAGTTTCCTGGGCATCTGCCGGTGAACTTGGCTACAAGGGCTCCAGAAAGTCTACCCCCTACGCTGCACAGATGGCAGCGGAAACCGCAGCTAAGATCGCTGTCGACCAGGGTATGAAGACTGTTGAAGTTTATGTCAAGGGTCCGGGTTCGGGACGTGAATCCGCAATCCGCGCACTGCAGTCCGTCGGTCTGGAAATCAGCCTGATCAAGGACGTTACCCCCATCCCCCACAACGGATGCAGACCCCCCAAGAGAAGACGCGTATAATCAACGGAAAAATAAAGGAGGTGCCTACCAACTATGGCAAGATATACAGGTCCCGCATGTAAGCTCTGCCGCAGAGAAGGAACCAAGCTGTTCCTCAAGGGCGATCGCTGCTTATCCGATAAGTGTGCGATCAGCCGCCGCAACACCGCTCCCGGTCAGCACGGTGCGCAGAACAAGAAACTGAAGGAATACGGCATGCAGCTTCGTGAGAAGCAGAAGGCTAAGAGAATTTACGGCGTTCCGGAAAAGCAGTTCAGAACCTACTTTGAAAAGGCTACAAAGCACGAAGGTCAGGCTGGTGAAAACCTGCTGACGCTCCTCGAGAGCCGTCTGGACAACGCTGTTTACAAGATGGGTATGGCTGAGAACCGCCACGACGCACGTCAGCTCGTTCTCCATGGCCACTTCACCCTCAACGGCAAGAAGGTTACCATCCCCTCCATCATCGTGAAGGTCGGTGACGTTATCGCAGTTAAGGAAGCAAGCCGCTCCTCCGCAAAGATCAAGGGTCTCATTGAAGCACTCGAATCCAAGACCGCTCCCAAGTGGATTGAACTCGACAAGACCAATGTTACCGCAAAGATCATTGCAAAGCCTGCAAGAGACGACGTCGAATTCCCGTTCGAAGAACAGCGTATCGTCGAACTTTACTCGAAGTAATCACTTGGCATCCCGGTTTGTGCCGGGTGTACACACACCATGTCCTTTCATGGGCGGCGTGATCTTCGGGTCGCACAGCCCCGTGAAATACGCGGTGATGCCGCGGCACAGAAGAGACCTATTGCGCAGATGCGGGATAGCCCCGCTCTGATTTTGAATGTATAATAGGAGGGTAACAAATGATTGAAATCGAGAAGCCCAATATTACCACTGTGAACTTGAGCGAGGACGCATCGTCCGGCAAGTTTATCATTGAGCCCCTGGAAAGAGGCTACGGTACGACGCTCGGCAACTCCCTGCGCCGTGTCCTGCTCAGCTCTCTCCCCGGCGTTGCTGTCGTTTCCATCAAGATCGACGGCGTACTGCATGAAATCTCCACCATCCCCGGTGTCAAGGAAGATGTCTGCGAGATCGTGCTCAATGTCAAGGGTATTACCGCCAAGCTGTACTCTGAAGGACCCAAGACGGTCATCATTGATATGACCGGTTCCTGCAATGTATGTGCAGGCGATATCAAGCAGGACGGTGAGATCGAAATTCTCAACCCGAACCACCATATCGCAACCGTCAACGAAAATGTCCGCTTCTACATGGAGCTGACCTTCGACCACGGACGCGGCTATGTGTCTCAGGAAAAGAACAAGCAGCTCGGTGCGGCACAGCTCTGCCCCGGTCTGATCTATGTCGACTCCATCTATACCCCTGTTTATAACGTCAACTACGCGGTTGAAAATACCCGTGTCGGCTCCAGAACCGACTACGATAAACTGACGCTCGAAGTGCTCACGAACGGAACCATTTCCGCGAAAGAGGCAATATCGCTTGGAGCCAAGATACTCAACGAACATCTCAACCTCTTTATCGACCTCTCTGATGAGGCAAAGAAGGCAGAGATCATGGTTGAACGTGAAGAAACCATCAAAGAAAAGGTCCTTGAGATGACCATTGAGGAGCTTGACATGTCTGTCCGCAGCTTCAACTGTCTGAAGCGCGCAGGCATTGATACGGTCGGAGACTTGACAAACAAGACTGAGGAAGATATGATTAAGGTCAGAAACCTCGGTAAGAAGTCTCTTGAAGAAGTTGTCCAGAAACTTCACTCCCTCGGCCTGGATCTGAAGAAGGACGACGAATAAAGTAAACACAGAGAACATCACGTTCCCTTGTGTTAGTTAGGAGGAACCAAAACATGCCCGGAACAAGAAAGCTTGGCAGACCCACTGCACATAGAAATGCAATGCTCAGAGGTATGGTTACCTATCTGCTGGAAAACGGCCAGATTGAAACCACGCTGACGAGAGCAAAAGAGGTCAGATCCATGACCGAAAAGATGATCACGCTCGGCAAGAAGAACACGCTTGCTTCCAGACGTGCGGCTCTGGCATACATCACCAAGGAAGATGTTGTCAAGAAGCTGTTTGATCAGATTGCTCCCGAATACGCAGACAGAAACGGCGGCTACACCCGTATCTACAAGATGGGTCCGCGTCGTGGTGACTGCGCAGAAATGGCAATCATCAAGCTCGTTGCAGACGAAAAGGCTGCAAACGCAGCTCCCGAAACCAAGAAGGCAGAAGCTGAAGAAGCTACCGAAGCTGCTGAATAATCGGTTTCAAAACGATAAAAGAAGAACGCTCCGGAGAAATCCGGAGCGTTTTTTGTATTTGGTGGATTATTCAAAGGTAAATGCATCGATGGCAGACTGCACGTCCTTTGCTGACTGCTTGGCAACACTTTCAAGCACTGATACAATGTTGGTGCTGCGTTCATTGAAGGCACTCTTGACCTTGCTGAAGGTATCACCCCAGCGGAAGAACTAGCCGATGTCATACATCTGATTTGCAAAGATGAGCTCGAGCATTTCAGCACTGTCTTCGTCACGCAGGGACTTGGTCATAACCTGAATATCGTAGAAAACCGGCGTGATTTCCTGCATACCGCGTGCGCTGTAGGCTTCCAGAATCAAACCGGCACGGGACGGATCGGAAACGGTGGTCGGTACGGAAACGAGTGCCGTGGAATATGCATTGGTGTTTGAATAGTAGCTCTTCTGTGTTTCATCAAGCTTGGGGAGCGGAATGATACCGAATTCGATTTCGGAACTGCGCATACCGATGACATTGGAAATAAGACCCCAGTAGTACAGACCGTTGCCGCTGGCGAAAATATTGACACCGGCCGGGTTATCGTCGACAGCTTCGTTGAAGGAATAGGCTTTATCTGCAAGCTCAACAATCTTATTGTAAGAGTTGATGAAGTGCTCCTCCATTGCGCAGTATTCCGGTTCGCCTTTCGCGTTGATTCGTCCGACGGTTGAGCCGGTAGCATGCATCAGAGAATAGCCCGCATCCGTCCAGAAGGAGAAGCCCCAGCGGTCCGAGCCGTCTCTGACGCTGTCACCGTTGATGTCGGCGGCAACGAGCTTGCAGTCAGCGATCATGCGGTCGATCGTCCATGTGCCGTCACGGACTGCGTCATAGGGGCTGGAAATGTCGTATTCTTCGACCATCGCTTTGTTGAAGAACAGAACTGCGGTCGAGCGGTTGTCGATGGTAGTGATATCGCCGACGCTGAAATAAATGCGGTCATAGAAGGACAGCATGGAATTGACATTCTGATCCCACCAGGGCTGGGACAGATTGATGTGTTCCAGTTCGGTCATATCAAGCAGGTAATTGTTCAGCGCAAGGCCGCTCTGGCAGTAGGGGGTGGTCAGAATGACATCCATGTTGCTGTCGCCGCTCATAACCATCTGGGAGACCATTTTGTACATTTCACTGCCGGTAGGAGATCCGCCGCCGTCGCCGCACCAGATGACATCGATGTCGATGTTGTAGGTCGTTTCGATGTATTCATTGCGGTAGTAAATCTGGTCATTGAGTGCGTCGCCGTCGGTTGCTTCCGCGGTGATGTCGTTGTAGTCGCCATCTGTGCCGCGCATTGCGAAGATGAACTTCTCGCCGCCGAAGTCCGCTGCCGGAAGACCGGGATCGCAGATCAGCTTATCGTCGGTAGAGGCGGTTTCGGGGGCTGCAGTGCCGGCAGATGTATCCGCAGGCGCGTCGGGTGTATCGCCGCAGGACGCAAGTCCGCCGAGCAGGAGCGCTGCTGTCAGAAGCAGGGTAGGAAATGTGTGTTTCATAAGTCGTTCTCCATTCTATGAATTTTTCTATATTATAGATGGTAAGAGTTGCGTAACTGTGAACTGGACTTGAATAAAATGTGAATGTGCGGTTTTTGATGCAAATAATCGAAAATATTTTCATCGAAATTCGCAAAACCTATTGCAAAATTTGCAAAAATAAGGTATCATATATATGATATATATTCGGATTCTCAAATCGGATATGAAATTTTTTACATATGGAGGAAACTCACAATGGCAGAAAGAAAAGTAAGAATCGGTATTATCGGCTGCGGCGGTATTGCAAACGGCAAGCACATGCCCTCCCTGAAGAAGGTTCCGGAAGCTGAAATGGTAGCGTTCTGTGACCTCATCGAGGAAAGAGCAATCAAGGCTGCAAAGGACTACGGTACCGCAGACGCAAAGGTTTATACCGATTACAAGGAACTGCTCAAGGATGAGACCATCGAAGTCGTTCATGTCCTGACTCCCAACCGCGCACACAGCTTCATCACCGTTGATGCTCTGAACGCAGGCAAGCACGTTATGTGCGAAAAGCCGATGGCAATCAACTCCGAAGAAGCAATGAAGATGATCAACGCTGCAAAGGCTAACGGCAAGAAGCTCACCATCGGTTACCAGAACCGTCAGAGACCCGACTCCCTGTACCTCAAGCAGGAAGCAGATCAGGGCACCTTCGGTGACATCTACTACGCAGAAGCAATCGCAATCCGTCGCCGTGCAGTTCCGACCTGGGGCGTCTTCATCAACGAATACGAACAGGGCGGCGGTCCCCTCATCGACATCGGTACCCATGCACTCGACCTGACCCTCTGGACCATGAACAACTACAAGCCGAAGTACTGCGTCGGTACGACCTACCACAAGCTCAACAACCTTCCCAAGGAAGAACAGGGCAACGCTTGGGGTCCGTGGGATTCTGAAAAGTATACCGCTGAAGACTGCGCATTCGGTTTCATCGTCATGGAAGACGGCGCAACCATCAACCTCAAGGCATCCTGGGCAATCAACATGCTCGATCCCAGAGAAGCAATCACGACCGTTGCCGGCACCAAGGCAGGCGGCGATATGCTCGACGGTGTCCGCATCAACGGTATCCGCAACGGCAGACAGTACACCCTCAAGCCTGACCTGAACGCAGGCGGTGTTGCATTCTACGACGGCGCAGGAAACGAAGATCCCGCTGCACGTGAAGCAAGACTCTGGATCAATGCGATCATCAACGATACCGAGCCCTTCGTAAAGGCTGAACAGGCTTACGTTGTTACCCAGATCCTCGAAGGTATCTACGAATCCGCAAAGACCGGCAAGCCGTACTACTTCAACTAATCAAACATCAAAGGGACAGCATTGTGTTGCCATCGGGCGGCACAATACTCCGTCTCATGTTTACGGAAAAAAGATAAAGGAGCAACAATATGGAACTCGGCGTACTGACCAATCTCTATGCGTCCAAGTCTCTTGACGAAACACTGTCCATCCTGCACGGCATGGGTGTTACCATGGCGGAAATCGGCTGCGGCGGTTATCCCGGCAAGGCACACTGTGACCCCAAGGTTCTGCTCAATGATGATGCGGCTCTCGCAGAATTCAAGGCAACCTTTGAAAAATATGACATGAAGATTTCCTGCCTGTCCTGCCACGGCAATGCCGTTCATCCGGACAAGGCAATTGCAAAGGCATTCCACGACGATTTCGTCGACGCGGTTCTGCTCGCAGAAAAGCTCGGCATCGATACCATCGTTACCTTCTCCGGCTGCCCCGGCGACCATGAAGGCGCGAAGTATCCGAACTGGGTTACCTGCCCGTGGCCGGATGACTATCTGGCAATTCTCGAATGGCAGTGGAATGAAGTTCTGATTCCTTATTGGAAGGAAACCGCAGCATTTGCAAAGGCACACGGCGTCACCAAGATCGCATTTGAAATGCATCCCGGTTTTGCAGTTTACAACCCCGAAACCCTCATGAAGATGAGAGCGGCTGTCGGCGACGTCATCGGTGCGAACTTTGACCCGTCTCACCTGATCTGGCAGGGTATCGAACCTGTTGCTGCAATCCGTTACCTGCAGGGTGCGATCTACCACTTCCATGCAAAGGATACCAAGATTGACAAGATCAACACCGCGAAGATCGGTGTTCTCGATACCAAGCATTACGGTGATGAACTCAACCGTGCATGGGTCTTCCGTGCGTGCGGCTACGGCAACGATGCAACCTACTGGAAGGAAATCGTTTCCGCACTGCGTCTCACCGGTTATGACAAGGTTATGAGCATTGAGCATGAGGACTCCCTCATGTCCATCGATGAAGGTCTGACCAAGGCTGTCGACTTCCTCAAGCCCATTCTGATGTACGATCCCAAGCCGTCCGGCATGGCGTGGGCTTAACGGTACAGCATACGGTAATGAACCGAAATATCTGATTTAACATTTGGAGATATTATTTCTATGAAGAAAAATCTTGTAGTGGTCGGCTACGGCGGACAAGGCGGCTGGCACGCAGACCATGCACTGAAGAGTGATGTCGTCACCCTGCACGGCATCTATGATATCAAGCAGGAACGCATTGATCTGGCAAAGTCCAAGGGCATCAACACCTATGATTCCTTTGAAGCGGTTCTCGCAGACGATCAGATTGATATCGTTGTCTGTGCGACCCCCAACGATGTGCACAAGGACATCGTTATCCGTGCGCTGGAATCCGGCAAGAATGTTGTCTGTGAAAAGCCCGTTGCGCTGTCGGTCGAAGATTTCGACGATATGTGTGCAGCCGCAAAGAAGGCAGGCAAGCTGTTCACCGTTCACCAGAACCGCAGATGGGACGTTGACTTCCTCGCAATCAAGTCCATCATCGAAAGCGGCGAAATCGGTGATACGATCAACATCGAATCCCGTGTCCACGGCTCCCGCGGTATTCCCTCCGACTGGAGATGCCACAAGCCTTACGGCGGCGGTATGATTCTCGACTGGGGTGTCCATCTGATCGACCAGATGCTGCAGCTCATCCCCAACGAAAAGATCGTCCGCATCTACAACGAAAACACCAACATCACCACCGATGAAGTCGATGACGGCTTCCACCTGATGATGACCTTTGAATCCGGCAAGCGTGCAACGGTTGAAGTCGGTACCTACAACTTCATCTACATGCCGCGCTTCTATATGCAGTGCAAGAACGGTTCTGCATACATTGAAGACTGGCAGAAGAACTGTCAGATTGCTCGCCTGAAGGCATGGAACGAAAAGGAAGTCGTTCCGGTTCAGACGGCTGCCGGCATCACCAAGACCATGGCTCCCCGTGACGAAATCACGCTGGACAGCTACGAAATTGACCGTCCGAAGTCCGATGTCCACAACTTCTACCGCAATCTGGTCAAGGCCATCGACGGTGTTGAGGAGCAGCTCATCAAGCTCGAAGAAGTCCGCCGTGTCCTCCTGGTCATGGAAGGCTGCTTCAAGTCTGCCGAAACCCATCAGGCACTGGAAGTCAATATCTGATTCCAAACAAAACACAAGAGGAAGATCAAAGCGATCTTCCTCTTTTTGTATTTATAAGCCGATCATCGTCAGCCAGACCTGCAGTATCCGCGGCAGAAGTGTGTCGTCAAAGACAAATGCGTCCGTGTGCAGTGCCGGTGCATGCTCGCCGCCACCAACGCCGAAAAAGACACCGGGGAAGCGGCGGCAGTAGTGACCGAAGTCCTCCGACCAGCGTATCGGCGCGGCAAGTGTTGTGTGCGGAATGTTCTGTTCTGTAAGCAGAGCACGCAGAGATACGTTTTTTTCGGCATCATTGACTGTGTCCGGGAACACATCGACAAAGGATACCTCGATGCCGATGCCGGTCGGATCGCAGAGTGTGTGTGCCGCATCGGTGACCGCATCGACCAGACGCCCAAGATCCGCCTCGTAATGTGCGCGCAGGGTCAGATACAGCGCACCGTCGCCCGGTGATACGCCGAAGTTCGGTCCGCCAAGCTGCATGCCGACGACGGTCGCCAGAACCATACCGGAGCCTGTCGCCTCCGTCTGCCGTGTCAGCGCATCCAGCTGCCCGACCAGAGCGGCGATGGCAGCGGCGGGATTGCATCCGGTTTCCGGATACGCTGCGTGACTTTGCTGTCCCGAAAAGCGCAGGATCATACCGCGTGACGCACAGGCAAATACATCATCGCGCAGAAGAATCTCCCCGTGCGGAAATCCGGGAATCGTGTGACAGCCGCAGATCATCGAAATCGGTTCCTTCGCCAGAACCTGACAGCACAGCGATGCACCGGCACCGGTCTCCTCCGCCGGCTGGAACACAAACAGCAGATTGCAGGGAAGCTGTTCCTTGACCTGCTCCGTCAGATACGCAAGCCCGGCAAGTGCTGCGGCGTGTCCGTCATGTCCGCAGCCGTGAAACGGATGCCCGTCGGCTGCACACGGAATGGCGTCAGTATCGGCGCGGAACGCAAGCGTCGGCAGATCGGGGCAGACAGCGCGGCGCGCATAAAACCAGCCGTCCTGCTCACAGATTTCACAGGTGGTGCGGCTGCGCAGAAAGGCTTTGAGCGTCTGCATGGTCTGAACCTCCTGCCCGGACAGCTCCGGGATCTTATGCAGGGTATGGCGCAGAGCGAGGATCGGTGAAAGATCGGATTCGGTCAGAAGCATGATGGGTCCTCCGTTTCGGATATTGTATCTGTATTTTAGCACAAAAGTCGGCGGAATGCAAGAAAATACGAAAAAATCTCCGCAAATAATTCTAAAAAAAGTTGACGTTTTTATAAAAATATGGTATAATAATAGAAAAGATTCATTGACACAAGGAAAGGAACGCCCTGCCGGAATCGGTATGGGACGGTCATAACCATGGAAGAAGAAATCACACAACTGCAGTTGTTCGGAGACGATGATTTTACACTCCCGACCAACGCCGGAGCATCTGTGGCGAGCGAAGCACCGGATGACGATACCATTGCGTTTCTGGCTGATATTCGCCGCATTTCGCTGCCGATGCTGTCGGTGCGCAGCTTCGTTTACACACCGCTTTCCCGCGTGGAGGAGATCCCGCCGACGCTGCTGACCGAGCATCAGATGATTTTTGTCACGGAGGGGACGGTAGAATGTCTCATCAGCGGAACGGCTTATTCCGCAGGTGCGGGTGATTGCCTGTATGCCGCACCCGGTGCACTGTTCTGCCGCCCGGAAGGAAAAGCACCGGCCGCTTATATGACGATCGGCTTCTGGGACGATACGCCGCGCAGAGATACCCGCATTGCCGATACGATCTTTTCCTATCCGCATAAGATGACCTATATCGATGACGCCGATGTGTCGTACACGGTCGATTATCTGAAACGTGTCTGCCTGTCCGGTTCGCCCGATCAGCGAAAAAAGTGTCTTGCCGCTCTGCAGATGCTTCTCATTCAGATGGAGGATTTTGTTGTACGCTACTCGGACAACGATTATGTCCGTGCTATGAAGCGCTATATCCTTGAACATTATCGAGAGGGTGTTCAGCTGGAGGACCTTGCCGATCAGGTCGGTCTGCATCCGGTCTACTGCGCAAAGGTCTTCAAAAAGTGCGAAGGCATTACGGTCGGCGCGTTCATCAACCAGCTCCGCATTTCCCGCGCCGCCGCACAGCTGGAGTCCGCCATTGAAACCTCCGATGTTGCGGGGGACCTCGGACTTTCCGAGTTTTATTTCAGCCGCTGGTTCCGCCGCATGACCGGCGTCACACCGACAGAATACCGCGATTCTCTGCGGTCGGCGTATATCAAGCACTAACAATCGAATAAAACAGATCCCGACGGGTGACCGTCGGGATTTTTGTTTGTATATATGGACTTATTTCTTCCACATCTCCCCCGGCTTGACCGAGCAGATTTCACCGTCACAGGAGAACCAGACCTCCATCGCGGACGGATTGTATACCATCGTGTGGTCTGCAGACAGCACCAGTGCGCGCTGTGCCTGCATGTAGTCATAAATTTCGATGTTCGTTGCGTACCAGATTTTTTCGTTTCCGGATACCATCCGGCAGAACTGCTCGATTTCCGACCACTTGACCATGCGCTCAAACTCATGGCTGTGTCCCCAGACGTACAGCAGCTTCGGTCCGCTGTAGTAGCCGTCGATTGCCTGCATGAAGTCTTCTGCCTGCATAACGGCATTTCTCTGATGCGTCGTCGGATGCCACTCAAGAAAGTTTGTCGGGAATTCGTAGCGGCGGGTATCCCGGGTTGTGCGGGAATAGACGATACCACAGGCGGCAAGCGGGGCAAGATTGTCCTCGGTGTACTTGCCGTTGGCATAGGACAGACCTCGCACTGGATATCCGGCGTACCCCTCCAGCGCGATGCGGTCGGCAAAAATTTCGTGATAGATCGCCGTCGGGTCAAGATACGTCATCGAGGAATGGCGCACACCGTGACAGGCAATTTCGTGTCCGGCATACAGCGTGGGAAGCTCTTCTCCTTTGATGGCATTGTCGGGACGCGCATAATGACCGGAGTTGAGGTGGAAGGTTCCCTTGATACCGTATTTGTTGAACATTTCGATCAGCGGACGGTCATTGGCATTACCGTCGTCCCACGAGGTGGTCACGCAGTGGCGTTTTCCGTATTTCAGAATATCGAGTGTAATCATGATGGCTGTTTCCCTTCATTATATTGTGTATTTACAGAATCATATCGGCGTTTTCAAAGATGTGATGGGCATCGAAATATCGGTGCTCCATCGGAATCCAGCGGGACTCGAACATGGCAAGCATCCGCTCTCCGTTGCGGGCAAGGATTCGTGAACGCTGGGTGTCCGCGTCAATGTCGATGGCAACCCGCAGATCATAAGCATCGCCGAAGTACGGGTGGTGCGCATATGAGCCTTCCACAATGGAAAGCGGCTTGATCCCCTCGGTCTTCGGCGGCAAAAGCGTTCCGCTCTGACAATCGAATGCCGCATGAACGACGGGTTTTCCGGCAAGAATGGAATCAAGCACTTCTGCGCGGAAGCGTTCGTAGTCGACGTTTCCTCCGGGCTCTGCCAGCCGCTCCGGCGTTTTACGGTCAAAGGGCAGAAAGTAATCGTCCATATGAAAGACATTGCAGTCGTAGAGTGCGGAAAGAAGAGCGGTGCATGTCGTTTTGCCCGATGCGGCATGTCCGTCAATGGCGACGGTGACACAGCGGTCAGGATGGGATGTCAGCAGTGCGTCGATGCGGTCAATCAGCGGCAGAAATGGAACGTACTGCTCCTCAATGACGCGATAGGACGGTGTATAGGCTGCACGGTACTCGGGTGTATGCGATACCATCGGACAGCCTTCGGCTCGGTAAACATCAAGATATGCGGCAAGTGCATCGGCGGAAAACGGTGTGCCGCCGGACTTCGCAAGTGACGTTAACTGATCGAGTGCCTGTACAAATGCTGTGTCGTTGTCTTCACGGGCGAGTACATGTGCGGCACCGGATGAGAAGACCCGCAGGATGGCACTGTCAGACAGGGACGCCGCCTCCGGTGAGGTCAGATTCAGACGCACCAGTCCCCGTCCGAGCGGTTCGGTGAGCGGCATCGCGGGATTCTGCGTCAAGCCGGCGCGTTCTGCGGCAAGATACTGTGCGACACGGACAGGATCTGTGATCAGATGTCCGCCGCCGTATGCTGCCTGATAGCAGAACTTGACCGCATCCTGCGGCAGGGCTGCAGGGTGTGTATGGAGATGATATTTGAGCTTTTCCGGTATCACGGTAAATCATTCCTTTGTTTTCGTTACGACTATCATACCATATTTTCATTGGTTTGACAAGAGGGAAGTGTGGAATCCGGCAAAAAAATGTGCGTTTCTTCCGGATTCCACAGAGAACATCGAACTTTCGCAAGCGTTCATCCATAAAATATGATGCAAAATCTGTATAAATTGTTCCGGATTTGTGAAACTTGTGTTAAGAATTATATAAATCGATTGACGAGAAACACAAACTGTGCTATAATAATGACAGAAACAGGAAAGGAATGAAGCCAATGCAAAAATCTGTTTATTCAATCGTTCTGTCCGATGATGTGGTCGCGCAGATCGACCGTCTGGCATACCGCCGCAATACCAACCGTTCCAATATGATCAACCAGATCCTCGCAGAATACGTTTCCTATGTCACACCGGAAAAACGGATGCAGGATACCTTCCGCCGTGTGGAGTCGCTCTTGCAGGCCGCTGATACCTTTCAGGTGCTGATGCAGCCGACGGATTCCACACTGACACTCCGTTCGGCGATTGCATACAAGTACAATCCATCGGTGCGATATGCCGTTGAGCTGTACCGCACACCGGGTGAAACGGTCGGGGAGCTGCGCGTTTCCCT
>JAFTLK010000080.1 GCA_017455975.1 Clostridia bacterium | reverse complement strand
GATTGCAAACAGCCGTCCGAGCGCAGCATATCCGGCCACCGCCGTGTCCTCACCCATCAGCGTCGGCACGTGATCCACCCGGATCGGCACATCAATTCCAAGCGCGGAATACAGGCGGATCAGATGCGCCATATCGAGCGCACCGTTGTCGTGGAAGGTTTCGCGGAACTGCGTCAGATTGCCGGCGGTATTGCGGAAATGAATAAAGAAGATCTTCTCCGCCATATCCCGGATGACCCGGTCCACGTCTTCTCCCATAATGTAATAGTTTGCCTGACACATGGTGATGCCCAGCATGGCACTTGGGCAGATGTCATATATCGCTTTCTTAATGTTCTGTGCTGTGATCATAATTCTGGAAACGTCGCCGAGCCTTGAAACCGGCGGGTCATCGGGGTGCAGTGCCAGTCTGATCTCATATTTTTCGGCCTCGGGAATAACTGCCCTCAAAAAATACGTGTAATTGTCCCAGAGCTCGGTTTCGCTGATTTTTTGCGGGATGGGTTTGAACTCCTGCATATCAAATCCGGTAACACGTGCGCCGCCGCGCTCCGGAATATTGCTCGTCGTCCGCAGCCAGCCGACATGTGCCATCCAGTTAAAACAGATGGTATCGATGCCAAGCCCACGCATGATCGGAAGCATTTTCAGTACCTTGTCAATGCTTTCATCGCGCATCCCGTCGCCCGCTTTGATATGATCGTGTACGGAATTCGGCATTGGCTCGACGATGATCGGTCGGATTCCGTAATCCATAAACCCGTCATACACCGTCTGCCAATGACTTCGGTCGGTAAGATCAAACGCATCGGTTTCCGGCAGGCGGATGACACCGTGGGTGACGCCGCACTGCAATGCAAGATCCCATGTACTGTCCTTGGGATAACGGAAATAATCGGTCAGTATCATCTCAAACACCGCCCAGCGTCAGAAATCCGCCGTCCACCGGAACCGTGATACCTGTAACAAATGCGGAGGCATTCTCATCGAGCAGCCATCTGACACAACCGAGCAGGTCTTTTGCCTCCCCGAATCTGCCCATGGGTGTATGACCGATGACCGCCTCACCGCGTGCCGTCAGACCGTCCTCGACCGTGCCGAGATAGGCTTTGCTTCGTTCGTTGACCATAAATCCCGGAGCGACCGCATTGATGCGGATGCCGGCCGGCGCAAAATATGCGGCAAACGACTGCGTCAGACTGACAACGGCAGCCTTGCTCATCGCATATGCAAAGCAGCGGGTCAAGGGACAGTAGCTGTTCATGGAGGCAAAATTGACAATACTGCCGCCGCCGTTGTGAATCATATGCTCCGCAAACGCCATGATCGGGATGACCGTACCCATTGTGTTGATATCCAGTACACTGCGGAAGGCATCCATGTCGATATCAAACAGTCCACGGTTTCCCTCGGGGAGATCACCCGTCAGCTCGCGTTCATCAAAGTGGGTAAGTGTCGGCATGGCTTTGGTATTGTTGCCGCCGGCACCGTTGATCAGACAGTCACAGTATCCGTATGTCTGCTCCACGGCTACTGCCAGTTTTTCTACCGCCGCCTGATCGGTCACGTCACATGGATATACCATACATTCGCCGCCGTTTTCACGGATTGCCGACGCGACTGCGTCCAGTTTTTCTTTTGTTCTTCCGACCAGAACCACTTTTGCGCCGTTCTGTGCAAGGTCCCGTGCGATTTCCGAGCAGAGCGTTCCGCCCGCCCCTGTCACCACAGCAATTTTATTTTCAAATTTCATAGGTTTGTTTTGCTCCTCTGAATGATTTCATATGCGTTTTTGTAACAGATATGGTAAATGAGATTCCGCAGATCGTCCGTATTGCAGAGCCATTCACCCCGCTCAACCTTTTCCCCGATCCAGCTGCACAGAATCCGTCTGAAATAGTCGTGACGGACAAACGACAGAAAGCTGCGGGAGTCGGTGGTCATGCCGATGAAGTTGTGAAGAACCCCGAACGCGGCAGATGCTTCGAGCACCTCGCGGATGCCGGTGCTGTGGTCGCACCACCACCATGCAGGTCCCTGTGTGACAAGACCGGACACGCCGTCGCGGCTGTAGGAGCCGGAAAGCACGGACAGCGGTGCATTGTCGGCAGGATTCAGAGCAAACAGTACGGTTTTAGGCAATCCGTGAATGCCGCAGTCCAGTGTATCGAGAAACCGGGTCAGTGAACAGATATCCACACTGTTTCCAATTCCCGCATAACCGCCGGCAGCACCTGCCGCCTGCCGCAGACGTGTGCTGGTATATCTCTGTGCCCCGATGTGCAGCTGCATGGTCACACCACGGGATGCATATTCGCCGCCGAGGAATGTGAGAATGTACGAGGACAGGCTGTTTTTTTCGTCTTCAGGCAAATTTCCTTCATACAGCGCCCGGAACCGTTCGGCATTGTGTCCGTCATCGGGAACATAGACAAACCCGTTGTCCAACGCATGGTCGGAAAAACAGCAGCCGCAGGATCGGAAGGAATCCAATCGGATTTGTATCGCTTTTTGAAAGGCTTCAAGGTCGCGGATTTCCATGTTGGTCCGTGCGCGCAGACCGTCAAGGAACGCGGGTGTCACACCGACAATATCATCGCCGCGCAGAGACGGTGCGACGTTCTTATTATCACGGCAGATTTCCACATCGTCCAGCACCGAGGCGCAGGGGCTGACATACTCTGCTCCAAATAAATCAAGGAGTGTGACCACCGTGATTTCATGGGTTTGGAGATATGCATTACATTCCCTGTAGATTTGGGCAGCATTGTCGGCACTCGGCAGCTGACTTATGCCGAAGACGCGTTCCAGCTCCATGCGTGACCATGTATGCAGCGGATTGCCGATCAGCTTCGGCAGTGTCTCACACCAACGGATGAATTTTTCCATCGGGTCTTTGTCACCCGTGATGTATGCCTCCTCCACGCCGCACATCCGCATGGCACGGTGCTTGTACGGATCGGGTTCGATCCAGAGCGCATATATGTCCGTGAAGCGTCGGTTGTTCCGAATATCGGCAAAGGAGAGGTGGTTATGGTAATCGATGATCGGCAGGGATTTTGCAAATTCATATAACTCTGCCGCTGTTCGATTTTGTATCAGATCATTGGGATTCATCATTTCTTATACAGCTTTGATCTCCTTATAAAGTGTGCAGTTTCAGAAGATTTTCTGAAAATATAATAGAAAACGAAACACAGGGCTTGACTTTTCTTTATCATTAGTATACAATATCAGCAGAGAAAAAACAATGCGCGATTTGCGCAAAAGTGTGTGGTATTCGCTTATTATGAGAGGGTATAAAGATGGAAGATATCCGTTATGACGGGGAATTGACGTATACGATCAATAACATCGGTTTTGTAAAAGTACAGCGGAACCGAGATTTCACATTTCCGTATAAAAACGGAAAAGACAGATATTCGCTGATTATGGTAGAGGGGGGCAGTCTGCGGTACCAGTTCCTTGCAAGTAAAGAGGAGCTTGTTGTCGGTGCGGGAACCGTCATCTTCATACCGAAAGAGTACCCTTACCTTGCAACCTATCTGCAGGACGGAACGACCATCAAGATTCTGGTTTTTGATATAAATTCAAGTGAGAGGATGCTGCGTTTCGTGAAACCGATCATACAGACAAGCACGGAGCTTTCCGCAATTTATCAATCCATTGTCTATCCGAAGAACAACAATACGGTATTTCTGGCCTCCAAAATCTATGAAATACTGGATATCATGGAAACAAAACAGATCATCGTCCCGAGTCAATATAAAAAGATCGTTCCTGCAATCGAGGAACTGCACAGGCACTATTACGAGAACAGAAAACTCTCGTATTACGCGGATATGTGTTATTTGAGCGAATCTCATTTCCGGAAGTTGTTTAAGGAATATACGGGCATGACGTTGATTGCATATCGGAATCAGATTCGGATTGCCCAGGTACGGAAGCTGATTTCCAGCGAGGAGTATTCGGTACAGGAAGCTGCCTATCAGGTCGGATTTCATAATATGTCGTTCTTTTATGAAGTGCTGCGGAAAAGTGATTGACAAAACGGGAAAAAGGCTGTGTGCACATCTGTGTATCATACAACGGAACATGGAATATTTGAATAGGAAGTGTAAGAGGTAAAAATGTACGCCTGTCATTGTAGCTGATTCCTTTGAATCAAGCGTTATACATGACAGGCGTTTTGATTATAATTGAAGAAAGGTTGAAATAATGATGAAGCAAAATCGTGCGGAAGATCCGGTGCCCGGGTCGGACCGCCGATTACCAATTATTCGTATGCGTCCGGTAAAAGCGCTGCCGCAATTCTGTCGGCGTCATGTCCTCGTGGTAGGTAAAATATTTCAAAAAAGCCTTATAATCGTCAAAGCCCGATTGCGCGGCAATGCTTTTCAGCGGCAGATCGGTGGATAACAGCAAGGTACGGATATGGTTCATGCGCATACGGTCGATATAACCTTTCAGCCCGACTCCGTGTATACGGTGAAACAGTCGGGTCAGATAGTCTTCATTGTAACCGAAATGCACCGCAATATCGGAAGTATGCATCGCATGCATGGCATTGATGCGGATATATTCGGCAATATCATTGATCAGATGATGCTCGGCACTTTCCTGTTTGGTTCGCGGCTGTGTATGCATGGCATACTCCGTAAAAATGATGCCGAGAAGTGCGTTATGCACGGAATTGGGATACTGCGGTGTGGACGAAACATTCAGAAGCTGTCTGCATAGCAGCGGAATCTGCGTGTGCTGCAGATTTACTGCATGCAGCGGCAGACGACGGAGTGCCGTAATCGCTTTTTCCCCCTCCGCTTTTCCGTGAACCCAGAAAAAGGATACCGTCTCCTCGCTTTCCGCGGTGCCGCCGTGCTCGACACCGGGACGGAAAAGGACGACATCTCCGGCATTTGCGGTCAGTTGGCGATCCCCTTCATACAAATGCGCGCGTCCCCGTATCATATAGATGATCTCCCATGTTTCATAGGTACCGATGGGGTGAATCCATGTTCCCTGTGACGTAAATTTGCCCGCATAATCATACTGTATCTGATATTGCAGATAATCTTCCTGCTTCATGTCGGAATTTTGCTCCTTTTTTCGTGTTTTTGCGGTTGCGTTCAAGAACAGATTTGAGATATAATAATTATACAGGATAACCGACGGATTTTCAATACTTTTCTATCGAATTTGGCAAATATATATATTGTGGGTTCATCCTGTATCACAGTTGTTTCTCCGTAAAAGGCCGAAATACGTAAAAGACATATCCATGCGTTCCGACTGTTTCGGTACGAAAAACAGAACTGTTTTAGGTAATCATTATTCATACAAACCGGGGAGGACACCATGAAACACATTCCTTTTTACCACACAAAACTGAACGGTGCATTTTGGGGCGAAAAACAGCGTGTCTCAAAAGAAGTCACCGTCGATGCGGTCTACGACCGTTTTGCGGAAACCAAACGATTTGAAGCTCTGAAATGCGATGCCGAACAGCAGGCACGCGAAGGCTGGCACACGCACTTTTTCTGGGATTCCGACATTGCAAAATGGATTGAAGGTGCGGCTTACATTCTGGAGCGCGGACGCAATGATGCACTGGAAGCAAAGGTGGATGCCATCATCGACGATATGTGCGCAAACCAGATGGCAGACGGCTATTACAACTGCTTTTTCAAAATCTACGATACGGAAAAACGCTTCACCATCCGTGACCGGCATGAGCTGTACTGTCTCGGTCATCTGATCGAAGCGGCCATTGCCTATCGCCATGCAACCGGCAAGGACAAGCTGCTCTGCATGGTTGAACGCTATGTCGATTATGTCATCCGCGTTTTCACCGT
>JAFTLK010000079.1 GCA_017455975.1 Clostridia bacterium | reverse complement strand
CTTACCTCAACCCAATCTAACTTCATACTCCTACTGCGGTCTGCTCTGGTAAACCGCACCGCTTCACTCCCACTCGATGCCGACACCACAGCCATCCTCCGCCTTGCCGCTGACCACAAACTCCACCACATGATCCTTGCCGCCATGCCGCTCGAACTTTTGCCAGAACCGCAAAAACGCCGCCCGGCATTGCTCAATCAGGTTACAGTACAGGTGAATGTCACAACTGCCTTTCTGCGTTTATGGGCGGAGATGACCGATGCCGGATTCCATCTGTTTGTGATCAAAGGGATCGTCTGCCGTTCGCTCTATCCTCAGCCGGAGCTGCGGCCCAGCAGTGACGAGGATTTGTATGTTTCCGCAGATGAATTTGAACCGTGCGGTGCTTTTCTGCGGGAACGCGGTATGGCACCGGATAAGAAACATTTCAGCGATTACGGTGAGATTGGTTGGAGAAGCAAAGATGGTCTGTACATCGAACTGCACCGTGAATTGTTTGAGGGAGACGAACTTCATGAATTGCATGATCTCTTTTCATTCAACACGCTGCAAACGGAAGATTATCCGACGCCTTACGGCAAATCCGTCACTTCGCTGCCCCCTCATGACCACTTTCTTTACCTCCTGCTTCACGCTTACAAGCACTTCATCCACAGCGGGTTCGGCATCCGGCAGATATGTGACATCAGATTATGGGCGCAAAAATATAACAGTCGTATCGACTGGCATAAATTGATCGAACAGTGTGATACAGTAAGGATACGGAAGTTTGCTGCTGCGGTTCTCTGTATCGCGCGGCATGATCTGCAGATTGAATTTTCGGTGCCGGAAGAACTGGAATGTGCGCCGGATTACAGTCAGCCAATGCTGAAAGACATTCTTTGCGGCGGCATTTACGGATCCGCTGATACCGATCGGCAACATTCCGTAACGATGACGCTGAATGCTGTGAAATCGGCAAAGAACGAAACGAAATACTCTGTTTGGCAGTCTGTTTTTCCGTCCCGTGAAACCATGGAAAACCAATATCCCTATGTGAAAAAGCGTCCGTTCCTCCTGCCTGCCGCATGGATACAGCGTATCTTTACTTACGCTGTGCGTAACAAATCCGGTGAAACGCATGCGGTGCAGAGTCTTTCTATCGGAAAAGAGCGAATCGAGCTTCTGCGGCATTACGGTATTTTGGACTGACGGAGGTGTTATGCTCGGAACTGTATTCCACTGGATTTACTGTCTGAAACCCGTTCTGCTCATCTTTCTGTTGGCTGGATTTACGGTGGCATTTGCATTTGTTTATCACAAAAACCAACACCGCAAGTACTGCAAACCTGTGATCGGAATGCTTTTGCTTGGCGCGATAACAGTAATTTTAGCTGCAACTTTGCTCAACAGAACCGAACGCGGGGAAGGACTGGCACCGTCGTGGATTCCGTTTGCATCGTACATAAAAGTCATGCAAGGAGAAAATCCCGAACTGCTACGCAGCTGCTTCATGAATGTGGCACTGTTTTATCCGGCAGGTTTGCTGGGGACTGTATTGCTTCCCCGAAAGTGGCATTCAGTATTGCGGATACTGTTGACCGGACTGATATTCTTGCTGATGAGTACCGGTATTGAGTTTGCACAATATATTTTTGTACTCGGGTATCCGGAAGTAGATAACATCATTCATAACGCGCTTGGTGCAGTGATCGGCGGGGTCTGCGGGAATATGATTACATCGACTAAGGCTAGGACTTCATAGATTTACATTCTCTGCAAGCAGGGCACAGAGGGCACCACAACCTCTGTACAGCTTGTTGGGAAGCATCCCAAACCCTTTGATCGCAGATTGCATCTGCGGCAGCGCGACTTCGTTCGCTTGATCGAGCATAACCGTTCACCAACGGTTGTGCTCGTTTTTCTCCCGCTCCAGATCCATCCTCAGAATTTGCTCCACGTTAGCACGATGGATCACCAGCGCCTTCATCTCATCCCGTGCCGCACGGTATTCCGCATATGCTGCTTTCTTCTCCGCGAGCAGTTCCGCATATTCCTCCTGCAGCGCTTTCACCATCGGAAGTTTCTTCAGCCCCTGCTCATCAAACGCATTCTTTGAATATGGCGCATAAACCTGAACACCTCGGCCGGCGAAGTTGAACACCTGGTGTTCAACTTCGCCGTTGTATTGATTCTTCGCCGCCTTGTGCAGCAGGATGTCCCTTTCATTTTCCGCGAGATACTTCTTCGAATACCCGGCCTTGCGGTAGCCGGCGTACACCTCACGCGTTTTTGCATAGTTGATGATGTGCGTCTTCAACACGGCGATCTCCGCCATGCGCTTTTCTGTGGCTTTGATCCGCGCGGACAAGGCAGAGTACCGTGCGACGCATCGGCGGATTTCAGTTTCAAATCGTCGTAGTTGAGCAACCCATGCTCGCGCAGGTAGTGACCGTCTGCGCCATCTGCTTGAGGTTGTACACCTTCGCCCACCGCTCATAGCACATGGAGATTAGGAAATTGAAGCTGTCGTCTGTGTCTGACATGATGAGGAATAACGCTGTCTTTCTGTCACCGAGGGTATCAAGTTCCAGTTCATCGTAAGCAGTCACTTCACGGAGTTCCGCAATATCGAACACGGCAAGCCGCGCGCCGCAGGAAACGAGAATGGATTTCGCAGTTTTACCTGCTGCGATTTGTCAAGGACTTTTTCATCATTCAAGCAAAAAAATCAAGCATTTTTGGCTTCTTTTCGAAGCAAATGCTTGATTTCATCCTCAAAAATTTGAATTTTCACCTTGTTGAGGTGTAATAGAACAATATAAGTGAAATTAAGAATGACTTAATTACAACTATGTTTACACATGTGTTTTGCATTAGATTGCTAATGTGCCTGTAATTGGATATGATGGTATTGAATCACGCCAAAATCTGTATTCTTTTGAGGGTAGATTTCAGAAACTTCATTGACGCTTTTCCACAGATGATTTCATGTCTGTATACCTCTCTGCCAAAGCTCGCCAATACTGTTATTTGTTGATTTCGAACAGACACCGCAGCTGTTCTTCATCAAAGGTGCTGTCATCGCGGATCTGAATGTCAATGCTGACAACGCCGCCGCAGGCATTGACTTCTCTGACATAGTCCCGCATGTAGGCACCGTCCCGTATACAGCCCGATCTTCTCCAGCCGCCCCACGGATTCCCGTCGGGAGAAACTCCGAGATGAGTAAAAAATATGCGGCACGGAGGGAGAAACGTCAGTATTGCCCGGAATGACGGTAAAGTCATTGAATTCACCTGATGTAAAGTCCTCGTCATGATACCAGCGATAAAGGTCGTCTTTGACACCGTTGTTCATTGTAACAAGTGCTGACGGATTGCCTTTTTTCACCGCTTCGTAGCCGGTCACAAGCTCATTGCAGATGCATGGATGCGGACATTCGAGGAAAAGATTTTGATCAAGTAACAGAAAACAGACAGGCGATACAGTTTTGATGCTGTATCGCCTGTTTTTTTATATACTTGTCAGATTAAAGTGTGCAGGAAATGCGGTTTTCGCCGACTGCGAGGTTCTGCTTTGTATCACCGAAGCGGAATTCTGCCGTCAGACCGTCGGGAATGCAAACGACAAAGTCGATCTTGCTGTCCTTCTTTTCATATCTTGTTACCCCTGCGACTTCTTTATCTTGTATGAATATTGTTTTTTTGACTACTTTGCAGTAGTCTTTTTCGTCATGCATTTCTTTCGGACTAATACGGATGTTATTCAAACTTCGTACGCCTTTTTCCTTATCTGTTATAACATAATCTTGTGAGTACTGTCTTTTAACACATAATGGGTTTTCGCGCCTATTCATCCCACCCTTATATTTGAGATAAGTATACATCAAGACAGGAAAACCTTTCCAAAGTATTATTTCTCTGTTGATTTTTTGATACATCTTACAATCCACATCTGATATTTCTTAATTTTGGATAGATGCAGAGATATATCAAGAACATCTTAACCTTGTGTTTTACAATTCTTCACTCTCTTGAATATCCTTGATAAACACATCAATTTTTCCACGGTTATCTATAAGAGAAGGTGGTAAACAGGATATAAATTTCTGGGAAATACCCGACAAATACAACTGCTTGATATGAACGTTTTCGTCAATCTGTATTGTTCTGGCATCTGTAATCGCTTCTTCAATTCGATTTAAGTTACGAATGATAATATTGCCACAGCGAATACCGGAAGCAAACCATATAATAGGCGCATAGCGTACCGCACCATCGTGACAGCCCTCACCGTATACACGATCGATACCGTCGATAAATTTCCGATCAACTGGCGGATCCTGCGGTGGTTTCGATGCAAATATATTTTCCAACACAATGCCGTCAAACCACACAGGCGCGCCGGGAATGATATCGTGATGCGTAAATGAAATACCATAGAAGCGGTAAGTACCGAATACATTACGGATCGCCACATTTCTCATTTTACTTCCACATGAAAGCATACGGACACCGGTATAACCGTTGTCAGCAAAAATGCCATCAATAATGATATTTTCAATGTCCCCCTGCGCAATGATACCTTTTTCACCGTCATCATAGCCATCATCGCAATTCAGCGCGATCATATCGTCGTTGGTGGCACCTTTGATGTTGCGAACAACGCCGTTGCGCGCTTTGCCCTGTATATGTACGCCGTCCATATTGGGACGCAGCATATTAAAGTCAAATGTGATGTTTTCCACAGTAAAGCGGTCGACATTTCGAATCTGAATCGCATAGCTTTCGGGATCTTTGACTGTAAGATTCTTTATACACAGGTCAGTGACTTCTTCAAAACGCATGACGATACCCATAAAAAATGGCTTGTCGGGATATACCTTTCCGCGCTTTTGGGTGCTGTTGTTTCCATCCCAAATGCCGCCCTCTATGGTGATATTCCTGCCATATCCCACTTCATTTTTCAGCATACAGCAACAAGCACCGTCAGCCAGACGTACAACCGCCCCCATTTGTAACTGAAAATAAGTATTCTCCGGTATGTATAATGTGTCTGAAATCAGATACACCCCCTTACTGAGGATGACATGACCACCACACTTTAGCCGCTCACGGATGGCATCCGTATCGTCGTGGATTCCGTCGCCATATAGTATTGTTTCATAAATCATATTGAAACTCTCAAAGCTTTCTTTAAGAAAAGCCATCCTTTCTTTTGTGGATTATAACAGGTTTTGAGCTAAAACATGTTTCGAATTGATATAATAGATTCTCTCATCCGGCATACCATCCAATTGCAGCTTGCCCAATTTTTATTTAACCCTCGATATTCACAAACCCCTCAATGATCTTTTCCAGTCTCTTGTCCATACTCTTGGCGCTCTTTTCAAAATGCGATGCGGGCGTGAAGTTCTTCGATTTTATCAGATCGGTCAATGGACCATCACCAAAGTATTCTGAAAGGAACGATTCGCCAAAGTCCATAGTTCTCGTATCAAAGCAGATCTGAATCGCACGCTTGGAATTTTCGTCGCGGGATGCCTTATCCTTGAGCACCGTATCAATATATACAGGCACAAGATCGTAGTACGCAACGCAGGACAACGCATCCATGACAGCACCGCTGAACGTAACATCATCCTGCGTAACGGGAACGGAATAAAAGATCGCATCATACGTGCGGCTCCGATAAGATGCCTGCTGTTCATCGTATTTCGGCATCGGCAGAACGGCAAAATCGTCCTCCATCTCACGCGCACTCTGAATATCGCAGAACAGGCTTATCATCATCAGCATATTGCCACTCTGAAAGACAGGGCGATTATGAATCTCGTTGTCTTTGGTACACATCTGCATGACATCGTTCGGCCCCGTAAAGAACAGCTCATGCACCCCTGTCAGAACATCCATCAAAGGCTCATTGTCCGTGACTGTGATGTAGGGAATATCATCAGCATCTTTTTGAACAAACCGCATATCGAATGCTTGAACGAACGTACTCACCGCGCCGCGGATATCGGCAAAACCGTAGGTATATCGATCGGCATCCGTCCAGACACCGTCACCGTTGAGATCCCGGTTGGCTGCAGACGCATAAGACTGCAGATCACTCCACGTCCATGTCCCCGCAAAAACATCCTCCCACGGTACAGAAAGCCCTAAGGATGTTCCGAGTTTTGTATTCCAGAGAATACAGGAGGTATGGTCGAACGTATTGAGATCCGACGAGCTGATGGCAAAATACTGATTTCCAGCCACGGTCATTTCAGATGCCAGAGAACCGCCCCAGTATTCTGCTTCGGTATGAATGGTATCGACATCCTGGATCGGAATGAAGTTGTTCGCCATTGCCGCTGTCAAAGCAAAGCGATCCATCATGGCGATGGCATCATAGGTGTTTTCCCCGGACATAACATACTGCGTAACGATATTGTTCATTTCCCAAAAGTCAACGGGCACATCGGAGATCTCGACATTCAAGCCCTCCTCAACGGTACGGACCATTCGGTAACGGGCATCATCCAGAGCATCCCCCGTTTCCATGGTGACAAAACTGTCGACGTAACCTTCACCCACCATCATAATAAATTCCGCACCGTCCCAATCTTGGTCAGACAGTGTATACTTCGGTGTTGGCTCGGTTCCAGAGGGGGCTTCTGTGGTTTGACTCGTTGATTCCGATGTGGTTGTGGTGTCACCTCCACTGCAGGCACAGAGCAGAAGCATAAGTGCCGCCGTCAGGGAAAACAGCTTTGTTGTGTGTTTCATACGATTTTCCTCCATTCAATTCATGCTTTGTTGTTTCCTCAGTTTTCATGTGAGGCTTGACACTACCTCAATTCATGTGAATTTAAAAAACAATAAGTTCTCAACAGGAAAACTTCCAAAAGATACACGCCTTTTTCCAGTGTCCGGAAAATTATTTTATTGAAGTCCCAATGACTTCAAATATGCATAACTTTTTTTGAGACAGTCAAACGGATTCTCGCCGTAGCAGGTATCCTGTTCCACGAGCGCGTATTCGGTTCCCGCGTCTATAAGAGCAGTGATAATCTTTTCGTAATTCATGACAGACCCATTACCAACCCAGCACATCTTACGACTTTCGGCATCGAGCATATCCTTGAGATGGACACACTCCAATCGCCCCGACAGTCGCTTGATCTCCGAAATCGGATCAGCACCGCCGAATTGTGCCCAATAAAGATCCAACGTAAAGCCCATTAAGAATGCTGGGATCTCATCCGACAGATATTCCATTACGACTCTTCCGTCGTATGCGCGTTCCTCATACTCCCAGTTGTGATTGTGATACATTAGCTTTTTTCCGGCTGCCTGCATTTTCTGTGCCATCGGAATGGCCTGGGAAATAAAGTCTGCGATCTTCGGTGTACCTCCAGGGAAACCGCTAATACCGATGTACTTGCATCCGAAAATATTATGCTCGGCAATTACACGGTCGGTATCACCAAAAATTATATCTTCGTCGCAGTGCGTGATCGCACAAGTAAGACCGTTCTTTTTCAGTTCTTCATCGAGCCACTGAGGTTCGTAATCACAAGTTCCGGAAACATGTACCGTCCGGTAACCGATGTCTGCGACCTTCTTCAGTGTTTCCGAGAGATCCGTCAAAGAATGGCAATAATCATAAACGGTGTCAAGCTGGGCACCAATCAGCATATCGTTACTCCTTCGATCTCAAAACTTGTTTTCAAACAGAGTGTCTTTCTTTACGGCTTCGATGACTTCAATTACCTTTGCAGCCTGATCGAGCTTGACAGGGAATGCCTTGCCCAAACGGATTGTTTCATAAAGTGCATCCCAGATTCTGTCGGTACCGTCACCGAATCCGACCGTTTCTTCACACCAGTGCAGTTCTTCAGAGTTGCCAAAGCTTGCACCGGAACCGGGTGTTGCAGGATCAGCCGTAATAGAAGAACGCGGATATTCAGGATCGAGGTAACGCAGACGGAATCCGTCACCGGTAGAGATCAGAGAACCTTTCGATCCGTAGATCATATATTCAGGGGTCAGGAGTGCAACACCACCGGAGATTTCCATATCGACGATTCTACCGTTGATACCGGTAAAGACGATCTTGATGTGGTCTTCGCAGTCACCTGCTGCAGCAACATGCTTGATACAGGAATACATATCCTTGTACTCGCCGCCACAGAAACGCAGAGAATGGTCAATGATATGCGGTCCCCAGTTCAAAAGCTGACCGCCGCCAAATTCAGACAGCGTCTGCCAGTCATTTCTGCGCTGATACTCGTTTCTAGTCAGTTTGATTTCATAGACATCGCCAAGTTTACCGGAATCGATAATCTCCATTGCAGTCTCAAAACCAGCTTCAAAGCGTCTGTTGTGACGGATGAAGAGGTGAGGACCTGCAGGTTCACTTCCCAATCGGATCAACTCACGTGCCTGTTTGCTGGACATGCAGAAAGGCTTTTCCAGGAAAACATTCTTCCCGGCTTCCAGTGCCATCTTCGCATGCTTGTAATGGTCAACGGAACGGGTCGCAATGGTAACGAGTTCGACCTCGGGATCTGCCAGAATATCCTCGATCTTGGTATACGGACGGCTGCCGAATTCTTCCACAAAACCAACAGTACGTTCCTCAATGCAGTCACAGACTGCGACAAATTGGAACTTATCACCTCTTGTGCGAAGTTCAGAACGGTGCATACCATTACCGGCTCTGCCAAGACCGATAAGACCGACGCGGATAGGTTTTGTCATATTAATCTCCATTCTGCCGCTAAAGCGTCAGCACAAATAGGTATGAAAGCTGGCGGTTAGCGACGATTTTGTAACAAATTTGTTGTATACTGTTTATGGGGGAAAGACAAACTACAACGCACGGTAGGAGGAGTCGTAGAGGTACTTCTTGCTGAAAACAGTATATTAATCAGTGTTAGAATCATCTTGTCAAGCACAAATAAGTGT
>JAFTLK010000078.1 GCA_017455975.1 Clostridia bacterium | reverse complement strand
ATCCCCCTGCGCCGGTAAAGGTCGCAAAGTAGTTTTTATTGCTGAAACAGAGGGACAGGATAGGGTTCCATCCTTCCCGAAGATGCAGAAAAGCTCCGCCAGTTTTTCGCAGAGCATCAGGAACCGGCTGCGCTTGAAAAAACTTCAAGCGCAAGCTAAAATTTTTTGTCGTGTGCTTGACATACGGGTGCCGGAGATCATGAAACCGTATACGCCGCAGATCGTACTTTTCAAGCAGCCGCGGAAACTGCTCGGAAACGTAGTCCGGCTTGATCAGATCACCGATCTCGTTCACGCAGATGTAGTCGAGAAACTTTCTGTTATAACAGTTTCCGCACAGCTTACGGTTTTGCGCCTGTTCCTCACGGAGCTGCAGAAGGCGGTCTCTCACAAACGGCACCAGCGGCAGAGTCCGCATACTGGATTTAGTCTTTGTGGTGTCGGATGCGACGATTTCGGTTTTGCCGTCGATCTTACACTGCACCACTGTGTGGCAGATGGTCAGCGTGTTGTTGTCAAAATCCACGGCGTTCCATTTCAGCCCGATGGCTTCACTCCGGCGCAGTCCATAGAATGCACCCAGCAGGATCGGAATTTCCAGCCGTGTCCCCTGCGCCGCTTCAAAGAGACGATTGATCTCATCTGCTTCATAATAGCTTCCCACAAACTTTTCTTTCTTGGGTCGGTCCACTTTGTCTGCGGGATTGACGGGGATCAGGTCGATCTTCACTGCATATTTCAGTGCCTTGTGGATGTTGGCATGGTAATGGATCACGGAGTTTGCGCTGACCCGCTCCAATTCATGCAGGTAGAAGTTCTGGATGTCCTTGGCCTGAAGCTCCTGCAGAGTGATCTTCCGTTCACGGAAATAGGGAGCGATGATCCGCTTCACGCATTCCGAATAGGACGAATAGGTCGAGAGTGTGACGGAGCTTTTGATGATCTCCAGCCATTGTTCCATGTAATCAGCGAATAACAGATCTTCCCGGAGGGAATCATCGGGAATCTGAAAGTTCTGACGTGCTTCCAGCAGAAATGCTTCGGCACGTTTTTTGTTTCCTTTGAGCGCAAGCCCGGTGGGGATCCACTTCGATCTGCGCTTTCCGGTTTGGTCGGTATAGGTGATAACCGCGTAGTAGAATCCTTTTTTCTCACTGAGGTGTCCTGCTACCATATTTTTGTCCTCCTTGTCTTTTGCAGTAACACCTGTTGTCAACGTGATAATATTATACATTGCCAACGCAGGATTGTAAAGGATGTTACCGCGTTATACGTTATTTTTCAACAATTTCGCCGCCGATGCTCATGTAGGTGAACAGGTGCGCTTTGGGGATCCGGTAGGAACGTCCCACTTTCAGACAGCAGATCGTTCCCGCACGGAGCAGCTTGTAGCAGGTCTTGGTGCTGATGCCGAGAACCTCGCTGACCTGTTCCACGCTCATGATGTCGGGGTATTCCCGGAGCATGAGTTTGTAAGCATCGCTCTGGGTCATGGCCGTTACGCTCATTTTGTTTTTCCTCCTATATTGTAATGTTGCTCAAGGGCCTTAGAGAAAAGCTGACAGCGGTGTTCGGGGGCATATAATGTGAATGCCCGATGGCTGTCAGCTTTGGATTTAAGACTTTGAACTTGCGCAGGATTCTGCCGATCATTGACCGGTGGATTTCCTGCGTTTTTTCTTTTTCTTCTCCCGCATGACTGCCTGAAGCTGTCGGCACTCGTACATCCATTTGGAACCTCTCACTCTATTGCCTGCGACGGTTGTTATCACGCTCGGACTGTAGCTGGTGGGGAGTCTCAGCTCTCCGTTGTCATCGCCAATCGGTTGCTACCTGACTTTTCCGAGATGGTATTGATCGCTATCCTTTGCAGGAGTCTCGGCGCACCCTTCGGTTTGGCTACCGCAGAATCCTTACGGAATCTGCCGGAAAGTTCGTTATCTGCGGGAGGTATTCGGTTGTCAAGGAACCTGCGCCCCGGACGGGGTTAAACTGTTACCGCGCCGCGAGGTGGAGAAGAAACAGAAAATGTCCTTTCATACACCACGACATTTTCAGGGCTGTTTTACAGTCAGTTCACAGAATGTTTACAAATATATTTGCGCGGTTTCTGAATGCCTTTTTCAATAGATGATTCGATTGTGCTGATTCCCACGCCTTCCTCATGCGCAATTACTTTATAACTCTTGCGTTCACAGAATCGCATATGTACTCTTCGGTACTGAACAGCAGTCAGGGACATTCGCATTGCCTGTTCCAATGTTTCATGAAGCCGGTCATTCTGTTCTTCCTCGTGAAACAGTCGGATCAGCGTATCTTCTTCGATTCCATCACCGGCATCCAGAAAATACTGTGCTTTGTTTCGATGTGCTTTTCGTTTGCCACGGGCAGGTTTGGGGCGTTCTTTTTCCATGAACTCCGCCACCTTTTCATCCACTTCAACATATGTATGTCCAGGTTCTATCTGCAGTCCTTTTTCCGCAACCTTACGTACACCGTCATAATCGCCGCTGTCATACAGAATGGTGAGCAGTTTATTAAGAATGGTAAAATACTTCTGGTGATGGTACAACCGCTGAAGTTCGACTTCGCTATCCGGTATGTCAAGCCAGATATCGTCTGTGTACATTTCAAAAATCTGCACGCAGTTCATATATGTGCGGTAGGACGAGCTGTTATTGATGATGTCATCAAACAATTCATCAAAACGGGAGAGGTCAGTAATGACATGATACTTACTGTTGAAATGATATCCTTCTGCATCGGCAGGAGGAAGAAGATCTTTCACCTGTACGTTTTTCAAGTCATTCCGCGCAGAGGAAACAATGTTGTATACTTTATTTATGGAATCATTTTCTCCGGGATAGAAAATCCTTGCCCAATAATTTCGATGCTATATTCTTTCGGATTTTTCTGCAAATACTCATGATAACCTCCACAAAATAACAAAAAACAGCACAATACCTCTGCCAATACCCATAGGCCGGCAGCCTTGTGCTGTAGTATTCTTCGGAACGCAGCCAACCTATGTTGTTCTACGTCGTCTGATTATGCGGTTAGATTGGGTGTACGCGTTTATCCGACCGATCATCGGATGCTCATCACGCATGATTCATCACCTTCTGATTCTATATGATTCACTGTATTTCCTGTTCAGTATCATCGAATAAGTCGCAGTCGAAAAAATCTCTGACCGTAATGCCAAGCCCGTCACACAGTTCCTTGATGGAAACCACACCGGGATTCTGGCTTTTTTCGTTCAACATACTGTACACCGTGGAAGGCGTCACACCAGAGCGGGTAGCCAGTGCATTCACTGCGATATTCTTTTCTTCGCATAACTGTATAATCTGTTTTGCCACGGCTTCTTTGGTATGCAATGGTATCCCTCCCTGTGCGATTTATCGTTCATATATATTTTACACTGTTTGGAAAAATTATGTATACGATATATCGTATAATTGCGCGATTTGTGGTATAGTTACGATAAATCGCACAAAAGAGTTTTCTGTGTGGTATTTTTCATCATCACAGGTTTCCATTCCGGTGGTAAAATTAACATGTTAATCATTTGCTGCAAGGAGGAAACACAGCATGAATACATACGCATACATCCGGGTCAGCACCCGGGAACAGAACGAAGACCGGCAGATTATTGCCATGACAGAATTTGGAGTCGAGCGTTCAAAGATGATCATCGAAAAACAGTCCGGCAAGGATTTCGAACGTCCGCTGTACTGCAGGCTGCTGAAAAAACTGAAGCCGGGCGACACACTTGTAATCAAGAGTATCGACCGGCTGGGACGGAATTATGACGAAATTCTGGAACAGTGGCGGATTCTGACGAAGGAAAGGAAAGTTGACATTGTTGTGCTGGATATGCCGCTGCTGGACACCCGGAACGGACGTGATCTGACGGGAACGCTGATTGCAGACATTGTGCTGCAGCTGCTTTCCTATGTCGCTCAGACCGAACGCGAATTCATAAAACAGCGCCAGCGTGAGGGAATCGATGCAGCAAAAGCAAGAGGTGTGCACTGCGGAAGACATGAAAAGCAGCGTCCCGAAAATTACGATACCGTGTATCTTCAATGGCAGAACGGCGAGCTGTCGGGACGTCAGGCATCGGAACTTCTCGGTGTGGCGCACACTACGTTTCAGAGATGGGCAAAAAAAGACCGCCGCACAGAAACTCTGCAGGACGGTCGGATCGGACAAAATCTGTGAATATTTGAGCACAGACGATCAATTTGGTAAGATTCGGAGCGATTCCTACACCTTTTGTGCCGTTAATTCGTTGACAAAAAATTGATTATGTGATATAATATATTCTGTATAATATCGTTGATTTTTGGAGAAGGCTTCATGTCATCATACAGGTTTCCTATCCCGGCAAAAAAGGTGTACCTTATACACCGTCACCCGCAGATCACATGAATCATCTCCCGTAACAGAAGCAGAGGTGGTTTGTGTGATTTCTTTATTTCCCCATAACGAAACCGCATACAATGCCGCCGAAGAAATGCTTGCGGAAACCGGAAAAGCGGCGATCATACACCCCACGGGAACGGGAAAATCATTCATCGGATTCAAATTATGCGAAACCCACACGGATGAAACCATCTGCTGGCTGTCCCCGTCCTCGTATATCTTTGAAACACAGATTGAAAATCTGAAGAAAATCACCGGCGGATATGCGCCCGAAAACATTACGTTTTTTACCTATGCGAAGCTGATGTTGATGGAGCAGTCCGAACTGGATGAAATACAGGCTGACTACATCATTCTTGATGAATTCCACCGTGCAGGCGCTGAAATGTGGGGCGAAGGAGTTCAGAAACTTCTGAAAACTTACCCCAACGCACCGATTCTCGGTCTGTCTGCTACCAATATCCGCTATCTTGACAACCGGCGCGACATGGCGGACGAGCTGTTCGACGGAAACATTGCATCCGAGATGACCCTCGGTGAAGCCATTGTCCGCGGAATTCTGCATCCGCCGAAGTATGTACTGTCGGTATTCTCCTATCAGAAAGATCTTGAAAAGTATCAGCGCAGAGTCCGTCAGGCAAAAAACAAGGCTGTCCGCGATGCAGCTGAAATCTATCTGGATGCGCTCCGCCGTGCGCTTGACAAGGCTGACGGTCTTGACGTGATTTTTCAGAAGCATATGACCGCGGCGCATGGAAAGTACATTGTATTCTGCGCCAACGCGGAACATATGAACGAGATGATTGCTAAAGCGCCGGAGTGGTTTTCCAAAGTGGATCCCAATCCGAACGTCTACTCCGCCTACTCCGACGATCCTGCTGCCTCACAGGCATTTGCCGATTTCAAAGCGGATGCAAGCGAGCATCTAAAGCTGCTGTTCTGCATTGATATGCTCAATGAAGGCGTTCATGTGGACGATATCGACGGTGTTATCCTGCTCCGTCCGACGATTTCCCCCATCATATATAAGCAGCAGATCGGTCGCGCGTTGTCGGCGTCAAGCAAATCCGGTGCTGTGATCTTTGACATTGTCAACAACTTTGAAAATCTGTACAGCATTTCCGCCATTGAGGAAGAAATGCAGGTCGCCGTCAATTATTACCGCGACCTCGGCGAAGCGGATGAAATTGTTACCGAGCACTTCAAAATTGTCGACGAAGTCCGGGACTGCAAGGTGCTGTTTGATTCTCTGAACGATACCCTCGAAGCATCGTGGGATGTGATGTACGGGTATGCGAAAACTTATTACGAAAACAATGGCAATCTCAACGTGCCGAAGCGGTACAAAACGCCTGACGGCTATTCCCTCGGCAACTGGATTATGACCCAGCGCAGAGTGAGAAGCGGTCAGGTTTACGGGCATCTCAGCGCGGATCGCATTGCAAAGCTGGACGCAATCGGCATGATCTGGCAGAGTATCTCCGACATGAACTGGGAGAGAAACTTTGCGGCGCTGAAAGAGTATTACGATCAACACGGCAATGCGGATGTAAAAGCCGATTATGTGACCGACAGCGGCATCCGGCTCGGAAACTGGATCTGTAATATGCGTACATGGTATGCAGGTAAGGTAAAGACAAATTATCTGACACCGGAACGCGTGACTGCACTCAATGCCATCGGCATAATCTGGGATAAGTTCGATTATCTGTTTGAGAAAAACTATGCCGCGGCACTGAACTATTACAAAAAACACGGCAATCTGGATATGCTGTTTGACTATGTCTGCCCGGAAACCCGATTGAAGCTGGGAACCTGGCTTGTCCGTCTGCGCAGAAAATACCAGAAGAATCCCGCATCGATTCCGGAGGAGCAGAAAAAACGTCTGGAAGCCATCGGAATGCAGTGGGAGGATAAATACACCCGGCAATGGAATGAGGGTCTGCAGGAAGCGACCACATACTTTCGGGATCACGGACATCTGAATGTTCCGTGTACCTATCGTTCTCCGAATGGTTTGGTCCTCTATAACTGGTTATCCAATCGGCTGGATGAATACCGTGCCGGTCGAATGTCAGCCGAACGCTATGAAGCACTCAGTGCTGTCGGCATGGTCTGGGAAAAGGAAGACCCGTGGCAGGTGCGGTACCGTCTGGCAAAGGAATACTATGACGGGCACGGAACCCTGGAAGGAATGCCGGCAGATTATGCTCCTGATGGAATTTGGGTGAACAAATGGCTCAACGAACAGAAGCAGATCTACCGCGGCAAAAGAAAAGGCAAATCCTTAACTGATGAGCAGATT
>JAFTLK010000077.1 GCA_017455975.1 Clostridia bacterium | reverse complement strand
GTACGCCTTGGCACCGACGAGCCGCGCGAGGTACTGACCCCACGAATACTCGAACTTATCGTGGTACCCGCGCTGTCCTGCCTCATTCAGGGATTCAAATTCGCCCGAGGACAGGCTGTCGCCGATACAGCCGATGGTACGAAAAATGCCTGCAAATCCGCCGTCTGCGGGGATATTGTCAAGCGGGTTTTCACCGGGAATTGCGTAGTACTTTGTGATGTCCATGGTGGTGTCCTTTCTGTATTTATGAGCCTCCCTCTCCGAGGGAGGTGGCACACGAAGTGTGACGGAAGGAGTTATCATTTGCATTGACGACGGATCGAAAATAACACCCTCAACAGAAGATGCTTTCGGGATCTTCTTCACCTGTGCGGTGCAGCGCCTGCTCCGGGATAACTCCCTCAGTCACCTGCGGTGACAGCTCCCTCGTGGAGGGAGCCTTTATTACCATTATACACATCTTCCGTCCAAAAATCAACCCTGTCTGTGAATTTTCTGAAACGATTTGCAAAAAAACGAGATTTTTGCAAAAATCCGTGATATAATAATAATATTATCAACAGAAATGAGACCTTGCAATGAAAAAACTTACACTCGGGATCCTGGCACATGTGGATGCGGGCAAAACGACCCTGTCCGAGGGACTGCTATACCTGTGCGGCTGTATCCGTTCGCTCGGCCGCGTTGACCATAGGGATACCTTTCTCGATACGGCCGCTCTGGAACGGGAGCGCGGCATCACAATCTTCTCAACGCAGGCGGTACTGGAAACGCCGGACATGACACTGTATCTGCTCGATACACCCGGCCATACCGATTTTTCGTCGGAAATGGAACGTGTCCTGTCGGTGCTTGATTATGCGGTGCTGGTCATCAGCGCCTCAGACGGCGTTCAGGTGCACACAGAAACCCTTTGGCGGCTTCTGCGGCAGCACGGCATCCCGACCTTCTGCTTCATCAACAAAATGGATCTGCCGGATACCGATCCCACGCAGATCATGGAACACCTGCATACCCGCCTGTCCCCGTCCTGCATCAACTTTTCGTCGATGGACGATGACCGCGGTCTGTTTGACGAACAAGCGGCGATGTGCTCGGAACAACTGATGGAAGAATATCTGGATACAGGTACGCTGTCGGAAAAATCGCTTTGCGATGCGATCGCTGCGCGGTCCGTCTTCCCCTGCGTTTTCGGTTCAGCGCTGAAAATGGAGGGCGTCTCAACGCTTCTGCGCCTGCTTGGCACCTACACAAAGGAACCGTCCTATCCGGACACCTTTGCGGCAAAGGTCTTCAAGGTCGGGCGAGACCCGCAGGGCAGCCGTCTGACATGGTGCAAGCTCACGGGCGGCACACTTCGTGTCAAAACCCCACTGTCCGCACGGCAGACGGATGAGGATGGCACACCTGTCTGGGAGGAAAAGATCGACCAGATCCGTATTTACTCCGGTGCAAAATACAAAACCGTCGACGCGGCAGCAGCCGGTGACATCTGCTGTGTCACGGGTCTTTCGCATGTCTTTCCGGGACACGGACTCGGGACGGAATCGGATGCACCCGCACCGGTTCTGCAGCCTGTCCTGACCTACCGACTTTCTCTGCCTGCCGGAACACCTGTCAAGGAGACTTATGCACGGCTGTATCAGCTGGAAGAAGAAGACCCCATGCTGCATCTGACGCTTCACCCGGAGAGCGGTGAGATCCACATCTCACTGATGGGGGAAATCCAGATGGATGTTCTTGCGCATACGATTGAGGAACGCTTCGGATTATCCGTGACTTTTGACCAGGGGACGATCGTCTACCGTGAAACGCTGTCCGATTCCGTCCTATGCGCCGGCCACTTTGAACCGCTGCGGCATTATGCAGAGGTGCACCTGCTGCTTGAGCCGGGGGAACCCGGCAGCGGCGTGACCTTTGATTCTGTCGTACCGGAAAACACACTTGCGCGCAACTGGCAGCGTCTGATCCTCTCGCAGCTGGAGGAAGCGCTCCCGACCGGCACACTGACCGGCGCCGAGCTTACCGATCTGCGCATCGTTCTGACCGGCGGCCGCGCACACATCAAGCACACCGAGGGCGGCGATTTTCTGCAGGCGGCGACACGTGCGCTGCGGCAGGGGCTGATGAAGGCACGCCGCGACAGCCTCTGTGTTTTGCTGGAGCCGTGGTATAATTTCCGTCTGACCGTTCCGCAGGACTGCGCCGGACGCGCAATTTCCGATCTGACCCAAATGAACGCCGTCATCCATCCCATAGAAATGGAGGACGACACCGGCATGGCCCGTCTGACCGGATGCGCACCTGCCGCCAAAATGCATGCATTCCCCGGTGCATCAGGCGAAGCACGCCCCTACCCGCTGGAGGTCGCCTCGTATACACGCGGCCGCGGCCGTCTTTCCCTGACATTCCACGGCTACGCGCCGTGCAGAGAGCAGGACACGGTCGTCGCATCGATCGGTTATGAGCCGGAGCATGACACGGCATTCCCCGCCGATTCGGTCTTCTGTCATCAGGGCGCGGGCATTCATATTCCGTGGCAGGAAGCAGAGGAACACATGCACGTCGAAAACGTCTTCTCCCGCCGTCAGAAAACCGATAACGAACAGCAGCCGACCCGCTCAGGCCGTGTGCTGTCCTCCCGCAGCGGACGAAGCCATGCAAAGCCCTATTCCTATGCCGAGGCAATGGAGGAGGACCGCGAGCTGCGCGAGATCTTCGAGCGCACCTACGGTCCGATCTCCCCGCGCTCGATCTTTGTTCCGCCGCCTCCGGTTACCGAGGTACAGCCGACGCGCGAAACCTATCTGAAGCTGCTCGACCCCTCCGAAGAATATCTGCTGGTCGACGGCTACAATATCATCTTTGCTTGGGACGAGCTCAAAACCCTCGCACGCGATTCGCTCGATCTTGCCCGCGGGACACTGATCCACATCCTGTCCAACTACCAGGGCTACAAAAAGTGCAATCTGATTCTCGTCTTTGATGCCTACCGTGTCAAGGACGGCCGCGGATCGGTCGAACGGCACGCCGGCATGTATGTCATCTATACACGCTCACACGAAACGGCAGATACCTATATTGAAAAGGTCACCTATGACATCGGCCGTGCACACAAAGTACGCGTCGCCACCTCCGATGCACTGGAGCAGGTCATCGTCATGGGACACGGCTGTATCCGTGTCTCGGCACAGGGGCTGCACGATGAGGTCGTACGCACCACAGAGGAGATCCGTACGCTGGTCGAGGCTGTGAATCTGAAAAACAGATAACATATTCGTGTGATGTGATTGCACAAATCACATACTGTCAAAAAGCGATAAACGATTTTTCAAAAAAATTGACACACTTTTCACGCATCTGTCATACTTTTGCGGTATACTATAGACACCGAAAAGGTAAACGGCATACGACATCCGCACCGGAAACGGCAGCGGAATGCACATACAATTTCAACAGGAGGTAAATGTATGAACAACGAATATAACAACCTGCAAAACGAACAGAACAGCCCGCAGAACGAGCCTGTCACAGCACCGCAGCAGAACGAAGAACCCACCGCTGTACATGCTCCCGCAGAACAGGCGCAGCCCGTACAGGCAGCAGCCGAACCGGAGGCAGAAAACGCACAGAGCAACGATCTGTACGCACAGAAGCATGAAAATCAGAATGCGGCGTTTGCACAGTCACAGCAGTTCCACCGCGAAACCCCGTATGACAACGGAACAGAATCGCAGGCACAGCCGCAGCAGACACAGCAGGCTTCCTCACAGAGCTTCAATCCGTACACCGGCCAGCCCTACAGCCAGACCTTTGCAAAATCCGCACAGAACAGCGGCGCTTCCGCCGAGGCCAAACCGAAGAAAAAGCGGGGCGCATTCATTAAGAAAGCGGCATCGTTCGTCGCCCTTGCACTGATCTTCGGCGTTGTCTCCGGTGCGGTCTTCCTCGGAGTGACCGGCGGCTTTAACCGCGGCGGCTATACACCGGGCGATCCGGTCGGTGCGGGCGTGACCGATGAAGACAGCAGTGTTCCGCCGCAGCTCAACGGCTCCGTTTCCGGTCAGCTGCAGTCGGCATCCACCGTGATGCAGGAAGCATTGGAAAAGGCGCAGATCGCCATGCAGGGCAACCTGACCATCCCACAGATCAATATCATCATGGAACCTGCGATGGTCTCCATCAACTGCATCGGCGAGACCACGGTCAACTCCTTCTTCGGCGCACAGACCTATCAGACCGCATCGTCCGGCTCCGGCATCATTGTCGGGGAGAACGAAACGGAGCTTCTGATTGTCACCAACAACCACGTTATCGCAGACACGACCGAAATTTCCGTCCAGTTTGTCGACGAGCAGGAATGCAAGGCACTTGTCAAGGGTACGGATGCGATCAACGACCTTGCCATCATCGTCGTCAACCTCGCTGACATCCCCGCAGAAACGATGTCTGCCATCGCTTACGCCGAGATCGGTGACTCCGATGCACTCGTCATCGGTGAGGGCGTTGTCGCCATCGGCAACGCGCTGGGCTTCGGTCAGTCCGTCACGCAGGGTATCGTCTCCGCGCTCAACCGTGCGGTGACCGACTCCAACGGCAACACGACCTACCTCATCCAGACCGATGCGGCGATCAACCCCGGCAACTCCGGCGGTGCGCTGGTCAACATGAAGGGACAGGTCATCGGCATCAACTCGGCAAAATACTCCGATGAAGCCGTTGAGGGTATGTGCTTTGCGATTCCCGTCAATACGGCAATGCCGATCCTTGAGGATCTGATGAGCCGTACAACGCGTGTGGAGATCACCGACCCCGATAAGGCGGCTTATCTCGGCATCACGCCCGGTCAGGACATCAACGCACAGATTGCGCAGGCATACAAGATGCCCATCGGTCTGTATGTCTCCGACGTACAGGAGGACGGACCTGCGGGTACTGCCGGTATGTACGCGGGCGACATCATCACCAAGTTTGACCACGACACGATCACCGGCTACAGTGACCTGCGCTCGTCCCTGTCCTACTATGAGGCAGGCGAGACGGTGGAAATCACCGTTGCGAGACTGGAACGCGGCAAATATGTTGATGTCGTGCTGACCGTCACGCTCGGCGTCAGACCGGCAGAGGCTGAAACCCCGGAAACCGAGCCCGAACAGGAACAGCCCTCCGAAGGCTTCGGCCACAGCGATGATTACCCCAGCTGGTTTGATTTCTTTGGCTGGTGAAAAAAACCTATAGAGAACGCACGAGGTGTTGCAAGTTCTTGCAACACCTCCTTGGAAGTTTCCCTTGCCCCTCAAACGAGGGGCATTTTCATTCGATTTTCGTATGAAAACCGGGAAATCCGGGACACTTCGTGCCCCCGGGCTGCAGCAAGTTTTCAACTTGCAACAGCCCCGTTTCATGTCACTGAAATTGATCCACCCGCATGACAGAATGTTTGCAGATACATATGCACCCAACCGACGCTTCGGTTAAGTCCACAGCTGCTTCACCATGCTATTGAATTTCTCAAGGCTTTTATCAAGCACTTTTTCATATTGCGCAAAGATCGTGGATACACTGTACGGATTGGCTGTCAGGTTTTTCATAACATCTTCAATGTGCGAATCAGCTGATGTCAGATCGACCACGCCGCAGTCAAGAATCAGATCGAGCATACCCGTCTTGTTCGCTTCCGTATATTTGACCCTGAAAGCATCGGCGAGATTTCCGGATTCGGATGCCAGAATTTCGAGCACAGTCCCAATCTCATCATATTTGTGCGTCTGCGGAAGGGAAAGCACACGCATCGCATCGAGATCAGCCATACAGCGATAATCCGCTTGCTCCCCGTCATACTTTGGCATCGGCAGAACCGAGATTCCGCCCGACGGCACCACATATCTGCCAATATTGGCAAGCGTGTCGCAGACAAGAACGGTACCGCCCTCGGAAAGACCCTGTGCGGCAAAATCGTAGCCGGTTTCCGTATTCCACCGAATCCCCGGTATTTCAGAGTAGCTGTCAAGCACCGCCGCTGTATGCTGTAAATCGACGTCAATCGTCAGATAATCCTGCTCGTCGCGTCCGATCACATGACCGCCTGCACCGACATACAGCTTCTGCACCAGACGGTCATCGGTCTGTATACTGTCGGGCTTCCTTTCATGTTCACTTGCGGCTTTGGCTATGGTATACAACATATCCAGCGTCCATCTGCCGTCCCGGACAGCATCCGCCGGGTCTTCGCCGATCAGAGCTTTCACATGATCGGGCGCATAATACAGCACGGAAAGCGCCCGGTCGTCCGGCAGCAGCAGGTCGCCCGATGCCATAAACTGCATCCCGCCGATAGATAGTCCGCGATTGAGGGATGCATCCCACCACGAATTGTTCAGATTCAAACCGTCCACAGATGCAAGATCACGGAGAACACCGATTGCCGCAAAATAAGTACCGATCGTGACAGAGCCAAGCGTCAGATCATACATCGGTTCTGCTGCCATGACAGCATTGAGAAGATTGCGTCTGTATGTTTCGGTTTCATACACAACCGATTCGATGACCATATTGCACAGATCCTCGGTACGGATGCGCCGCGCCAAAAGTGCATCGTCGATGAGATCACTGCCCTCACCGTCCTTGCCGACAAAGGTACGCGGCGTAAAAGAAACATCGGCTTCCTCCAGTATGGTCAGCGTGCCGCCGCCGAGATCAACCTGCGGCAGAGGTGCCGTTTCACCGTAAGCTGTGAACAAATCGGATGCAGCACCCGCATCAATCGCACCTCTGTCAACAAGCGATCGAAGCAGGCTCTGTCCGGTTCCGACAACATCGGCGGCAAGCGTAAGATACGTCATGCCCGCCATTGTACTGCGGTCAAAGGTATCACCGTCCATTGCGTCGGTATAGAGCTGCTTTTCTTTTGCATACGCGACGGAATCGGCATATGTAAAGTCAATGTTGTCACCGGTGTCGCGGTATCCAAGCGCACGAAGCATAAATGTTGCATACATTTCTGGCGTACAGTCTGAATTTCCAAATTTTCCATCGCCAATGCCCATCGTAATGCCTTTGTCATACAACCATGAGACATACGGCTTTGCCCATTCTTCCGTGACATCGGAGAACGGATTGGTGATTTCGCCTGACGCATACGCCGCCTTTGCCATCGCTTCCTCCCCACGCATACGGACAACCATGACGGATGCCTGCAGTCGGTCAGGAATTTCGTCAAGTTTGAAATTCACGCCGTCCCCGCGCAAAATGCCGACCTCATACAGTGCCTGCGCCGTGTCATTTTCGTCTGACGGGAGTGTGATTGCCGCTGTCTGTACGGATACCGACAACAGCGCAGCACAAAGGGCTATGGATGACAGCGTTTTCAAATGCTTTGCTTTCATGATGGGAACCTCATATTATCATTTGTTATTTTAATGTTATCTGATCACCGCCGCAGAAGATACGCATCTGCCCCGGCAAAGGTCACCGTAACCTTACCGTCCGCCGCTGTCACCTCACCTGCGTCACAAAGACCATCGGCGGTAATTCTCTGCATACGGTATCCGCCGTTTGCACCGGGCAGATTCAGCGTGCGTTCACCTTCGTCATCTGCATAAGCCAGATATGCATCCTCCATCCACGGCACAGGCAGACAGACAAAGCGGTCGTTTTTCAGCATCTGACCGTTCTGCATAATCGACTTGTCCCGACCGCGGCAGACAATGCCGTCCGAGCAGTACACGGTCTTTGTGCCGTCGGCGTGATTGACAACCGACAGGCGCTTATGCCGGCACAGCCAGAAGTACGGCAGCTCGATCATCGCAAACTGGCGCAGGTACTCCGACTCCCACGCACCCGATTGCAGCTTGTCGCCGATCCACAGCTCCTCACCGTGGATATTGCCGTAGAACACATCGGCAAACGCGCTGTCATGCGGCAGACCGCCGCCGAAATATGCCGGCGGATAAGCAAGGTATTCTTCATCCCGCAGATTGTCAAACCACCACAGTGCCGGAATCTTACCGAGACACCGGATCGGATACATGGTTGTTCCCATGCAGAAATGACTGTAGGTCTCCCGTCCGGCAGGCCCCTCGCGGTAGGTGAACTCCGAGGTCACGTCGACCCCCTGCAGGCGCAGATAGTCAAGAATCTTGTCGCGGTAGTCCTGCATCTCGGAAATGTCAACCTCCGGGCAGTTGTTGTAGCAGCACAGGAAATTGTCGACGTGCACCGTACCGATCTTCCGCAGCGGCACGAGGTCACACAACCGATTCCACCGCTGCACAAACAGTCCCGATTCCCATTCTTCCTTGAAGGAAACCTTGTAGCACGGCTTGTCGTTGTACCGCTCAATCGGGTCCGGATTGCCCTCTCTGTCACGGATGACCGCGTTTGCCGCGACATAGGTCTGCCACAGCGGGGAATCCTCGTAGATATCGCAGAAGTTGATATGCAGACTGACGGTCGTGTGATACTGCTTTGCTTCTTCGATCAGCCAAAGCAGACTGTCGCGGGCATCCCCGTCACAGTCGCGTTTCAGCGCCGGATTGACCTCGAAGAACGCAGGATATTTGTCGTCATGTCCGTGATACTGCCAGCCGACCAGATAGAGGATCTTCGGCACACCGAGCGTCAAAGCGTCAGTCTGGCGGATGACCTCCAGTGCCTCTGCAAAGGTGCAGTTGACATAGGTGCTGTTCTCCCGCACGTTCGGCGAGGACAGAAACAGCTTCATCATCATGGTTTTGGAATAGTCAAAGGAATATCCGTATTCTGTCATGGTTATGTATCCTCCATCGTTTTTTCTTTCAGTATATCACGAAAGTGCGCCGATGACAACCTTTTTTTGTAAATTTCTTTCATGATTTTGCGACATACATCTTGACTTTTGCCGGGATTTGATTATAATGAAATCAGAACAATGCGAGAGGAAAGCTTCATGGAAGAAAAACTGCCGAAATTATTGCCTGCCATAAAAGGAACAGGCTTTCAAATGGATGGATATCATATCTGGTGTGGTTCGCTGCTAAAGGAAAACGGTACTTATTTTCTGTTTGCGGCACGCTGGAAAAAGGAAAAAGGCTTCCCGGGCGGGTATCTTACCGATTCGGAAATTGTCTTGGCAGCAACGGACGATCTTAACAAACCGTTCGTTTTTCAAAAAGTTCTCATCGGTAAGCGTGACGGTGATTATTGGGACAGTATGATGGCACACAATCCCTATATCACCAAAATCGGCGACGAATATGTGCTATTCTATATTGGAAATCCGGACGGCCAAGCGGCAACGCGCAGGATCGGCTGGGCGCGGACAAAGGATATCTGCGGCGAATGGGAACGAAGTGATACGGCGATCGAATTACCGCCGGATGCCAACAACCCGTGTGCCGTACCAACCAAAGACGGTGTTCTGCTTTATTATCGCGATGGAACATTGAAGGTGTCTGTAGCGAAGGCGGAGCGTTATGATGGAAAATACCGTATTCTGAACGATGATCTTTTCCCCGAAGCCAAAATTGAGGATATGTTCGTTTACAAAACAGATAACGGTTATGTGATGATCGCTGAAGATAATGACGGATATTATACAGGTCTAAAAAAGGGCGGCGTCGTTTTCAAGTCTGAAGACGGCATTATTTGGGATCGGAAAAATACTTGCCGAGCATATGATTTTTCCGTCCCATATACAGATGGCAGTGTGATCGAGCTGCAGCGCCGCGAAAGACCGTTTCTGCTGTTCGACGGAAACAGGACATATCTCTTCAATGCCGCCAAGATAAACGGAGAAACAATGGAAACCGGCGGCGATACATGGAATATGTTTGCCCGGGTGGAATTTGTCTGAAATGGATGATAATGAGAAATCAGAACAATGCGAGGGGAGATCACAAATGAAAGTCTGTATCATTCAGCCAAAATACGAAATGGATCATACGAAAACCGCCGACATCAGTGCATGGATTCTTTCCGCACTCGATGCCTGCGACGATTCGATGGATCTGATCGTCCTGCCGGAGTCCTCTGACGTGCCTTGCTTTGCAAAGAATGAAGCGGAAATGCTGCAGAGCTATACGGCAAATAACCGCCGTCTGATCGAAAAATGCGCCGAAACGGCAAAGCGCTGTGATGCCGTGCTGTTTGTCAACGCCATTCACGAAACCAAAACGGGTCTGCGCAATACGACATATGCCTTTGACCGCACGGGGGCGGAGATCGGACACTATTACAAGCAGCATCTGACACCGGGCGAAACCACCCATTATCATCTCGATTCCGATTACACGTTTGAATATGAGGACACAACGGTCATCGAGATCGACGGCATCCGTTATGCGTTTCTGACCTGCTACGATTTCTATTTCTATGAGGGCTATGCAAAGCTCGCGCGCGCCAAGCCGGACATTATCATCGGATGCTCCCAGCAGCGTTCCGACCCGCACGATGTCTCGGAGATGATGGCGAAATTCGCGGCGTATAACACCAATGCCTATGTCATCCGCGCATCGGTCTGCATGAACGAGCAGGGCAGCATCGGCGGTGCATCGATGGTCGTGACCCCGCGCGGCGAGGTGCTCTGCAATATGCAAAGCCGTGTCGGCATGGAAACGGTGGAAATCGATCCGCACAAGAAGTTCTATAAGCCCGGAGGCTTTGGCAATCCCGACATGGCGCATTACGAATACATCGAACAAGGACGCCGTCCGTGGAAGTACCGCCCCGCCGGTCCTGCGATGGTCCGCCATGACGCATTGATGCCGTATCCGCGTATCTGTGCACACCGCGGCTTTAACTCCATCGCGCCCGAAAACAGTATGCCGGCATTCGGTGCGGCTGTCGCGCTAGGAGCCGAGGAAATCGAATTTGACCTCTGGATGACAAAGGACGGAAAAATCGTTTCCCTGCACGATGCCTGCATCGACCGTGTTTCGGACGGACGGGGATACATCTGGGATTTGACCTATGAGGAGCTTTTGCAGTACGACTTCGGCATCCGTCACGGGGACGAATTCCGGGGGCTGAAGATTCTGACCTTTGAGGAAATTTTAAAGAAATTCGCGGGACAGGTCATCATGAATGTCCACGTCAAGGACAGATGCGGTCTGACGCCGGAAATCGACGAGGCGATTGTCAAGATCATCGCGCTGATCCGTCAGTACGACTGCGAAAAATACTGCTACTTCATGACGGGCAATGTCCCGATGCTCAAGCGTATGAGAGAACTCGCACCCGAAATTGCACGCTGTGCAGGAGCGGAAACGATGGGTGAGGATCTCGTTGACAAGGCGCTGGAAACCGAATCGTGCAAGATTCAGCTGTTCCGCCCGCACTTCGGCGACGATCCCGACGGATATGTCCGGTCTGCCTGCGAAAAAGCCCACGCAAACGGCATTGCCGTCAACGTCTTCTGGGCAGATGAACCCGCGCTTGCAAAGAAGTATCTTGATCTTGGCTGTGATGTCATTCTGACCAATGACTATCAAAGGGTTTCGCTGATACTGGAAAAATAAGATGAAAACAGGATGCCGTGTGTGATGATACGGCATCCTGCTTTGTTTGTGTTCGGGCAGTTTTATTCTGTTTCTAGCTCTTGAGATTGTGATTCGTAGGCATTATGATAGGATTCGATGATTTTCCAATGATTGGGAATGTTCTTTTCCCGTTCCTGCTCCTGTTCTTCAAGCCATTTTTCTCTGTTTGCTTCCGAGCCATTATAAACCAAATCTACAACAGAACCAAAATGCGGAATGATAGCGTTGCCATATTCATACGGATCATCGGAATGATTTATCGAATATAATAGCTCATGATATAAAACGACCCTCATTCCGATCTCCGAACTCAAATTCCACGAATGGATCCCATCCGATTCATCAGATAGTCCCATTTGCATATATGTTTCATAATGGTCTATGTAAAGCGTGATGTTCTTGAAATCATCGCTGATTTCATAATCAATAGTTATATTTTCATCTGCCACTTGTGTTTGTATATCTATGAGTATTTCATTGACATCATCCTTAATTTTATTCAGAAGTTGTTCTTTTTGAGACGGCTTGAACCACAATCTGGTGTATGTACGTGATTCAAAAATCGCATGTAACTCATAATCCATTCTGTAGCGATAATAGTCCCGGTAGCCGTCCATATACATATTCCATCTGATTTCTGTTCCAGATTCAAAAAGAGTGACAAGCAATGGCGGCAGCAATAGTAAAATAAGAATGGTAATTGTTATGATCGGGATTTTCAGAACTGTGCGTTTCCTGTTTACTCTTCCTTTGCATGTCATTTCGACCGCCTCTTTTCTGTTAAGCGCTCAATCCAAACTGTGTGATTGTGTTCGGGCAGTTTATTCTGCTTCTTGCGCAATATAACGATATTCTATTACATTCCACTTATCATCATGAAAGGGATACCCATACAATATTTCGCAATATATATCGAGTCTTTTATTCATTTCATCTGTAAAATACACCGAATTGGCAATGTATATCGGTCGTGTCACATCTACCTCATTTGTCGGAGATTCCGGTAATGCGAGTTTCGGGGGAATTACATATAGAATCACCCGTCTGAAATCTTCACTGAATTCATAATCCACAATGATTTCTTCATTCAATTCCTGTATTTCCGGCATGAGATTTTTGATATCTTCCATGATTGCATTGAGCATTTTATCTTTTTGAGACGGTAAAAACCAGATTCTGCTGTAACGATTTATGCTTGTTGTAAACCAACCCCTCACAGTCAATTCATAATCAAACCTGTGAATATAATCGTTTTTGTATTCGTCCAAATACGGATTCCAGGAAATTTTGCTGCTCGTGTAATAAAGTGTAATCAGCAATACAGGCAGGCACAGCAGGAAAACAATCACCGTTATTTTTAAGACTGTGCGTTTCCTGTTTACTCTTCCTTTGCATGTCATTTCGACCGCCTCTTTTCTGTTAAGCGCTCAATCCAAACTGTGTGATACACCATCTCCGCTCCAACGCACCGGTATCGTCTGTACTTTCCTGCAAAACCAGCGTCATTGCAAGCCAAGAAGTTCCCATCGTATATTCCGGACGCGGATCGTTTGTCACGCCGAGGTCAATGGCAACGCGGACGACATTCCCATCCTGATCGGTAAAGCAGTTGATCAGATTGATCTCACCGTTTCCGGCAAGCACCAAGCCCGGGGTTTTGGTATCATCCTCTGACGGCAGCGGAAAACTAAGTCCCATACAAGGATTGTCGGGCGTATCCAGAAGTGCCATAGCGGCAGCTTCGTCGCCTGTGCGATATGCCTCGAAAAAGGCAAGCGCCGTTTGCCCGATCAACGCAAAATCGTCGGATGCCATGAAGCGCTGGCGCACCTCCTCGTGTGAAAAATATTCCAGAGAAACATGTGCATCAAACGCATCCTCGGCAATCGTTTCGATACCCTGCGGGAGAATCACTTTTTCCAGTTCAGCACAGCTGGCAAAAGCGTCTTCTCCGATGATGCGCATACTCTGCGGCATCACAACGGAGGTAAGTGACGTACATCCGAATGCAAAAGATCCGATTTCTGTGATACCCTCACCAATCGTCAGC
>JAFTLK010000076.1 GCA_017455975.1 Clostridia bacterium | reverse complement strand
CGATGATGATTTGATTTCAATAAAAATACCAGCCTTCATATATATATCATGTATCAATACAACAAAATGTTAAAACCAAACGCTCGCAAGCTCCGTTCCGAAATGACACCCGAAGAATCACACCTTTGGTACGATTTTCTGAAAAAACTGCCAATTCCTGTTTACAGGCAACGTATGATCGGAAATTACATTACCGATTTCTATGCAGCATCAGCGAAACTGGTGATAGAAATTGACGGTGCACAGCATCAGATGACTGAAAACAGAGAATCCGATGCCAAGCGTGATGCCTTTTTCCGATCCTTGGGTATATCGGTGAAACGGTACAGCAACCGTGATGTCAATCGCAATTTCCGCGCCGTATGCGAAGATTTATTGAAGACACTGGGGATTGCGGCAAGTGAGATGAAAAAGTAACAAGAGAACGACTCGAATCCGAAGAAAGTAACAAGAGAACGACTCATCCGTCAAACGCCCCAGGTGCGTTTGACACCTTCCCTCACCAGGGAAGGCTTGGATGCGGCGCACCGCCAGCAAATCTGTCAACCACAACCGCCATCAAAACAATACTAAAATTAAAGGAAACAAATACTATGTGGAACGAATACCCCCGCACCGAGGAACGCACGGGTGTGCAGGAATCGCGTGATTTTGCCCCGACCTTTGACGTACAGTCGGACTTTGTCATGGTTTACGGGCTGTACCGCTTGAAAGAACGCATTGCGCCGTGGAAGAAACGCGGATACGTCATTCATCTGATGACGGGCGTTTCGTGGGGCGGCTATCAGGACTACCTGTTCGGAAAATACGACGGCATCAACCACCGCGACGAGGGACAGGTTTACGCCGACGGCTCCGAGCGCGTACACGGTCCCGATGTGCCGTATATGGTGCCGACCAACGCGTTTGCGCACTATCTGTCCGACGGCTTGAAAAAGGCAATCGACGCCGGTGTCGAAGCCATCCACCTCGAGGAGCCCGAATTCTGGGCGGAATCCGGCTATTCTCCCGCATTCAAGCGCGAATGGGAGATCTTCTACCGCGAGCCGTGGTGTGATCCGCAGGGAAGTGCCGACGCGCAGTACCGCGCATCGAAATTAAAGCAGTACCTCTATACGCGCACGCTCGACCGGCTCTGCTCCGAATGCAAGGAATACGCAATGAAGAAATACGGCCGTCTGCTGCGCTTCTATGTCCCGACGCACTCGCTCATCAACTATTCGCAGTGGATGATCGTCTCGCCGGAATCCGCGCTGCTCGATGTCCCGACCATTGACGGCTATATCGCCCAGATCTGGACAGGTACGTCGCGTCAGGTCAACACCTATCGCGGTGTGGAAAAGGAGCGTACCTTTGAGACCGGCTTCCTCGAATACGGCATCATGCAGGAGCTCGTCCGCGGGACCGACCGTCGGATGTGGTTCTTGGCCGACCCGATTGAGGACAATCCGCAGTTTGACTGGGACGACTACCGCGACAACTACTACCGCACCGTCACCGCATCGCTGCTCCATCCGAAGATCTCCGATTATGAGGTCTCGCCGTGGCCGGGACGCGTCATGCGCGATACCCACCCGCGCGCAAAGGACGACCCGACACAGGTGAAGATCCCGCCCGAATATAAGACGAATCTGCTCTCGGTCATGCATACGCTGCGCCAGATGGCAGATCAGGGCGACGGCGCGTGGCTGATGAACACCGCCGAGGTCGGTGTCTGCATCGCCGACAGCGCCATGTTCCAGCGTATTTATCCGAACAACACCGAACCCGCACACGCCGCGCATTTCAATGCGTTCTACGGTCTTGCGCTGCCGCTCGTCAAGTGCGGCCTGTCTGCGCGGCCCGTACAGCTGGACAACGTCCGCCGTTTCCCCGCATATCTCGACGCATACAAGGTTCTGGTGCTCTCGTATGAGTTCATCAAGCCCGCATCGCCCGATATCAACGTCGCCATTGCAGGCTGGGTACAGGCAGGCGGTACGCTCGTTTACGTCGGTGACGGCTCCGATGCGTTCCACGAAGCCCACGACTGGTGGAACACCGCCGCAGATTACAAGACTCCCGCCGAGCACCTGATGGAATCGCTCGGTCTTGGCAGATGTCCTGCCGCTGGCCGCTATACCGTCGGTGGAGGTACCGTTACCGTCATCGACCGCTATCCCGGGGACGTCGCCTATGACGCCGCGCTGTCCGATGACTACCGCGACACGGTACTCACCCTGCTTGCAGAACGCGGCATTGATGTCACGCCCACATCCACACTCAAACTGCGCCGCGGATGCTATATCGTGACCGCCGCAATGGACGAATCCATAGACGGTGAGCAGACGCTGGACGGCACCTACGTCAACCTTTACGATACCGCACTGTCCGTCGTCAAGAATCCCACGCTGATCTGCGGCACGGTCGGACTGTGGTACGATCTGTCCCGCATCGACAAGTCCGGATGCTCCGACATTCTGGCGCTCTCCGGTCGTGCGGAAAAGCTCACCCGCACCCGGCGCATGCTGTCGTTTGTCTTCCGCGGTCCCGCCGATATGACAGCAGCGGCACGCATCTGGACGAAGCGTCCCCCGCAGGTCATCACCGCCGACGGCAATGAAATTCCGTTTGTCTGCGATGCCGAAACGGGCACCACGTACTTTGATTTCCCGTCAAACGGGGAACCGATTCAGATTAAGGTGAAGTTCTGACAAATTGTGTTTCCGGTTGACGGATATGCTCTTCCAACTTTGTAGGGGAGGGGTCACCCCTCCCGCAGAGCAATGCTGTCGACATAAGACACAGGTGACCTGTCCTATAACTGTAGGGGCGCGCATTGCGCGTCCGCACATTGGGACGATAACATTTCAATATTGATGTTGCAACGTGGTTTTACCCACGATTCCCATACGATTTTGTTATGTTGTGCACCCATGTCGGGCGACCAATGGTCGGAGGCTTCAGCCTCGCCCTACAGATGGAGAGAAGCGTCTTCGTATCCCGGAATCATCATCCAACCAAAATCGAAAAAATAAAGAAAAAAGGTACCCCCATGAAATTCTCTGTTTTCGCCGATATCCACCACCACCCGGGCGTCTTCGACGGCGGCACGGACGAGGAGCTGGAATTCATTCAGCGCCGCGCCGAGGAAAACGGTGCCGCGTTCATCATTCATGCAGGCGACTTCTGCCACGGACCGTCGCTCTGCCCGGACTACGTGAAAAAGTATAACGACTTCCACATTCCGTCGTATCATTGCCTCGGCAATCACGACTCCGACGCAACATCGTATACCGAGACACTTGCGGCGTACAATATGCCCGACGGCCATTATTATTTTGACTGCGAGGGCTACCGCTTCATCGTCTGTGATCCCAACTATTATTTCCTCGACGGAGAATATGTCCACTACGACCGCGGCAATTACTATGCCCACGGGGATAAGCGCGACTGGATGCCGCCCGAGCAGCTTGCATGGCTCGAGCAGACGATCGATGAGGCAGGTGTGCCGTGCATTCTGATCAGCCATGAGAGCTTTGAACGCGAATCCGACGGCGTCAAAAATCAGGAGGATGTCCGCGCGATGTTCGCCCGCTGCAATGCAAGACGCAAAAACGCCGTCCTGATGTGCATCAACGGACATCACCACCGTGACAATCTGCGGATTTTAGACGGCATCCTTTACTTTGAGCTCAACTCTGCGGCTTACGATTGGCTCGAGAACACACACGACTGCTATCCGCGTGCGCTTTGCGAAAAGATCAAGCTGTTAAACCACACCGTCGTCTACAATGATCCCATTCACGCCATCATCACCCTTGAGGGCACCACGATCACCATTGACGGCATGGAAAGTACGATGTTCATGGGCATTAACCGCGCCGAAACCGGTACCAACCGCATTTACGACAATGCAGGCCGTCCCGTATACCCGCGCGTGCAGTCGGCGAAGATCACGCTGGGATAAATCTGTACATCCGTGCAGTGCTGTCAGCGCAGGCATCCGTCATCCGGAATATGCCAAAAATTTCCAAAACCACTTGATTTTCCCGGTAAGGTATGATATAATATTCCATCAGATATACTATCCGTAAATCCAAATTACAGGAGGGATTTCATGAAAAACAGAATTGTGACCGCTTTGTTTGCAGCGCTGATGCTCGCAGGCAGCGTCACCCAGATGGTCTCCTGCGGAACAGGGGATACCGGCAGCACACAGACCGACGGCGCTGAAACAGCCGGAACGGCAGATACGGCTCCCGCGACCGAGGACACCGGCTACAAGGCAAATCTTCCCGCAGACCTCAACTACAACGGCGAGGTCTTCAACATCGTCACCTACGACGATTCCGACGGAACCTGGTATGACGTCGATTTCGCGGCGACCGAGGAAACAGGTGACACGCTCAACGACGCGGCATTCCGCCGTATGATCAACGTCGAGCAGCTGCTCAACGTCGATATCGTCGCCAACCCCTCAGCCGGCTACGGCAATGACCTCATCAAAAAGAGCGTCATGGCGGGCGACGGTGCCTATGACTGCGGCTTCGTCAAGACCCACAGCGCAACGTCCCTCGCGGAATCCGGTATGCTCGTCGACTTAAAGACGATGGATACCCTCGATATTACAGCACCTTGGTGGGATCAGAACGCGGTGAACGACCTGACCGTCGGTGAACGCCTGTTTATGGTCACGGGAGATATCTCCATCATGTACAAGAAGTCCATCGGCGTTCTGCTGTTCAACAAGCAGATGCTGAACGATCAGGACCTTGAGGACCCGTATCAGCTCGTCAAGGACATGAAGTGGACGATTGACAAGTTCAACGAAATGGCATCCACCGTTTCGCAGGACGTCAACGGCGACGGCAAGTACGATCTGGAAGACAAGTACGGTCTGCTTTACTACTGCGACATGATCGCGCTCGGTCTTGTCGGCGGCGGTACGCACTTCACGACGAAGAATGCCGACGACTATCCGGAATTGACGTTCTACACCGACCGCACAACCGATATCTTCAACAAGTATACGGAGCTGATGTACAACCCGCAGCTGTCGATCTCCTGGTCGAAGCTCGGCAAGTCCAACGACGACATCATCGCGATGTTCCAGGACAACCGCGGTCTGTTCAACTTCAACGAATTCCATGCCATCGAAAATATGCGTCAGATGGATACCGCGTTCGGTATTCTGCCGATGCCTCTGTACGACGAGTCGCAGGAGCGCTACTACCACATCATCAATCCGCATGTTGCGGCGATGCTGCTCGTTCCCAAGGACTGCCGCGATCTGACCCGCGCAGGGTATGTGCTGGACGCGCTCGGTGCGGAATCCAAGAACATTCTCACGCCGGCATACTATGACCAGTATCTGAAGTCCAAGGGTACCCGTGACAACGATTCCGAGGAGATGCTCGACATCATCTTCGGCTCGATGACCTACGATATCGGCTATCTCTACAACTTCGGTGAGCTCGGCGGCATGGTGCTCGGCATGGTCAACGGCTACCAGACCGACCTTGCATCCCGTTACGCAAAGTACGAATCCAAGGCTGTCAAGGCCATCGAAAAGATGGTCACCGCGTTCCAGGATATGGAATGAGAGCCAAGGACGGAGGGGGCGTCGGGGGAGGAGAACTTCGGCGTTTGAGATGGTCTCCTCCCCCGACATCCTTCGAGAAGATGATGATTCGGTTAGGCGAATATCCTGATTGAAGATCATTTTCAAATCATATTTGAATATGAAACAGACTCCCCCGGGCAATCGCGCGGTATCAAGCCGAAAGGTCTTACCGTGAGGAAAGTCCGGGCTTCCGGGGAAAGGATAACGGATAACGTCCGCCGGTGGCGACACCCGGGAAAGTGCAACAGAAATAAACAGCCGAACGGCGCGGTTCTCCGCGTATCGTGGTGATGGTGGAAAGGTGCGGTAAGAGCGCACCCATTCGTATGGCAACATACGTCTGCTGTAAACCCTATCCGAAGCAACACCTTTGCGGTTCACCCCCGTAGATGGCGGTTCTGCCGTCATCGCCGCAATGGTGGCACATGAATGGAGAAATTCATCGTGGAGTCCTGCAGTAATGCAGGATAGAGATAGATGATTGCCCTCGACAGAACCCGGCTTACAGGGGGAGTCTGTTTTTATTTAATTAGGAATTAGGAATTAGGAATTAGAAATTAGAAATGAAGACCGCGCAACGGTGAGGAGCCGATGGGCGGTCTTGTGTTTATTCGTTTGCTGAAGATAATCGGGCTAAAAATTCTGCGGGTGTGCAAACAGGAACCGACGATTTTGTGTAATCGCGCGTGTTTCTTGTGACGATATAATCCATTCTTTCACGGAGGGCTGTTTCAATCATCACGGCATCTTCGTAATCAGAGACGGAAGATGCGAGAGCACGGCGGCAGTCTGTGCCGTCGGTGTCCAAGAGCTCAAATAGAGTGAACAGTTTATTCAGAATTTCTCGGGAAGCGCGATCATCGTGCGTATAACGGTGCGAAAGATAGTAGATGTCCGTTGAAGATTTTGCCGTAATGCATCCGGTGAATTTGTGATTTGCGGCGTGAAGAAACAACTTCTGTGCATCTTCTGCAAATGGCTGCCGGTTCTGCAGGGCATCAATGATAATGCAGGTATCAATCAGAACATTCATATGCGGTCAAGACGCTCCTCGCGTGCTTCCTCTAACGTGATGTCAGAAGGCAGAATTCCAAACAGAGACTGTGCAAGTTCAACTCGATCCTGATATGGATTGGTCAGTTTCGCAATGATTTTTCCGTTTTTGGTGATGTGGATGTCTTCGTTTTCAGATAACAGCAGATATTTTCCAAGATTCATTTTAAGTTCGGTTGCGGTGACGGTCATGGAATATCACTCCTTTCTGAATCTATTATATCACATTTGGTACGAAATTGTCAATAGAATCGAACGAAATAAAAAACAGATTGTACGAAACAGACCGCGCAACGGTGAGGAGCCGATGGGCGGTCTTGTTGTATCTTTGATTATGTTTTTATGATTCAGCACTGTCACGCGAGAGAATCTCAACATAATTTGCCGCATGGTACATTTGAGGATAGATTTCTTCAGGGCGCGCCTCGGCGGCGAACGCAATGACATCTCCGACCTGCAGAGACAGCGTATTTCCGGTTGTATCGCCGCCGTTCGTCAGATCGGTATATACCGTGAATTCGTCCAGACCGATGCTTGCGTCATATCCGATTTTACCATCGAAAAATCCGTTGGATTCGAGATATTCGGCGATATCGATCCGTGGCGAGGTCAGGAGTACAACCCCCATCCAGTCACCCGGCTGCAGTTTCATAACATATCCGTATTTCAATTTGCCGTGTTCCTCTGTCGGATCAAAATCGATCGGTGTTGCGTCGAAAAAACCGCCAGAGGACAGGGATTCGGCGACAAAAGAACAGAGTACGGGGTCGGTAAGTTTCCAAACAGTATCCGTTGCTTCATAATCAGCAAACGTCAGCGCAATGACATTTCCAATTTCAAAATCAGAGAGTTCTTCTTTCGCTGTGTGTGAAAATTCACTGCGCGAAAAACGGATGATCTTGTGTTCCTCGTATACAATCTCTGAATTGGTGAGTTTCACTTCATCGGGAAGTGTCAGCAACTGTGCCGTGATATGAGTTTCGTCTGCTTCTAAAATGACTGCATTCTGCGTGCGGTATCCGTCGGGGACAACCGATGATGTCATCACAGATGATTCAGAGTTCGTATCGACTGACAATTTCGTATCATCCGCTTTACAACCGAAGACGGACAACAGAAAACATAGCGAAACAACAATCAAATACCATCGTTTGTTCATAGGTTCTCCTCCTGTATTTGTAAAATAATTAGTGTATATAGTTGAAACTTGATTATAAATATAAGGGGAATCCTATGATTCCCCTTATGTTCTAAATTGTGCGCGGGGCATCACATATGTTATGGTGTCACTGCGTAAATTTTATTCATCGATTTCGTTCTTTCTTTCTTCGATGATCTTCGGCGCAACTTCTGCCGGAGCTTCTTCGTAGCGGTCGAACTCGAACGTGAAGCGGCCGCGGCCCTGGGTCATCGCACGGAGCGTGATCGGGTAGTCGGTCATCTCGGAAACCGGAACTTCGGCTTCAACCATCTGCTCGCCCTTGCGTTCGGTGGGCGTCATGCCGAGGACAGTACCGCGGGACTTGGAAACGCCGCCGATGATGTCACCGATCATGGAGTCCGGAACGTAGACGCACAGCTTGCCGATCGGTTCGAGAATGACGGGACCTGCTTTCGGCAGACCTTCCTTGTACGCCAGCTTTGCAGCGAGCTTGAAGGAGATTTCGTTGGAGTCGACAGGGTGGTAGGAACCGTCGAACAGGTCAGCCTTGAGTCCTACAACCGGGAAGCCTGCGAGGACACCCTTTTCCATTGCTTCTTCCAGACCCTTCTGGACTGCCGGGTAGAAGTTCTTCGGAACGGTACCGCCGACAACAGAGGTCGTGAAGGTCAGACCGTCTTCTTCACCGCGGGAGAACGTGACCTTGACGTGACCGTACTGACCGGAACCGCCGGACTGCTTCTTGTGCTTACCTTCGACCTGAACGGTCTTCTTGATGGTTTCGCGGTAAGCAACCTTCGGCTTGGTCAGCTCAACGGACGTGCCGAAACGGTTCTTCAGCTTGGAAACGATGACATCGAGGTGGATATCGCCCTGACCGGAGATGCACATCTGGTTGGTCTCGGCGTTGTTTTCGTAGGACAGGGTACGGTCTTCTTCCAGCAGCTTTGCGATACCGGAGGAGATCTTGTCTTCATCACCCTTTGCCTTGGGCTGGATTGCACGCTTCATGAAGGACTGCGGGAACTTGATGGGCGCGTACTTGATATCGTCAGCGGAAAGGGTAAGGGTATCGTTGGTATTGGTGTTCGCCAGCTTCGGAATCATACCGATATCGCCGCAGCAGAGGGCGTCAACTTCGGTCTGCTTCTTACCGGTCATCGTGTAGATGTGACCGAACTTTTCCTGCTGACCGGTGGTCGTATTGCGGAGAACCATGGAGTTGTTGAGTTCACCGTTCATGACCTTGAAGAAGGACATCTTACCGACGAACGGGTCGGAAATGGTCTTGAAGACGAAGACAGAGGTCGTGCCGTCCGGCTCGATGGCAATGGTGTCTTCCATGTCTTCGACGACAACGGTTTCTTCCTTCTTTGCGGTGGGACGCGGGAAGGAGTCGGCGATCTGATCCATCAGCATGCGGATGCCCCAGAACTTGGTTGCGGAGCCGCAGTAAACGGGAACGATGTCGCCGGCGATGATGCCTTCGTGGACAGCAAGGACAGCTTCGTCATAGGTGATTTCTTCGCCGCCGAAGTACTTTTCCATCAGCTCGTCAGAGGTCTGTGCGATGGATTCGAGCAGCATATCGCGGTATTCCGCAGCGATGTCTTCAAAGTCTGCGGGAATCGGGGATTCTTCCGGAACGCCGTTCTTGTCGTAAACGACAGAGCGCATGTTGATGAGGTTGAGGAAGCCGACAACCTTGTCGCCTTCGATCATCGGAATCAGAATCGGGCAGACGGAAACGCCGAACGTTTCGCGCAGCTGGGTGTAAACTCTCTTGAAGCGCGCTTCGCCGTCGTCAAACTTGTTGATGTAGAACGCACGCGGAATGCCTGCTTCTTCAGCCTGCTGCCATGCAAGCTCGGTACCGACTTCGACACCGGCCTTGCCGTCGACGACGATCATAGCAGCGTCAGCGACACGCATGGTCTGGTAAACTTCACCGATGAAGTCCAGGTATCCGGGTGCGTCGAGCAGGTTGATCTTGATGCCGTTCCACATAACGGGAGCGACAGAGGTGGATATCGAAAGTCCGCGCTTGATCTCTTCGTCGTCAAAGTCGCAGACGGTGTTGCCGTCAGCAGGATTGCCCAGACGGTCGGTAGCTTTGGTCAGGTACAGCATTGCCTCTGCGAGCGAGGTCTTGCCGGCAGACGAGTGTCCGACGAGGGCGACGTTTCTGATTTCTTTGGATGTTAATTTGGCCATGGTAGGTATTCTCCTTTGCTATTGTAAATCGCGGCATCCGCCCGGATTTCCGGCGCTTGGTGCTGCGTTATCGACTTGGTTTGAGCGGGCACTTTTCTTGGGTGAAGCAATAAAAAATGCCCTGCAATTATTATAGCACGTCACGGACGATTTTGCAAGAGGAAATCTTGTCTTTCCTGCCCGTCAAAATCACGAAATCTTGCGTCTGAATTTGTGCATATTTACCAAAATCCCGTGAATTTTGTAAATATTGTGTGAAAACAGCCCCGATAACCCATACTTTTGCCGGAATTCCGGTGTGTTTTTCACCCGGCCGATGCAGCTCCAATGTCGGTGCCGCGGCAAAAGAAAGGAAAAAGAGCGACTGCCGTGTCCGGTAATCGCTCTTATGCATATTCAGGCTTTTGCAAATGCAAACTTATCTTCTTCCGTCAGGCCGAGCAGATCAATGATGATCTCCGCGTTTTTCTTTTCTGCGTCGAGCTCCGCCGGATGGTGTGCGTCGGAGCCGAAGTAGAACTTGCAGCCGCAGTCTTTTGCAAGCTTGTAGGGACGCAGCTCATCGGGATGGGATTCCCAAGTGATCGGAACACCGTCATGGATGGCAGGAAAGTTCAGCTCAATGCCAAGCCCGCGGTCTGCGGACGCACGGAACAGGCGCATCATTTCCGCATCGGAAACCGAGCGCAGGGCAAGATAGTGATCCATATTGTAGGCGATCAGCGAGCAGGTCATATGCGCAAGTCCCACACGCTCAAACGGCAGATCGGCGCGGAGCAGGTGTTCATAACGGGACACCCAAAGCTTTCCGCGTTCATATTCGTCCTCGTCACCGCGGCAGGTGAAGCCGCCCATATGAAGATGCGTCGTCGGAACAACGACGAAATCAAGCAATTCCATGGTTTTCCGGTCAACACCGATGGTGCCGTTGGCGGCCATATCGGTTTCTGCGCCGAACAGGAATGTGATGCCGTCTGCCTGCGGGAGCGGTTTTGACTGTATGATGTGCGGTGTGTTCTGCTTCTGATACCAGCCGGACGCACCGGGGATCCGTTCATCCCAGTAGTGGTCGGTCAGAACGATCTTCTTTAAGTTGTTGTCTTTTGCGTACTGTAAAATTCTCTCCGGGTTCTGCGCAGGATCACGCGAACAGTCGGATAACTGCGAATGAATGTGCAGATCGTGGTCGTATGTGAATCTCATGGTTGAGGCTCCTTTCTGAAAATCGGGCAGATAAATGATGTAGGGGCGATTCACTTGTCAAGAGTAACATTGTAAACAATGTGTGTAAGGACATGGTATACACATCCCGAATTGTCAAAACACAAGGGGAAGACGCACGGAGCGAAGCGGAGTAAGGCTTCCCCTTGCGGGCGGCGCAGTCACAGTCTCCGGATTT
>JAFTLK010000075.1 GCA_017455975.1 Clostridia bacterium | reverse complement strand
GGCACAGGCGGTTGAACTGATCGAAACCGTTGAGGAAACCGGTCTTGTCTACGCTTATGCCGAAAATTACTGCTATATGACGCATACCTTTGAGATGTGGCGCAGATACAGAACCGGTGAGATCGGCGACGTCATGTACGGCGAGGGCGAATACATCCACGACTGTTCCGCGATCTGGCCGTCCATTACCTACGGTGAACGCGATCACTGGCGCAATACGCTGTACCCGACGTTCTACTGCACCCATTCACTCGGTCCGCTGATCACAATCACCGGTCTGCGTCCGGTACGCGTCGTCGGCTTTGAAACCAACCACCCCGAGGAAATGCGCTCCCTTGGCTTGATCGGCGGTTCTGCTGGTATCGAAATGGTCACGCTGGAAAACGGTGCGATCATGAAGAGTGTCCACGGCTATCTCAAGCGTGAACCCGGCTCCATCAACTATGAGCTGTACTGCACCAAGGGTATGATGGAAACCGGCCGCCTTGATCCGACAGAGCCGTTCAACCTGTACAAGGAAGGCGATCAGCGCTGCATCGGTGAATGGGAACAGTATACGCCGGAGCCGAAGATTGCGGCGGAAGCGGCAAAGCAGTACGACGGTCACGGCGGGTCGGATTTCTATTCCACGCACTTCTTCATTGAAAAGATCCTTGGCAGACCGGACGGCGATTGGTCGATTGATGTCTATACTGCCATCGACATGGGTATCTGCGGTATCCTGGCACATCGTTCTGTGCTGGGGGGCAACATCCCGATGGAAGTACCGAATCTGCGCAATAAGGAAGAGCGCGATGCATGGAGAGGAGACCATGCCTGCACAACGCCTGCGGTTGCCGGTGACCAGCTGCTTCCCGCATCCTCCTATCCGCTTGAGGAGCCGATTCCGGACGATGTTTACGACTATGTCAGACAGCTCTGGCTGGAGGATAAGAACGCGTAACACAAACGCATAATTCTATCGTAAAACAAAGAAACCGTTCCAAATCCATGGAGCGGTTTCCTGTTTTTTATGAAATGACCTCATCCGGCGGAAGCTGATTGCAGCGATTGACGTAGTTTTCTGTGTAGTCGGCAAGCGCGGGACAGGGATGCTCGGCGCAGTCTTTGCAATGTGATATGCCGCGGCGGTCGGCGCAGGCGGTAAACGGACATTCCCGACAGAGAACAAAGACCTTGGCCGACCGACAGCCAAGACAGTGAAATGTATTGAGCGGCAGATCGATGTGGAAGGTATCGCGGTAAAATGCCTGTGCCTGCTCGCGCAATCGGTCATCATTGCGCACGGTCGCAAGATAGGTCACGCAGCGTCCGCAGTCATGCCCGCAGCAGCCGACGCGGGAGGTGGTTGCAGCCATCGGCGTTTACGGCGCTGTGATGCCGAGCATATCCAGAATCTCGGCGGCGTTGGTGTCCGGCTTGACCTTCGGCATCACCGCCTCAATGACACCGTCCGCACCGATCAGATAGGTCGTGCGCACGACACCCATACCGACCTTGCCTGCCATCTTCTTTTCCTGCCAGACGCCGTAGGCTTCAATCGCGATCCGCTCGGGATCGGACAGCAGAACAAACGGCAGATTGTACTTTTCGGCGAATTTGACGTGAGAGGCAACGCTGTCGCGGCTGATGCCGATGACAACGATGTCATTTGAACGGAATGCATCATACGATGCCGCAAAGGCGCACGCCTGACGGGTGCAGCCGGGCGTGTTGTCCTTGGGATAGAAATACAGAACCACTTTCTTTCCGCGGAAGTCGGACAGGGAAACGGCATTGCCGTCTTTGTCGGAGAGGGTGAAATCGGGGGCGATCATTCCTGTTTCGAGCATAATTGGACTCCTTTGTCTGTTTGGTTTTCTTAAATTATACCACAGATCGGCAAAAATACAAGAGCAAATGTGAAAATTTTGCAAAAGTCCTTGACAAATCTGTCTATTCATGATAGACTATAGGCAAAGAAGATGTCTATCATCAATAGACAAAGGAGGATCACATATGACCGATTATATTCTCGGTGCCGTGGAAAGCCGATTTGCCGATATTGTCTGGGATCATGCACCGCTGACAACGGCGGAGCTGGTAAAGCTGTGTTCCGCGTCTCTGTCGTGGAAGCGCACAACGACCTATACGGTGCTCAAAAAGCTGTGCAAACACGGTTTTTTCCGCATGGAGGAAGGCATTGTCACCGTGCTGACCACAAAGGAAGATTATGATGCCTATCGGAGCGGCAAGTATATCGAGGAATCGTTTTCCGGCTCTCTGCCTGCCTTCATTGCGGCATTTACGAAGGACAAGACACTGACGGAGGAGGAAATTGCCGAAATCCGTGCGATGATTGACGCGATGGGAGGGAAGTAAGCTATGACCGCTTTTTTCATCGGACTTTTGAATCTGAGCCTGACGGCGACACTTGTGCTGGCAGTCGTACTGCTTCTGCGTGCCTTGCTTGTGCGGCACATTCCGCGCTGGGGCATCGGTCTTTTGTGGTTGGTGGCGGCGATTGCACTCGTCTGTCCGATTCGCCCGACATCGCCCCTGAGCATCTGGAAAACAACCGATCCGCTGCTGATGACCACATCTGCCACCATGGAGGTTCTGACCCATGAAACTGTGTGGGAATCCCTGTATACGGAGGAAACGTTTACTGTTGACGAGTACTCCGTTTTATCCGCGCCTGACGGAACCGGTGAACCGCTCGACGTCCCGCTCTATTACGAGGAAAATCTGTCTGTACCGACGGTCGAGCCGGGGGAAGTCCCCTCGCGTCTGCCGACGAAGTTTCCCGCACCCACACTCCCGCAGACAGGTACGCGTGTGGAGTGGGTGACGCTTGCGTTTGTGATCTGGTGCGTCGGCGTGACAGGAATGTCCCTGTATGCGCTGATCCGGTATTTACAGCTCAAACATCGCGTGGCGGTTTCCGTGCCGTTTGTCGATGGCGCGTATCTGTGCGATGCGATTCCGACACCGTTTCTGCTCGGCTTCTTTCCGCCGAAAATCTATCTGCCGTCATCCATGGCAGAAGGGGATTTTGTCCCGGTCATCGCGCATGAACGGGCGCACATTGCTCGCGGCGACCACATCATGAAAGCACTCGGCTGGGCGATTCTGACCGCGCATTGGTTTCATCCGCTCGTCTGGGTCTCCTATCACCTGTTCTGCCGCGACCTGGAATTTGCGTGTGACGCACGTGCGGTACACAGGCTTGGCGAGGACGAGCGGCGGTCGTATGCCGAAGCACTGCTGTCCTGCTCGGTCGGTTCCCGACGGCTTCATGCGCTGTCGCATCCGCTGGCGTTCGGTGAGGTCGGTGTCAAAGAGCGGATTTCCGCGGTGATTGCGTACCGCCGTCCCGGTGTTCTGCGCTGTGCTGCAGGCATCATCCTGCTGCCGGTGCTGGCGGCGCTGTTTCTGACATCTCCTGCCCGCGGCTTTGTCGATGTGCTGGAGCAGAACGGCTATACCGTGCACAAGGCGGAGCTTTACCAGCGGCTGGAGATCACCGTTCCTGCCGACATGGTGTCGGGGTATGCCAAATCCGGCGCGACGGTGCTGTACGATCCCGGTGATGTTGTGGTATACGATCACGCACCGACGTTGCTGTCCCTGACAAAAATCACGCCGTCCGGAGCAAATGATGACCGATATTGGATGAATTTTACCTTTACCTACCGTTATATCCCGACAGAAGGCGTTCTGACCACGCTGATCCGTCCCGAATACAAGGACGAAGACATGACAACATGGTCGGCGATTCCCGAACTGCTCGGCGATGTGCGGGACGCCGGAACGACCTATCCCGACCGGGCTGATTGCTGTTATCAGGCGGAGGGCGTGACGTTTGGTATCCTCATTGACCGCGAGGTGCTTGAAAACGCCGAGGAGTACATCGCGTTTACCGTCGGCGGACTTGCGGATGTGTATTTCAGCCGCGGCGAGAAAAATCCGGCGGATGCCATCCTTGTGACCGAGGGCGGTCCGGTTGGTCCTGACTGCGTCGAAATGTACGTCAACAACTACGACAACCAGCCGATCGACCTTATCCTCGCTCTGGAAGCCTTCCCTGATGCATCTCTCTACGCTGATGCGATGAATATCTATATGGTTGAGGACGACAAACAACATTGGATTCTCTCCGGCATGCCCGTGCGGAATGTTTACTTATCCGACCTGACGGGTGACGGTAAGCCCGAGTTCTGCGCAAGCGTTTACTGGGGTTCCGGCATGATCGACAGTCATATTGTCGTTTACGACTATGTCGAGAAACAGGAATACACCCTTTGGGATCGCGGGGTGTTTGACTATCGTCTCGAAATGGAAAACAACACGCTGTAT
>JAFTLK010000074.1 GCA_017455975.1 Clostridia bacterium | reverse complement strand
TTACTGTTTACCGAGATGGCAGAAAGTATCATACCAAAGCCGGGGAAACGATTTTCCTTTCACCAGGCGAAAGCATTACATTAATGCCAGGATGTTACCATACATTTTGGGCTGAAAATGATACTGTTTTGATTGGTGAGGTTTCAAAAGTAAATGATGACAGAGTGGATAATCATTTCCTGATGCCTGTCGGAAGATTCCCTGAAATCGATGAGGATGAAGAACCGTTCTTATTATTAAGTATGGATTATCCTGTTTTTCTGAAAAAATAACATCAATGTTAATGTTACAAAAGGATTCGATATGAAAACAATGACCATCTCCGATTTGTTGACACTTACCCCGGAAAATATTCCGTCTGATACAGTTTTCATCGGGGACAAAGCAGAATATGAAATTACGGAAAAGGATATCAAATGGCTCTGTGCTCCGATTTATACATCGTTCTGTGATCGCGGTGTCTATCCATTTCCTGTGGCAGTCGTGTTAAATAATGTACGGAATGTCACACTGGATTTCGGCGGAGCAACACTTTTACTGTGGGGACAGTATCAGCCGTTTCTCATTGAAAACTGTGAAAACGTCACTATCAAAAACGTAACGGTAGTTTACGCAAGATCGCCTTATACAGAACTGCGTATCCTCAAAAACGAAAACAATTGCCTGTATCTGCAGCCGTTGGAAAAATTCCCATGCTGTGTCGAGGACGGATATCTGATTCCGTATGGACATACCTGGGAAAACCGAGAGCTCCATCTTGGAAACATGTTCATTCAGGCATTTGATACGGAAAGCGGCGAGGGACGCGGTCTAGCCGTCTGTCAAATCGGTGAACAGATCGAACAGGGTAAAACACCGCCTGCATTCGTTCGTCACTATAAGGTGCGTGAAGAAAACGGTGCAATTGTATTGATGGGCGAGATTCCTCCAGAGTGGGATGAGACAATGACAATTGTGCTTGCACATGCAAAGCGCGATATCAGCAGCGCATTTCTGATCTGCACCACAAATACCATATTGGAAAATTACCGTATTCTGAACGGACAGGGTATGGGAATCCTAGGCATGTACAGCGAAAACATCACGCTAGATGGTCTGTGTCTCACACGAGATGAGAAATCGCACGGCATTGTCACCAACGGAGCAGATGCTGTCCATCTGGTGGCATCCAAGGGACAGATCAATGTCAGAAACTGTCTGATCGAAGGTATGACTGATGACGCGCTGAATGTGCATACGGTTTTTCTGGAAGTTTCAGAATGCAGAGAATCCTGCGTGAAACTGTTATGCCATCCCGAACGCCATATGATCCGTGCCAATTACAAGCTGATCGGCGTCGGTGATACCCTGCAGTTTTACCGTGGAAATACGATGGAAACAGGCGAATGCGCTGTTGTGCAAAACATCACGGTGCTCGACGACGATCATTTGGAACTTACGCTTGACCGAACGCTCACCCTTCAGCCCGGCGATTATGTCGAAAACCTGTCAACACAACCCGACCTGTTTATAGAAAATTCCCGCTTTGCAAAAGCCAATTCGCACCTGCGTCTGCAGACACGGGGAAAGGTTACTATGTGCGGGTGTGAGATTCATCTGCCGCTGATGCTGACGGGGGATACCAACTACTGGCAGGAGGCAAGTCCGATCCGTGATATGACGGTTGAAAACTGTGCCTTCTGTGGTGAACGCGGCTTTATCCGAAGCTGTCCCGAATTTACGGCTGTGGATGCCGCACCGTATTACCACCAAAACATTGTGATAAGGAACAATACTTTTGATCAAAAAACAGCACTTGAAGCAAACGGGACCGATAACATTCTTTTTGTGAATAATACCCATGCGGGCAACAATGCACCGCTTATACTCCGACTGCACGGATGCGGTATCGCAGAAACAGATGCATCCGGTATCATAGAGCGAAATTGAAATATTATTTTATAAAGGAGATACAATCATGAAGAACAAACAAACGGTAAGTTTATTGATGACTGCTCTGGTTTTGCTCGGAGTTACATCCTGCGCGGGAGAGAACACGAAGACCCCGGCGGTAAGTGATGTAACCGGTACGGAACCGGCAGAAACAGAAGCTGCGGTGGCTGCGCCTGCATATCCGTATGAAATACAGGATTTTGGCGGATATGAGTTCCGTATTCTGAACGTTCTGGATAACATGTGGGCAGCAGAAGGGTCAAACAACTCTGCAAAACTGGACTTTGAACATGAAACCGGCGAGATTATCGAAGATGCTGTGTACAATATGATGCGGTCTTCGGAAGACACGCTGAATATTCGTTTTGCACCAATCGATAAGTGCGATGTTTTTGAATTGGTTCAGAAAGTCAACAAGGTTGTCATGGCGGGTGATGATGCCTATGACGCCGCATATATATGCACATCCAATTATGCGTCTGCATTGGGGATAACCATGAATCTTTACGATATTGCATCCATTCATCTGGAAGAAGCATGGTGGCATCCCGTTTTTGTAGAATCCATGACTTTCGGAGATTCTTATCTTTATGGTGCTATGGATTATATCAATCGTTGGACCTGGGAAGCACCAGGATGTGTTTTGTTCAATAAGGATATGATGAAAACCCACAATCTGGAAATTCCGTATGATGCTGTCAGAGAAGGCACCTGGTCTTATGATATGATGTACGACATGATGAAAAAAGTTGTCAATCTGAACGGCGCATCGGATTTCACACCGCAGAAGGGCGGTGTGGCAATCTACGGACAGGCGGCAAACCATGAGGAATCTCCGCTTCTGATGATGCAGGGAACCGGATACAACCTCGTGACCAAGGATGCGAACAATATGCCCATACTTGTGGAAGATCTCACAGCATATATCAATGTCTATGACAAACTTTCAGAAATATGCTCGGAAAAAGGCTACAGTGTTCTCATTAATACGCCAGAGCTGATCGGCGACCACATATTCAAAGAAGGAAGAGCACTGTTTAACTGGGAAACTGCCAGTGAAGCGATGGGTTGCCGCAATGTCGAGTTTGAATACGGACTGGTTCCGATGCCTAAATACGACGAAAATCAGACACAGTATTATTCCCCCGTGCGTCAGTACGGTATGCTTCTGACGGTTCCGCTGACGAATGCTGATCCGGAACGTACTGGTACGATCCTCGACTATATGAGCTGGTATGGATATAACAACATCCAGCCTGTCGTTTGGGAAGCAATGTGCTATAAGGGTGTCCGTGACGAAGATTCGATTGATATGCTTGAGATTATTTTCAGTTCGATGTATGTTGATATCGGATTTATGTGGGATATCACGAAAGAATTACAAACTCAAATTGCCCTAAATGCAGCAAATGGGGTGGAAAATGTAGCATCGTTGCTTGAAAAGAGGGCTTCTGCCAATGCAAGAAAACTGGATAATCTGATGGACAAGCTGACTGTTGAATAATTCAATAAAATGGTGAGAAAATTTATGGAATACAAGCAATATTTAAATGATACATGGTACGCACGAACGGAGCATACAAACGGTGACGATCTGACACAGTACACATCAGATTGTGATCTCTCATGCTGCGTACCGACAGCAATCCCTGCTCTGGTGAAGGATCTGTTTCCGAAGGTTGATACCCCGATCTGGTTTTATAAACGCTTTGAAACGGAACTCTCTGCCGGGGATGATCACAGAATTTACCTTTGCTTTGATCAAGTCATTTGTTTATGTGAGGTATGGCTGAACGGCATTGCTGTAGGAAAACACATCCATTCTGAAGAACCGTTTACCTTTGACATCACCGATGCGTTGAAATGCGGAGAAAATCTGCTTGCGTGCCGCGTTTACGGTCCTGTGACCGACCGTATTGGTCCTGACGGTATTGCTATGGACAATACACCGAATTTCGCGCAGATTTACAGCTACTATACCGTGATCCCGAAAACCGGAATTTACGGTAATGTTTCGATCCAAAAGAAGCCGCTGTGCGCCATTGATGATCTTTATATCAATCCCGACCCGAAAATAGGAACAGTATCACTTTCTTTGACTTTGAAAAATCAGCGTGAAACTGCCGAGTATGTAACTGTTGACTGTCTGGTTTCCGATCACGGAACGGTGATCTGTTCATCCTCTGCGGTGGCTGAAATTACTGACGGGGGTACTGCGGTATGTGAGATTGTGATTCCGCTGAAGAATGTGCATCTGTGGTCGCCGGATGATCCGTATCTTTATGATCTTTCGCTTACGGTTCGGACAGACAGAACAACGGAAACCCGCCAGAAACGGTTCGGCTTTAAGAGTTTTTGTGTTGAGGATGGCTGGTTTGTTCTGAACGGAAAGCGGATATGGCTTTCCTGTGCGCACAGCATTGAGGGAAAAGACGCGGTTGTCCATGCAAAGACAATGGGCTTCAAGGCACTGCGATATCTTTCGGCTTTACCGTCAGAGGAGTTGCTTGATTTCTGCGATGAGATCGGAATGATGGTTTATGTGGAATCTGCTGTATCCTGGGGGATGCTTGATTATCCGAAGATGCCCGAGCATATGGCAGCCTATCTTGACAACATGATCCGACGCGATAGAAACCATGTTTCGGTCGCGATCTGGGGTATCTTCAACGAGCAGCCCGGTCCCTGTGACAGCAGACGGCATCCGAGAACACCGCAGACCGCAGGTGTATTTGATTTTGCCGTGTCGTACCTTCCGAAGATGCGTGAACTTGACAACACCCGTCTAATCCTGCTTTCGTCTGGCAGATGGGACTGCCGTGCCGACATCGGCAGCTATTCCAATCCCGGCTCCAATCAATGGAATTATGGCTGGGGCGCGGAAGGTGCGCAGGCAACAAAAACGGCTCCGGGAACTGGCAATCCCAACCTTGATCCTTACATTGTCGACGTCGGTGACAATCATCTGTATCCGACGGTTCCCCTGCAGAATGATACGCGGGATTTTATCCGTCAGATCGGCAGGAATACCAATCCTGTTTTTCTGAGTGAATACGGGGTCGGGTATCAGCTGGATCTGCATGATCTGTTGACCGATCTTCAATCTACTATGCATCCCGAACATCCGAGCATTCCGTATTATGCGATTCAGCTCGATCATCTGGAGCGGTGGATTACCCATTATGGCCTGGAGCATGTCTACCCAACCTCCCACGATTTTCTGATGGCATCGATTTATGCCGGCGCGGAGCAGAGAAAGGAAAGCATCGATCCCATCCGCGCCAATCCGAAACTGTGCGGCTACAGCTTGACCAGCTTTTCCGTTGGCAATGAGGGGGTGTATTATCGTGACGGCAGTCTGATTCCGTCCATTGTCAGCGCACTTCGTGACAGCTTTGCCCCGCTGAAATGGTCGATCTTTATGGATTCGACTCAACTGTATGCAGATACGCCCTTTACGGTGGAATTTGTTCTGTGCAATGAGGATGTTCTGCCCGCTGATGACTATTCGGCTGTCGTTTCCGTTGCGGGCGCACGCGGTGTCGTTTTCCGCGAAACTCTTTCCTTTGCCTATCCCGCAGGACAACCGTTGGCGGCATCGGTCATGCAGGTCAAGATTCCCGGCTTGCGTGCTGGCAGCTACACCGTATCGGTTTGGCTGAACGGACACCGTCAGCCGACTTGTGACAGCAAGCGCTTCCGTGTGCATGATACAACATCGCTTCCGACTCTGACAGCTGATATCTGCACCATCGGCGATCTCGGAGCGGCATACACCTATCTGCAGGATAAGGGCATCAATATGACGACATCTGCAGACGCTGCGAAGCTTATTGTTGTCGGTACGCTTACCGGTTCGACAAAGGAAATTCAGAACCGACAGGCGGAAATTCTGCAACTGGCATGGAACGGAAAACGCGTGCTGATTCTGGATGACCATTTCTGGGACACCGCGAATACGTCGGCTCAGCAGTTCATGCAGTCCATTGACTACAGTGCTGAAAAAGCAGATGATCTCACATCCGTTTTCGGTCACCGTATTTATGTCAGAAACTGGCTTTACCACATGGACAGCTATATTGCCGATGCCGATGTCTTTGCGGGACTTGCTGATGTCGGTCTTTTGGATATGGATCTGTTCCGCCGTGTCTATCCTGACCATTATCTGATCGGTACCACAAAGCCCGAAACCACGATCTGCGCATCGTTTGGCAGTGGTCTGTTCGCGCAGGACAGCTGTATCGCCGCTCTTACGATGGGACGCATGGCATTTGGTGAGGGTTCTGTTACGGTCAATACCTTTAAGCTTTTGGAAAATATCGGATCGGATCCTGTATCGGATCGGATTCTGTATAATCTGATTGCATTGGGAGTAAATGAATAACAGTCAGTGACATGATTTGAAGTTCTGCCTTGTAAATATGCGGAGAATTGTGCCATGCATGTGCTCATCACCAGTCTCTCATATTGAAATTGTCTTCAGTAAACCCGAAAAGGAGTAATCTCATGACTCTAACCGAATTTTACAATACCTATTCCTCCGACTGTACCGCAGGCTCTGCAAATCAGGTGCTGACACGTGACGAAGCCCCCGTCACTCGCTGCGGACGCATTTATTACCGTCTGTCCCACGGGGGCAAGCACTATTCACTGCTGTTTTCCAATCAGATCGACTCCACCTATGCCGACGGTTCTATCAGCCGCGCCAATGACATCGGCGGGGACTGGGACATTCTATCCCTGCGTGTCGGACTTGTTTCCGAGCGTGGCACGGAGCCTGACGTATGGCACGTCGTCACTTTTGACGGCTGTGCACAGAAGTACGTATCGGCAGGCGACGCAACACCGTTTTTCTGTGACCCGATCCCACTTCATGCAACGGGCGGGGAGTATCTCTGCTACGAGATCACCGTATGTGGTTTCTGCTATCCGTATCACGAGGAAATGACCCTGAATGTGGTTATCCGCGATGGAGATACTTGGACTCCGTGCAAGAAAATTCCCGCACCGTTGATGATCGGTTCTGACAGGGTTGTTTCGCGCCGCATCGGCTTCCTTGGTGACTCGATCACGCAGGGCTGCGGTACGGAATACGACAGCTATACGCATTGGGCTGCAAAGATTGCCGAAGGTCTTCCTGCTGATTACAGCGTCTGGGACCTCGGCATCGGCTATGCGCGTGCCTATGATGCGGCAACCGACTGTGGTTGGCTTGATCGCGTCAAGATGTGTGATACCGTCAATGTCTGCATGGGTGTCAATGACCTTCTGCGCGGGAGAACTGGTGAGGAAGTTGTTGCCGATCTGACCACAATCGTCCGTGCGCTCAAAAATGCGGGATGCCGCGTCATTCTGTTCACCGTCCCGCCGTTTGACATGACGGGAGACGCCAAGGACTATTGGTATTTTGTCAATGACAAGATTCGTCATACGATTATAAAGGAGGCAGATACGGTCTTTGACTTCGCGGCGGTACTCGGACAGGATGCTCCTAACGCGCATCTGTCAGTACACGGCGGTCATCCCAACGCCGAGGGATGTGCGATTGCTGCAAAGGCATATCTGGCAGTCAATCTAATATGAAAAACGTAACGGGGACGTGATCATCAAAGATCACTGTCTCCGTTTAGCATTTCCATAAGATCGTCTCCGCACACGGGAATCAGAACTTCGCGTGCTTCGGATGGCAGGGCTTCCCACAGATGCCGTTTATCTACCGGCTCCGCTGTTAGAAGGTCGCAGATGTCTTTAATCCCTGCACGCGCGTAAGAATCCTTGTCGTTTTCCTCATAGGTTAATTCTCGCCACAGATCAAAATCATGACAGCGGAACGCATCCTCGTCCATTCTGCCGCCTCGATAGAAAAAATTTACTTCTGCATGGAATGTACGGCGGTAATTATGATGAAAACTCTGTAAAGACGATACAAATATTTTTTTATAATTCAGAGTCCCTTGTGCTAAATATTTTATATTTTTTTGGATAAAAGCGAAAATATTTGAGTGGATGTAATTAACAACGTTATCGTCAATAATACCGATTCTTATAGTCATTATCCAATTTATTTTTTCTATATATGTGCTTGATATTTGGTTATGCGAAGATATAAATCATAGATTCCGCAGCTATAATACAACTGATTTTTTATCTTCATAAAAGATATAATCTGTAATAACGAAAAGAGTACATGTCGAATGAAGGAGCCATATCCCACAAAAAAGTATGGTTCTTTTCTTCCAATCCCTAATGTTGCTTGATATTTCGTTATAGAAATACTCTGCATGATAGTTTAGCATTTTTGTGTGAAGTTTTCTACCGCTTTTGTGCGGTGTTGCCTTAAAGAAAAAGACGGTAGAAAAATTACGTGCGATTACAAGTTAGAATACAACTTGAATGACATTAATTGTGTTATTGAGCAAACTAATGGAACCCTACGTTGTTATGGTGAAAAATTCAAGCGCCGAGACAACTTTATTGAGGAAAACGCCCCCAATATCGGCAAGCTTATGGAATGGAATATCACAGAAACATTTCTGCAAAACGCCGACATAGGTAAATACATGAGTTCCATTACTGAGGTGCAGATAGTCCATTGTTTCAATGCAATATGATCCTGGAAACCTATAGAAATTGATTCCGGTATTCACTTGGCGTGAAGCCGGTTTTTTTAGTGAATATTTTTCCAAAATGATATATATCACTATAGCCTAACAAAAGAGCAATATCTCGGATCAGCAGTTTTTCGCTCATCAACAGTTCTTTGGCTTGATCAATTTTTAATGAAATAACATATTCCTTGGGGGAGGTTCCGTATTTTTCATGGAAAAGGATTTCAAAATATCGTTGACTGACTCCGGCAATATCGGGAAGACATTCTAAGCGGAAATCATTTTCCAGATAATGTTCGTGCAGATATGCAACGGCACCGGTGATCTTATCAAATTTTTCCGACGGGCAAAACATGGCTGTCTGACGCGCCATCAAACCGAGAATTTTATAGCAAAGAGACTTGCATTCCAGCATATATGGCAAGTCTTTTCTGTTCCATACGGTTTCCATTTTCGAAAAATTGGTTTTTGCTGATCCCATTTCATCGAAGTGTATTAGAAACGGTCTTGAACTGATTCCGGATATTTCAAAATCAACGACAGCAACAATACTTTTTTCATCAGCAAGTGTTGTTTTATATTTTTCACCTTTGGGGATATAGAGAACAGAAGATGGAACAGCATCAATCTGAGAATCGTCAAAATGATATGTTTCGGTTCCTTCGATTGTAAACAATAATCCGTGATGATGTCTTCCGCGGTTATTCATCGGATAATTGGCGATCGTCGCATAATACGTTTTTACCAGATTGATTTCTGTGATGCATAAATTCAGAAGAAATTCAGAAGTTTGCATGTAATAATCCCTTTCGTTTCGTGGGTTTTATCGAGGTTAGTATATCATATTTTTTTGATTATTGCAAGATATTCCGAAAATTATATTCGAAAAAACACTATCTTGCGAAAGGAAACATTTACAATATTTACAAGAAGTAGTATGATATACATGGAAAATCCAGTTGAGACACAGTATATTCAGGCTGTCAATTAAGCTATGCGTTATCATTAATGTGAAGAATCACTTTTTATCAAATATATGATGCGAACCATAAATGCTATGTGAGGTGATAAGTTACCATGGAATCCATCCATAACAGGGCAGGTATCAGCAGTATCGATCGGGATTATATTGAAAATAAATATCATCGGCAGGATCAGCCGTTTAATCCCTATGATCGTTTGAACTATCACGGATATGAATATGATCCATCCACCGGTTTGAATGATCAGCAGATGCAAGAGGGCTTGGAAGCACTCTATAACCAAACAATCGGCATGGATCATGCCCTGGCAAAAGCCAAAGGATTTGCATATGTACTGGATCATGCCAGAATTGATATATCTCCGCACGATTATTTCTTCGGTTTTTATAATTGGGCTCGTCCTCTCGGAAAAACCTTTATCAATAAATGGAACCGTGAAGTATTTGATACGATGCCGGAAGTAACGCGTGTAATGCAGGAATATAATGCTTCCGGAACCGCAGAGCTTTGGTTGGATACGGAGCACGTCGTGCCGTATTGGGTAGACATTATGCAATTAGGCTTTCCGGGATTACTGGAACGAACACGCCGTTATCATGCGGAAAATACCTCGTTGACGGAAACGCAGGAAGCATTTTACTCCTCGATTGAAATTGAATATGAGGCAATCTTACGGCTTCTGGAACGATTGGCGGAATTTGCGGATGCTCATCCGGGTGAAAAATCAGAACTCATTGCCGATAGCTTGCGTAATATTAAAAACGGTCCTCCACAGAATACGTATGAAGCCTTGCTTGTGATGTATACCTATCATGTATGTGCTGAGTATGTGGATCAGTTTCAGGTACGTTCCCTTGGAAATGGATTGGATCGCAGTCTTTATCAATTCTATAAAAACGATTTGGCGTCCGGACGATTTACTCAAGAAGACATTCGGAGTTTTCTGTCATATTTTATGCTCCAATATTCGTCTGTTGGAAATTATTGGGGACAACCGTTCTATCTTTGCGGCACGGATTTTGATGAAACGACAGATATCAGCGAACTGACTCTGCTGATCCTTGACGTTTATGATAGCCTTGATCTGTATAATCCCAAAATTCAGGTGAAAATCGATTATAATACCAATCGTGCCATTACACGCCGTGTTTTGGATATGATCAGGAGAGGACACAGCAGCTTTGTCTTTTGCTGTATTCCCGGTATTACAAAGTCCCTGATGAGCTGTTACGGCGTTACGGAAGAAGAAGCACGAAATTGTGACATCAGCGGATGTAATGAAATGCACATACGCGGAAAAGAAGCCTGTATGATTTCTGCACTTCCGAATGCCGCCAAAGCATTGACCTATGTTTTTACAAACGGTATCGATACCGTAACGGGAAAACAGATCGGCCTGCAGACAGGAGATGTGGCGGAATTTCATACATTTGATGAATTTTATGAAGCATTTCTGACGCAATTCAGATACATTCTGGATACGATTATGGATACTGCCCGTGCATATGAAAAATATGTCAGTGTGATCAACCCGTCGATTATGTTGTCGGCAACGGTTGAACGCAGTCTTCAGCAGGCGGTAGATGCATACGGATTCGGTTTGAAGTATCCGACATCCAGTCTATTGCTGTGTTCCTTTGCAACGACGGTGGATTCAATTTTGGCTGTTAAGGAATTGGTATTTGAAAAGAAGCTGACCACGCTTAGTCAGTTGCAGATAGCACTGCAGCACAACTGGGAGGGTTATGAAGACCTTCGGGCGGCGGCACTGAACGCAGAACAAAAATACGGTTCCGGAAACAGTACCGCAGATCTTTATGCCGCTGCATTTTATCGATGGTTTTCTACCTATGTAACTGGTCAGAAAAACAGCCGAGGAAGTGTATATAAGGTTGGTGTGCCGTCAACAAGACATTTTATTACACAGGGAATGCAAACGGAAGCAACCCCGGACGGCAGAAAAATGGGCGAAGAATGTTCCAAAAATGTTGCTCCTGTCATCGGTATGGAACGAGGTGGTGTTACCGCTATGATGCGATCTGCGCTCAACCTTCAGCCGTGGCTGTTTTCAGAGGCCTATGTGCTTGACATGATGCTGCATCCCTCTGCGGTCAGCGGAGAAGAAGGATTAGATGCCATGATGGGATTGATGGATATGTATATGAAAAACGATGGCATTTCTATTCAATTTAATGTGTTCAGTGCGGATATGCTTCGGGATGCACAATTGCATCCGGATAAATATAAGAATTTGCAGGTGCGTGTATCCGGATGGAGTGTTTTGTGGAACAGCATGAGCCACGAGGAACAGGATGCATACATTAAAAGAGCAGAATCAATCGGAGGATAAAAGTTATGAAAAAGATTTTATTGATCGGAGATTCCATTCGGATGGGGTATGATCATTATGTACAGGAAAGTATGGCAAATGTTGCGAAAGTATATTTCCCTAAAGAAAATTGTAGTCATACGACTGCCATTCTGAGAATGATCCATTGCTGGACAGACGATCTGAAGTTGTATGAGGCAGATGCAGTTCATTTCAATGCGGGATTATGGGATACGGTTCGGATTTATGGAGAAGATACATTGCTGCGTCCGGAAACCTATGCATATAATCTGGAACGTATTGTCAAAAGAATTCATTTCCTGTTCCCCAATGCGAAAGTGATTTTTGCCACATCCACCCCGGTACAGGAAGAGGGATATATCGATGCGTTTGAAACAAGATACAACAGCGATGTGGAAGCATTCAATCAGATTGCCTGCGAAGTACTGCCAAAGCACGGGGTGCTGATCAACGATCTGTATCATTTGATGAAGGGTGTTCCAGCAGATTATTATTCGGATCAGACTCACTTTTATACGGCTGCGGCAACAGAGCGGCTTGGAAAACAGGTTGCTCGTACTTTGTGTCAGGCACTGGATATTGACGAAAGCCTGCTTCTGACGCCGGACTCCGCGAAATACCATTGCCCGATGCGCGGAATTCCCGATAAGGAAGCATATGTACAACAGGGACATATCTATGTACGCAAAGAAAGTTATCGGTAAAAAAGCGTTTTTTTCCAGCAGACGGAATATGGTACTGAGTGCGGTTCTGTATACTTTCCTTTGGGGATGTGCGTTCCCATTGGTGAAAATATGTATGGAGAGTTTTCAGATCAATGATACCGACCATATATCAAAATGTCTGTTAGCGGGAATCCGTTTTGCATTTTCCGGAGCATTGATATTATGCTGCACCAGATGTACCGGGGAAACAGCGCGGACATCGAAGGATGGATGGCGATATATCATTCCGTATGGATTGTGTGCCACAGCGTTTCAGTATGCGTTTACTTATATCGGTCTTTCAAGAATTAACGGTTCCGTCGGGGCAATCTATGATCAGCTGGGCGTATTTATCATTGTTTTAACAGGCGGATTGTTTTTTAAGACCGATGTTCTTACAAAAACGAAATTATTTGGCTGTATCCTCGGATTTGCCGGAGTATTGGCGATCAATTCCGATTGTCTCGGTTTTCGTTTTCATCCGGATGGAGAAGGTTTGATGCTCATAGCGGCATTGTGTCAGACAATATCCTGGTATATTGCAAAAGTAGGAGCCGGGAAAATCAATGTCGCGCTTCTTACCGGGTATGGGCAGTTGATCGGCGGGATACTCCTCTGTGTCTTTTCGCTGATTGCCGGAGGACGGATCAGCACTGTTAATGTCACAGCAGTTAGTACACTCATCCTTTTGATTTTCATCTCTGCCATTGCGTATACCTTGTCACTGATGCCGCTGCAATATTTCCCTGTATCGGAAGTGTCGTCATTCAATCTTTTGATTACCGTATTTGGCGTGATTATGAGCGCAGCACTGCTTGGTGAGAACATTATCCAAATGAACTATTTGATTTCGCTGCTATTGATCAGCTGCGGAATTCTGTTTATCAATAGGAGGTAATGATTTATGTGGAATCGTTTTGATAAAGAAAGACATTTATTGAATTTATATGATAATCCCCATTTTGATCCTGCTACCGGTATCGACGATTATGTACTTTTACGCACAGGCATCAGAGAAACAGCAGAACAGTATGCCGGCTGTTCTCATCCGATCATCAAAGCAAAAACGATTGCGTACTTGCTTGATCATACTGCGCTGGAAGTCAATCCGGTGGACTGGTTCGGCTTTAATTTCTGCGGTTGGTTTACTGCCAAAAAGGGAGAAGAACTTCATGAGCCGAGAAAGCCGCTGCAGTTTTTGAGCAGCCAGTGGTATGGAGAACTCAAAGAGCCGGCTGAATTCCGTGAAGCAGGAGCTCACATTGATGAAACCGGTGCGGTGATTTTCTGGTGTGACTACGATCACAGTGTCCCCGACTGGGATTCTATCATCGGACTTGGATTTGGCGGTATTCTGGAACGTGCGCGCCATTATCACCAAAAGCACCGGGATGACGGAACGCTGACAGCAGATATGGAAGATTACTATGTTTCTGTGGAGACAGTTTATGAAGCGATTATCCGGTTTATGAAGCGCTTTGCCGTATGTGCCAAGTCCCGTATCCATGAGGATCCGAAAATGCCGATTGTTGTGGAATGCCTTGAAACGATTTCTGAGGGTGCTCCCAAAACACTGTACCAGTTTCTGACCTTGATCTATTTCTATCATCTTATGCAGGAATATCTCGATCTGATTCAGGTAAGAACACTGGGCAATCTGGATGTCGATGGCTATCCGTTCTACTGCAAGGATCTGCAGGAAGGACGGCTGACTGCAGAACATACAGAAGAATTATTCCGCTATTTCTTTGAAAAATATACATTACAGGGACATCAGCACGGACAGCCGTTGTATTTTGGCGGATTTGATGAAAACGGAGATTCACTGATCAACGATCTTTCATACATCATGTTGACCGCATATGATAAATCGTGCATTGTCAATCCCAAGTTGTTCGTAAAAGTTATGCCGAATACACCGGATGCTTTCCTGAAAAAAGCACTGGATATGATTCGGCGCGGACATAATTCGTTGGTATTTATCAATGAAGAACTTGGCTGTAAAATATCCAGAAAACTTGGACGTACAGAAGAAGAAACGAAACGACTTGTCGGAACCGGATGCAATAACTTCGCATCCAGAGGTAAGGAAACCACACCGGAGCATATGTATGTGAATCTTGCCAAAGGGATTGAACTTGCGTTTAACGACGGTAAAGATCCGAGAACCGGCGCATTCATCGGATGTCATACAGGTGAGGTTTCAAACTTCAAGACGTTTGAGGATTTCAAGGCAGCATATATTGCCCAGACGGAATGTCTGATTCAAAAAGCGTTTGTAATATCCGATTTTTACGATTCTCATTTGCTCGATATCAACCCGGCTCCCATGTATTCCGGTTCTATGCCCGGCAGTGTCGAATGCGGCAGAGATGCATATTATAATGGTCTGAAATACAATAATACGGTCATGTTCTTGAGCTGTCATGCGACAGCTGCTGATTCGCTGATGATGGTAAAAAAATATGTGTATGACCAAAAAATTGTCACTATCGAGCAGCTGCGCGATGCCCTTCTTGCGGATTGGAAAGGATATGAGGAGCTGCGCGGCATGCTGCTTAATGATCCGGAAAAATTCGGTAATGATATGGACAGCGTGGATAGCTTGGCAGTTGAAATGCTCAATCATTTTACAACACTTGTTACAAGCCGGAAAAATAAACGCGGCGGTCACTTTGTCGTGAACGGTGAATCGATATGGTTTTCGCATTTTTGGGCTGAAAAATGCGGTGCTACTCCGGACGGTCGAGCAAGAGGTGATCTTCTTTCCAAAAATATGAGTGCTTCGATTGGACAGGATCGCCGCGGAATCACGGCACATATCAAATCGGTAACCAAAATCGATGCAACAAATCTTGCATACGGATGTCCGTTTGACTATATGCTGCACCCGTCTGCGGTAAAAGGGGAAGATGGACTGAATGCGATGCTCGGCCTGCTTCGTACTTTCATGAAACGCGGCGGATACGGATATCAGGGCAACGTACAGGACGCAGCAATTCTGCATGATGCGCAGGAGCATCCTGAGAATTATCCGAATCTGCAGGTTCGCATCAGTGGATGGAGCTGGTTTTTTACGCAGATGGAGAGAAAGTTCCAGGATGAATTTATCCGTCGTGCGGAACAGGAGATTGGCATATGAGGGGATATGTTTTCGATATCAAGCATTTTGCTGTTCACGATGGACCCGGAATCAGAACGACAGTGTTCTTAAAAGGCTGTCCGCTGAAGTGTGTCTGGTGTCATAATCCGGAAAGCATCTCAACGCAAACACAGCTCGGCTTTATCCAGCATAAATGCACAAACTGTGGGCGATGCGTAGCAGTATGTCCGACCGGTGCACAATACATGGACAATGACGGTGTACACCGGTTTGACCGCAGCAAATGTATCACATGCGGTAAGTGTAGTCAGGCGTGTTACGGAAAAGTATTGACGTTATATGGCAGATATGCAGATTCGGATGAAATATTCGCCGAGTTGATGGAGGATGTGGATTTTTACGAATCCTCTGGTGGCGGTGTTACCCTTTCCGGAGGTGAATGTCTTTTGCAGGCAGAATTTTGTGCGGAATTGCTTGAAAAACTCCATTCCCGCGGAATTCACACGGCGGTAGATACCTGTGGTGCTGTATCAAAGAAAACTCTGGAGATGGTTATTCCGTATACAGACCTGTTTCTATATGATATGAAAGCATTTGACGAAGATGTGCACAAAAAGTGTACGGGTGTCAGTAATAAGCTTATCTTGGAAAATCTTCGTTTCTTGAATGAAGCAGGGAAGAATATCGAGATTCGTATTCCGTGTGTTCCCGGTTGGAATATGGACCAGCTTGAAAAAATCGGTAAATTCCTGTGTGATTTTGATCATATTGTGGGTGTCAGACTTTTACCGTATCATAATTTCGCCGGTACGAAATACACCTCATTGGATATGATCAATACACTTCCCGAAAATCTGCCCACCGATAAAGAGATGGCTCTTGCGACTGATACGCTGGAAACCTTTGGCTTGAAAATATTACACTGAAGAATATTGTAATGATGAGGAGATTTCACATGAAAACAAAGAACATTTGTGGTTTATTACTTCTGTCGGCGATCCTGCTCTGTGCATGTGGTAATGATGATACTGCCACAACGGAAACCGCATCTGATACCCAAGCTGTTGAAACCGAAACGGAATCTTTATTTGAGTCAGACGACCTTCCGGAAGATCTGGATTTTTCGGGTCAAAGTGTGACATGGTATGTCGGTGACTATAACAATGCGTACTGGGATGATTTTTATGCAGAAAACACAAACGGTGAGCGTATCAATGATGCCATTTACCGTTCCCGTAACAGTCTTGAAGAGAGATTGAATGTGACTCTTGAGTATTACAGAAAAGAAGTTATATATGCTAACCGTCATGATATCAGCTCGGATATCTCAACGAGTGTTATGGCCGGAGATAATGCCTATGATGTATACAGTGGCTATGATTTGAGTGTTATGACGGTACAAGGTGAATTCTTTCATAACCTGAACGATGGTAAATACCTTAACTTTGATAAACCTTGGTGGAACAAATCCATGCTGGGGATGCTGCCCGGAGATAAAGTTTATACCGCATTGGGTGACGGCTCGCTTTCTCTGATTAAGCATACATTTTGTTTGTATTTTAATCAGGATAAATTGGCATCATTTGGTATCGAGGAAAACCCGTATGATCTGGTTGACAGCGGAAAATGGACGCTTGACAAGATGTACGAGTTGATTAACAATACTTATGTTGACTTGAATGGTAACGGTGTGTCCGACTATGGCGATAATTACGGTTTGACCATGGGGGATGTCAATAAATATATTGGTTGGCATTTCTCTTTAGGCGGTGAAATGGTACAGTTGACGGACGATGGTTATGTATTGTCAGCAGGTTCAGAACACATGGTAAATGTAGTTGGCAAGCTTGCGACATTCCTTCGTGAAAATCTGAATGTAAAAATTCCGATTATTGATGCAAAAAATAGTGAAGATCATGCTCCTTCTACTGGCGGTAATTACGTAGACAAAACATTTATCGAAGGAAATGCGCTTTTTACAGCATGTCTTGTCGGAGATGCGGTTGCTCTTCTTGAAGATATCAATTTTGAGTACGGTATGGTACCTTATCCGAAGTACGATGAAGCACAGAGTAATTATATTTCTGCCGTACAGCGTTTTGCATCGTTCTCCGTTCCGATTACCGCTGATCTGGATCTTTCCAGCGCAGTTATTGAAGCATGGTCGTCGGAAGCGTACCGAACAATTCAGCCGGAATATTTTGAAACAGTATTGAAATCCAGATATTCCGCTGATAACCAAATGGCAGATATGTTTGATTTGATCAGAGCAACCATTCGTTTTGATATTTCTGATCTTTTCTGTGACAGCCTTAATGAACTTTCATGTGAGCCTGCTCTTTTGATCCGAGATGATAAAGGTGGACAATGGGCATCGCACTATGCTTCCAAGGAAAAGAAATGGAACAAGGCTTTGGAAGAAATCTGGGATGCACTTTCTTGATATGGAATCAGGTTAAGCGTTCATTTACTGCTTCATGTATTTGAATATCGTGAATACGAATAAAGAAACACATCCTGTGTCATTGGCATAGGATGTGTTTTGATATATATGGGAATTTTCGGAAAATCGTAAAAATTAAGGCTCTTCATAAATTTTGGTGTATAACCCCTTTAGGCAAAGAAAGGAACCGGATATACGAGAAAAAGAAATCAAGATTACGGAAACCGTAAGCATTGCGTTTGGCAACTTTGATTTTGTTATTGAACCCTTCCAGTCTGCCGGTATTGATGGGAAATTTCGCGTGAGCAACAAGACCATCCAATCGTTTGAATTTCTGACGACCGAATTTGGCAAGAGCCGGAATGCTGCTGTGAATGGCAGCATCAAACCACTTTGCCCATCGCTGTGCAGCCTCATTGATATCGGTGATCTGAAACAAGGCGCAAAGCTCCTCTTTCATGGCGTAACAAACGGCAAGGTCTGAATGGGTATCCAGAATCTCATTCAGACTTTGCTGCTTTTCCTGTCTGAGGTTTTCTTTGTTTTGCAAAAGCACCCAACGCGCCTTTTTGATCTTGCTGTACAGCTTCTTCTCCTGTTGGACCTGCTGCTTTGAGTCGCCATCCGCGCTGATTTCTTTCGCTGTTTCTTTATGTGCTCTTGCCGCATCCAGCCGAACCTTGCCAAGCACATCCCGACCAAACTGTGCCTGTACATGGTATCGATCATATACGATCTCGGCGTCTGGGAGATATTCTTTTACCAAGGCGTTATAGGAGGCGTTCATGTCCATTGCCACAGCTTTTACACAGGACAGATAATCTGTCTTTGCATATGCATCGAAAAACTGTCGGAAATCCTTGATCGTTCGGCCTTTTCCGACCCAAAGGATATCTCCGCGTGCCAGATCCATAACACAGGTGGCATAACGGTGTCCTTTGCGTATGGCAAACTCGTCAACTGCAAGATAATATGGTCTGTACGTCGATTTTTGTGCTTCCTGATCCCATTTCTTTATGGCGAATTCCATGCGCATCTTCTCAAGTTTTCTGACTGTATTCCAGTGGATGCCCATCATTTTCGCTATATCCGACGTTGTCATCCGATATTTCAACAGCTGAAAAATCCACTCCACACACCGCTTTGTCAGCTGAAATCCCTTTACCTTGAACGGATTTTCCTCCGTATATGTTTTTCCGCAATCCCGACATCTGTACCGATGCTGATATACCTCGTATACAGATGGCTCTCCGGGTACAAGCGGAACATCGATCAGTCGAACCTTGCGTATTCCGTTGCCTGATACTTTGCTTCCGCAGCATGGACATACTTCATCTGACGTTTTCCGATTGCTCCAAAATCTGAATATGTTCCTTCCTTTTTCATCTTTCTCGATCTTTTCGCAATAAAACCCTTGATATTCTGCGTATATTGTGGTATCATATATGTGAGCCATAATTCTCTCCGGTCTATGTTTGTTTGGTCACTTACATTATACCATATTGAGAGCTTTATGGCTCGTTCTTTATTCTTTTGTACACCAGTTTTTATGATGAACC
>JAFTLK010000073.1 GCA_017455975.1 Clostridia bacterium | reverse complement strand
TCACAGGTGCTGCGCAGATGGACGGCGCACTCCTGGTTGTTGCAGGTACTGACGGTCCTCTCCAGCAGACCCGTGAGCACGTTCTGCTCGCTCGTCAGGTTGGCGTTCCCGCAATGGTCGTCTTCATGAACAAGTGCGATATCGTCGATGACGAAGAACTGCTCGACCTCGTCGAAATGGAAATCCGTGACCTTCTCTCCGAATATGACTTCCCGGGCGACGATATTCCGATCATCCGCGGTTCTGCAAGAGAAGCTCTTCTCTCCGAAAACAAGGACACCTCCGCTCCTGAATACGCATGCATTCTCGAGCTGATGGATGCAGTTGACAACTATATCCCCACTCCTCCGAGATCTGAAGATGACCCCTTCCTCATGCCTGTCGAAGACGTCTTCTCCATCTCCGGCCGTGGTACTGTTGCTACCGGTCGTGTTGAACGTGGTGTTCTGAAGCTGAACGAAACTGTTGAAATCGTTGGTCTCTCCGAAGAAAAGAAGACCACCGTTATCACCGGTATCGAAATGTTCCACAAGCTCATGGATTCCGCTGAAGCTGGTGACAACATCGGTGCTCTGCTCCGTGGTATCCAGAAGAACGAAATCGAACGTGGTCAGGTCCTCTGCAAGCCCGGCACCATCCAGCCCCACACCGATTTCGCAGCACAGGTTTACGTTCTGACTGAAAAGGAAGGCGGCCGTTCCAAGCCCTTCTTCTCCGGCTACAGACCGCAGTTCTACTTCAGAACGACCGACGTTACCGGTTCCATCGAACTGCCTGCTGACGTCGAAATGTGCCGTCCTGGTGACAACGTCGTTATGAACGTTTCCCTCATCACCCCCATCGCTATCGAAAAGGGTCTCCGCCTCGCTATCCGTGAAGGTGGCCGTACCGTCGGTTCCGGTGTCGTTGTTGAAATCGTTAAGTAATTAACCCTTCATCAATAACTGAAAAAGCGTGAAGCAATTCACGCTTTTTCTTTCATAATCACATATAACAACAATTTGATATCTTTGGGGCGTGGTGCAATTCCACACTGGCAGCCGAAGATTGCGCATGAACAATTGGCACGCGAATCTTCCAAAGTCTGCGAACGTACAGCAATGTACGCCGAAAAGGTGAAATTCCTTTACCAACGGTGACAGTCCGGATGAGAAAAGATAGAAAATTCAATCGGCAGATGCCGGTTGTGTGTATCTGATTTTATCAAAAAAGCTCCGTGTCGATGCATGGAGCTTTTCTTTTTGATACCAAAGATGTCCTGACGATATGTTCTATCGGAAAGGAAACTATGAAACACGCAAACAAGATCAATTACATCGCAAAGGTCGCCATTCTTTCTGCAATCGCATTCATCATTATGCTGTTCGAGATGCCGCTGGCGTTCATCGCACCGACGTTTTATGAGATGGATTTTTCCGATGTCATTGCGTTGGTCGGCAGCTTCGCGCTCGGACCGGTTGCAGGTGTCCTGATCGAGCTGCTCAAGAACCTGCTGAACATTCTGTTCACAGGATCGTCCACGGCATATGTCGGTGAGTTTGCAAACTTTGTCACAGGCTGTGCGTTTATCCTCCCGGCGGCACTCGTTTACAAGTTCAACAAGACAAGAAAGCATGCGGTCATCGGTCTGGTTCTCAGTACACTGTCGCTTGCCATTGTCGGCGGTCTCATCAACTACTTTGTCATGGTGCCGATGTATGCCGAGCTGTACATCCCGATGGAGACGATCATTGGTATGGCATCCGCAATCATTCCGGCGGTCGATTCGCTTTGGAAGATGATTCTTCTGTGCGTTGTGCCGTTTAATATGATCAAAGGTGTACTGTGCGGTGTGATTACCTTTGTGCTGTATAAGAAGCTGGCCGTGCTTCTCAAGAAATAAAATGAACCGAGGTTTGTCCAGGGTGACGGACCTCGGTTTTTTATGTTATGACGTCATAATAACAATAAGAGAATGACGGAAATACCGCCGAATATGTATTTAAAAATGGCAATCTCATAGGATGCATAATTCTCACTGTATTTCCATGTCAAAAGCCGAAAGATCTTTCTTTGAAAGAGGGAAACCGTCAGCGAAACAGCAGCAAGTGTGACAGCGATCCAAAACAGTTGATTGATCTGCGGTCTTGCGATAACGATTTTCAAAAGATCGACAATACAGCAAAGCATCGAAAACCAAGCGCATTTTAAGATGTATAACCAGCGATAGCGGTTCCAGAGCAAATGCTCCCGTTCCACATCGCATACAGGTTCATATGTCAGCGTTGCAGAACAGATGGGACATTCGTTTTTTGCATCGACTGTCATCTGACAAACAGGACATTTTCGCATGTTCCATATCTCCGATCATTGAAATGGGCAGGAAACGAAAACCGCAGAAAGCAAGGCTCTCCGCGGTTTTGCATATAATTCAAATCAGTTCTTGATTTCGACGGTAATACCCTTTTCGTCGGAGATGTAAGCGTTCTCAAGCAGTCTTGCCAGATCGATCGCATCATCCAGACCGAAGTAGATTTCAGCCTTGCCGTCGACAGCGTCGATGAAGTTCTTGAGCTGGTTGTCAAGACGCTTGGGCATCTTGTTTTCCGGAATGGGAACCATGTCGTTGGTGTACTTTCTGGTTTCGGGCGTTGTAATCATGACCTTGTGGTCGGTAGCAAGCAGGAAGCCTTCGGTACCGTAGATTTCAAATGCCCACGGAGAGTAGGGCGTGACAAACGAGGTTTCAACAATGGCGATTGCCTTGTTTTCAAATTCGATGGTGTTGACCGCGTTGTCGTCAACGGGCTTGTCGGTCAGCGTGTTGTACATGGAGCTGATGCGGACAGGTTTGCCGAACAGGTATGCGGAGATGTACATCGGATGGCAGCCGAGGTCCATCATGGCACCGCCGCAGGCATCCTTCTTTTCGTACCAGTATTCAGGCAGCCAGTTGCCGGATGCGCCGCCGTGTGCGTTGCGGAAACGGCCGATGGAAATCTGACCGAGGATGCCGGATTCGATGATCTGCTTTGCGTACAGAACCGGCGGCCATGTGCGATGCGGGTAGGAGATTTCAAAAAGCACGCCTGCTTCTTCAACAGCCTTCTTGATATCTTCACATTCAGCGACGGTCGGAGCGAGCGTCTTTTCGGTGAAGATGTGCTTCTTTGCCTTAGCAGCCTTCATGATGACTTCATAGTGCATCGAGGTGGGAGTACCGACGATGACGGAGTCGATGTCTTCGCGTGCGAGCAGGCAGTCGAGGCATTCAATCGCTTCACAGCCGAGATCAGCCGCCCAAGCCTTTGCGACATCATAATCGGGATCCCAGACAGCCTTGCAGGTGCCGCCGAAGCTGATTGCTTCACGCGCATAACCGGGTGCATGTACATGCCATTTGCCGAGCATTGCAAAATTTGCCATAATATATTTCCTCCTGAAATGAATCGGAATTTGCTGTTGTTAAGTACAACAGGATTTAGTATCATTATAACATAACTTTGTCCGGTTGTAAACAGGTTTGGGAAATTTTTTTCAGTGCAGTTGATGTGCGCAAAGAAACAAGGCAAATACAAAAAAAGATGAAAAACTTTTTCAAAACCTATTGATTTTTTTGTTCTGATATGGTATAATATATATGTTCCAAAGAAAAGGCCCGTTGGTCAAGAGGTTAAGACTTCGCCCTCTCACGGCGACATCGGGAGTTCGATTCTCCCACGGGTCACCATAAAAAAAGAAAGAGCGTTTGCTCTTTCTTTTTTTATAGCGATCCTACGCAGAAACGAACGCAAATTGAAAACGAAGTGCAAACTTGAAATTCGGTAGTATGATTGAAAGGAAGAATCATGTGATAATCCGCACAGCATCAATTTGCTGGAACAAAAACGTAAGTTTCTGTTCCGTTCGATCTCTCCCACGCAATTCCGCACAAGGTTAGGTTGGAGTGGAGAGCGTTTGCTCTTTCTTTTTTTATAGCGATCCTACGCAGAAGTGAACCAAGCAAATGACGCGAAGTGATATACTTTATATCGTACAAAGAAAAAGCAAGGCGAATAGCCCTTATTCATGCCAACTGTCATTTGCGTTGGAACAAAGGCGTGGCCTTTGTTCCGTTCGATCTCTCCCACGCAATTCCGCACAAGGTTAGGTTGGAGTGGAGAGCGTTTGCTCTTTCTTTTTTTATAGCGACCCTACGCAGAAGCGAACCAAGCAAATGACGCGAGGTGATATACTTTGTATCGTACAAAGAAAAAGCAAGGCGAATAACCCTTATTCATGCCAACTGTCATTTGCGGTGGAACAAAGGCGTAGCCTTTGTTCCGTTCGATCTCTCCTACGGGTGAAGTTTCTATGTGTTTGCAATTTTTTAAGCCTCAGCGCAGAAGTGAACGTAAATTGGACAAAAGCAACTATATTCCAAGCGAAGGACATAAGCAACGGGCGATTCGTGAATCGCCCCTACATTTGTGTTGGGACACCGGTTCCGAAAACATCTACGGTACAAGAAGGATAATCTCATGCAATTCAGTCGAAACGCCAAAAACGCCATCATGATCGGGTCGCTGTGCTCGATCTCCTATTTCGCTGTTTATATCGCACGCAACATTTTAAGCGCGGTCACGCCGCAGATGGTTGCGCTCGGCTATACCGAGGAATACATCGGCAGCATTTCATCGCTGTATTTTGTATTTTATGCTGTCGGTCAGCTCATCAACGGTGCCATCGGTGATAAAATCAAAGCAAAGTGGATGATCTCCACAGGGCTGCTTGGTGCCGCGATGACGAATTTTATCTTCTCCCGCATGACGATGTATCCGACCGCTGCGATGATCGTTTACAGCCTCACGGGGTACTTTCTGTCGATGATCTACGGACCGATGACCAAGGTCGTTTCCGAAAACACAGAGCCGCACCATGCAACACGCTGCAGCCTCGGCTATACGTTTGCATCGTTCTTCGGCTCGCCCACAGCGGGTCTGCTTGCGTCGTTCCTGGCGTGGCAGTCGGTCTTTGCGGTCAGCAGCGGCGTGCTGGTGCTGATGTCGGTCACGGGCTTCTGCTTTTTCACTGCATTTGAACACAAAAAGATCGTCCAGTACGGCAAATACAAAGCGCAGGAAAAGGGCAGCGGCAACATACGCGTGCTGATCGAGCATCAGATCATTCGCTTCTCGGTCATTTCGATTATCACAGGTGTTGTGCGCACCTCGGTCGTCTTCTGGCTGCCGACGTACATCGCACAGTATCTCGGCTTCTCCCCGCAGACATCTGCGGCGATCTTCACAGCGGCAACGCTTGTCATCTCGATGACGGCATTCCTTGCGGTCTTCATTTATGAGCGGCTGAACCGGAATATGCACAAGACGATTCTGATTATGTTTACCTCGGCATCCGTCTTCTTTTTGCTGACTTATTTCGTCCGTCAGCCGGTCTTCAATATCATCTTTATGATCGCGGCAATCATGTCCTCCAATGCATCTGCATCGATGCTGTGGAGCCGATACTGTCCGAGCCTCCGTGACACGGGTATGGTGTCCTCCGCAACCGGATTCCTCGACTTTTTGAGCTATATGGCGGCGGCCGCGGCAAATCTGATCTTTGCAAACGCGGCATCGACCATCGGCTGGGGCAACCTGATTCTCGTCTGGCTGGGACTGATGATCGTCGGCGTGCTGCTGATGATTCCATATCGCAAGCTATTCAAAATACACGCATAAAGCAAGGACTGCTTACCTGAATATGGGTAAGCAGTCCTTTTGTGATCTGATTTTGTAAGCCGGAATTCTCAATAACGGCTTTCACGGATCTTTTTGCGGACGGTCTCAATACCGAGGTAGAGAATCAGAACGCCGGCAATCGTCCATGCTGTGACGGGGATCCAGGTGCTCTGCGTGCTCTCAATTTTGAGCTGCGACCAAAGTTCATTCTG
>JAFTLK010000072.1 GCA_017455975.1 Clostridia bacterium | reverse complement strand
TGCGGCAAGCCGTGCATAAATGCCGTCGATCCCGTCCCGCGCATATTCGGCGCGCAGCTCTGCCATGACAGTGCTCTCCGCTGCGTCCTCCGGCTTATCGGAGAACTGGGTGCCGCGGATCGTGCTGTCCAGATACAGACCTGTACCGCCACAGAAGACGGGGAGCTTGCCGCGGGAGAGAATTTCGTTGGCACAGGCCGTTGCCGCCGCGACATAATCGGGACATGAGAACGGTGTGCGCGGGTCAACAAAATCGATGCAGTGATGCGGGATGCCGTCCATTTCATCAGGTGTCGGTTTTGCGGTTCCGATGGACAGATACTTGTAGATCTGCATCGAGTCGCAGGAAATGACCTCGCCGTTCAGTGCTTTTGCTGCAGCGACGGCAAGGGCTGTTTTTCCGCTGGCGGTCGGACCAACGATGCAGAGAACGCGCGGGGATTTTGTTTCGTTTAGTACCATCATTTGCCCTCGAAGGGTTCGGTTCTGTCGGTGATGAACATGGCATCGCCGAAGGAGAAGAAGCGGTATTCCTCGCGGATGGCTTCTGCATAGGCATTCAATACCATCTCGCGGGAGGTCAGCGCGGAGATCAGCATCAGCAGTGTGGACTCCGGCAGATGGAAGTTGGTAATCAGGCAGTCGACGCAGCGGAAGCGGTAGCCGGGATAGATGAAAATGCGGGTATCGCCGCTCATCGCATGCAGAACACCGTTTTCATCTGTTGCGCTTTCGAGCGTACGCACAGAGGTTGTGCCGACAGCAATGATGCGTCGTCCCTCTGCCTTTGCACGGTTGACACGCTCTGCCGCTTCCTCGGAAACGGAGAAATATTCGGCGTGCATGACGTGATCCTCGACGTTGTCGACCTTGACGGGACGGAACGTGCCGAGACCGACATGCAGCATGACAGGGACGATCTCCACACCTTTTTCACGGATGCGGTCGAGCAGCTCGGGTGTGAAGTGCAGACCTGCCGTCGGTGCGGCGGCAGAGCCTTCATGCTTGGCATAGACCGTCTGGTAGCGGGATTTGTCCTCCAGCTTTGCCGTGATGTATGGCGGCAGCGGCATATTTCCGATGATATCCAGCACTTCATAGAGATTGCGGTATTGCGTTCTGTCATAGGAAAACCGTACAATACGGTTGCCGTCCTCGACCGTTTCCAGAATATCGGCACGCAGAATCCCCTCACCGAACGAAACCGCCGCACCGGGCTTCAGCCGTCTTCCCGGATGGAGAAGGACTTCCCAAACATCTTCTTCGATCTGCTTGAGCAGCAGAAATTCCACGGCGACCGTGGAGTTCTCGGCAATCTTTTTGCCGTAAATACGCGCCGGGATGACCTTGGATTCATTGAGTACCAGAACGTCACCGGGCTGCAGATAATCGATGATGTCGCGGAAGATACGGTGGCTGACCTCCCCGGTGTTCCGGTTGAGCAGCATCAGCCGCGAGCCGTCACGGTCGGGGGAAGGTGTCTGCGCAATCAGTTTTTCGGGAAGATCATAGTAAAAGTCCTTTGTGGACAGCGGTTTATCGGTCATGGGGTTCTCCTGCTTTTTGATGTTTTCTTTGCGTAGTTGGCATTACTTTGCCAGATGGGTTTTCAAGAAATCGGCACTGGTCTTGGCACATGCAAAGGCATCCATGCCGTCAGACGGTTCGTCCTGCTCAACACAGACCCACTCTGCACGCTGACATGCGCCGAGAATGGCGTTCCAGTCAAGCACACCGGCACCGACCGGCTTGAAGCCTTTCCGTCCGCCGTCTTTGACACAGTCCTTGAGATGAATGATCGGTGCGCGATCGGCATAGGTATTGATGTATTCTGTAGGATCAACGCCGCCGGAATAGAGCCAGCAGGTGTCAAGCTCCGCACCGAGGTCATCGGCGGAGACTGCGGCATAGAGATGGTCAAGCAGAGGCTTGTTCTCATAAAGCTCCAGATCAAAGTCGTGGTTGTGATACATGAGCAGCATACCGCGCTTGGCAGCTTCTTTTCCGTAGGTGCGGATCAGCGCACAGGTTTCCGCAAACTGTGCACCGCCTGCAAGCCGATCCTTGGGCAGCCAGCCGATCGGAAGATATTTCACGCCGGTGGCGGCGATGGCATCCAGTTCATCGGTGTCGCACTTGACAAGGTCGCCGATGTCGCGGTGCAGCGAGAACATTTCCATGCCCGCCTCCGCTGTCATCTCTGCAAGCTCTGCCGGTGTGTGACCCATCAGTCCGAACCATTCAATGCCGGCATAGCCCATGGCTTTGGCTTTGCCGAGGGTATCGCGGATCTGGTCGGGGGTTGTTAAGTATTCGCGGAGTGTATAAATCTGTAATCCAAGTTTCATGTCAGTTTGTCCTTTATCAGCCGTTCATGATGGATGCGATGTGTGCGATGTCTTCCTCGGTCCATTCGGGGCTGATGCCGATGTACAGGGTGCGGGACAGAAGATCGAGGGTTTTGGGGCACATATCCATGGTGTAGTTCATCTGCAGACCCTGGTTTTCTTTCATTAAGAACGGATCCATGGCGGGATGCAGTGCACCCTTCTTTTCCATGATCTGTGTCCAGTTGGTGTAGACGTGCTTGCCGGTATCAATCGGTACAGTCGTGCCCAAACCGCCGTCTCTGCACTTCTGCTGGTATGCGCGGCATTCCTCTGCCGTTTCAAAGCGGAGTGCGAGGGTCGTGCCGCAGTCGCCCGCGATATCGTTGGAGGGAGCCCAGACGGCCTTGCCTTCACCGCAGACAAGTGCACCGAGTGCATCGCGGTTTCTGCGCAGATCGGAGAGGATGCCGGGCATCTTCTTCAGCTGTTCGCGCAGGATCGCGCCGATGATGTCGGAGACACGGAATTCCGTACCGCCGAACAGGGGCTGTTCAATACCATTGAGCTGATCGCCGAAGAAGGCAACAGCACCGGCATCGTGATAAATGAGTGCGCGCTCGTAGATGGTTCTGTCGTTGGTGACGAGCGCACCGCCCTCACCTGCCGTGATGACCTTGAAATAGTTGAAGGAATACGCACCGGCATTGCCGATGGTGCCGAGGTACTGTCCCTTGTACATACCGCCGTCTGCCTGGCAGGCATCCTCAACGATTCCAAAGCCGTACTTTGCGGCGAGTGCCTTCAGTGCGTCCATGTCGGAGGGGAAGCCCTGAATGTGGACAGGCATGACAGCCTTGGTGTGTTCGGAAATCTTCTTTTCGACGTCAACGGGGTCGATGGTCAGCGTTTCGTTGACTTCCGCGATGACGGGGATTGCACCGACGGCGATGACAGCAAGTGCGGATGCGATGTAGGTGTAAGCCGGAACAATGACTTCATCGCCCGGGCCGATGCCCAGACCGATGAGCGCGGAGCAGAGTGCACCGAAGCCGGAGGTCATGGTCAGCGCATATTCCGCACCGACAGTTGCCTTCCATTCTTCTTCAAAGTGCAGTACTTCCTTGCCGCTGCCGTTGATCTTGAAAAAGTCGCGGGTCATAATGGCTCTTGCAACAGCATCAATTTCTTCTTGTCCGATTCTGTACATAATGATTTCTCCTTGTTGTTTGATAAAATATTGAAATGTGAATGATGGGTCTTATTGCTCTTCCTGCGTCATGATACGCAGGTTTTCGTCGATGAGTACCTGATCGGCGGAATCGATCAGCGGATGGGTGCAGTTGTAGCGGAAGCAGGCGATTTCGTAGCCGCCGCGCACGAGCTGATCCTCTGACGGTAAGTAGGCGTTGTAGCCGTTGGTGTTGGAAAGGCTCAATGTGTAACGGATGGGGGAATACTCCTGCAGGCGCATCGTGACCTCGGAGAAGATTTCAAACGGGAACGGCACAAACGCTGTGTCACCGAGTGAAAGGATCGTCTGCGGAAAGGTCATCTCATGCTCATAGGCAGGACATCCTGCGTCGTATTCATCGAGTGTGGACTTGAAGTACAGGTATTCCATCCGACCGAGATTGTAAAGCGCATCGGGATTCGGATAGTTTGCGAGCATTGCCTCTGCCGTTTCACGGGGCAGAAGCGGCTTGCGCGGAATGTGAACCGTGTCGTGATACAGTTTCAGTTCACCGACCGTGTAGACACCGAGCGCCCGGTATGCCCGGATGGCATCCGATGCGGCATATCCGCCGAGCTCCTCCACATGACGGAAATCGGCTGTGGTCTGTCCGTTGGTCAGACGCGGACCGACATCCCCCTCCGCGCCGTTGATGTATGCGGTCATCGTGCCGGATACTGCCTCCAGCCGGTCGGTCATGATGCCCGACCAGTCGCGCGAAATTTCCGTTTGCAGACCGGCAGCTGTGCCGTGACAGCCGTAATGAATCAGGTTGATGATGCCCTGTTTGGATTCGCTGTTCCGGATGGCGATGCAGGTCATCTGCGGGTCAAAGCAGCCGCGCGGATTCTGTCCGAGTGCAATGGCACCGTTGCGCATCTGCTGTCTGCGGTTGATGCCGATCTCGGAATGAACGACACCGACAGCGAGCTCGGCCGGCTGCAGGGTATCGACTGCCTGCTTTGCCGCACGGCAGAGTGCCGGTCTCAAAACCGTATCGACATAAACGCGGTCAATGTCGCCCCAGCCTTCCATACCCACGGTGTTGGGACCTGAGTGGGTATGGGTTGCGGACAGAATGATATTCTCCGCCGGAATCCCGACCTCCGCACCGATCGTGCGGCGCAGCTCGTCCGAAAGTGCATTCTGAAATCCGCCGACCGTGACCGAAAACAGGATGGCACGCTGATCCCCTTGTGCAAACGCAATCGCTGTTGCGTGCAGCGGATCATGTACCGATTTGCTCTCGGTAAAGGGGTTATATCCGAACAAAAGTGTACCGATCACCGGTGTGATGTCTTCTCTTGCGGCACCGGCTAAAAATAATGTATCTTTCATAAACAGCACCGGACCTGTGTGACAGGTTTTCCTTTTTTCTATAGTTCTTTATATTATAACATACAATGCAAAAAAATAAAAGGGGATTTTGCGAAAAAATCATGAATAAATTTCCGAAGACGGCAAAGGGTATGAAAAATTCCCGGATTTGAGAAAAGCACTTGACAAAACGGGCGGAATGTGGTATCGTTGTTCTGAAACCTGCAGAAAAGAGTTCCTGTTCACATGAAACAACATGTTCTTATCCGGGATTATGCCGTGATTGCTCTCGGCAGTATCCTGTACGCCGCATCCCTTTGCTTTTACGTCTATCCGCGCTCCTTTACCTTCGGCGGTACCTCCGGCTTGTCCGTTCTGCTTGCTGCGGTGCTCCCGCTTCCCGCATCGGTCATGACCGTGATTCTCAATACGGTTCTGATGGTGCTGGCGCTGCTTCTGCTCGGACGGCAGTTTGCTGTCCGCACCCTTGTCGGGTCGGTACTGACCACCTATTCGATTGCATGGATCGAGCTTCTGCCGTTTGCGGATCGGATGCAGACCCCATGGATCTGGTCGGATCTGGTGCTGGCGGTCCTCTGGATTGCGCTCGGAACGGCTCTCTTGTTTTCCGTCAACGCAAGCTCCGGCGGTACGGATATCGTCGCCGTCATCATCACAAACAAAAAGCCGTCGCTTCCCGTCGGACGGGCGCTGTTTATTTCCGACATTCTGATCGTTGCCGGCGCGTTTGTGCTGTTCGGTATGGAAACCGGTATCTGCTCGGTCATCGGACTGATTCTGAAAGCGCTCCTCGTCGATGCCTTTATGGCGATCGGTAAACGGCTGAAACGCAAAAGAAAATCAAACAACACTGACATAAATTAGAAAGGAAACCACATCATGTCACAGCTTTTACAGAATGCAAAATTTATTACAACCGACAATCCCCGTGCCTCGACGGTTCCGGTGTTCCGCCGCACCTTTACCCCGCAGGGTGAGATTGCACAGGCGACCCTGACCGTTACCGCACGCGGCATTTATGAAGCACGCATCAACGGCGAGCGCGTCGGACAGTTCTATTTCGCGCCCGGCTGGACCTCGTACAGAAACCGCGTACAGGTACAGACCTACGATGTCACGGATATGCTCGCGCAGTTCAACACCATCGACATTCTCCTTGGCTGGGGCTGGCACTTCGGCACCATTCAGCGAGGTTCACTGGAAAACATCTGCGATCCGTGTATCATCGCAGAACTGAACGTCACCTATACCGACGGTACGACTGAATCCATTCCGACGGATGAGCGCTGGCTGTACTCCAAAACACCGATTCTCTATTCCGACTACTATAACGGCGAAACGTATGATGCCAACATCGTCTACGGCGAGTGGAAGCCGGCTGTCATCACCGACGGCAAGCACGACGCGCTCGTTCCGCAGGAGGGTGAAATTGTCACGCACATTGAGGAAGTTCCCGCCATCAACTACTTCATCACGCCCAAGGGTGAGCGCATCATCGACTTCGGTCAGGAAGTCACGGGCTATGTCTGCTTCCGCACGGTCGGCGGCATCGGTGAGCGTATTTCCATCGATCACGCCGAAATCCTTGACAAGGACGGCAACTTCTACAACGAAAACTACCGCGCGGCAAAGTCCCGCGTGACCTATATTACCGACGGCAATACCGAAAACTGGTATTATCCCGTCTTCTCCTTCCAGGGCTTCCGCTATATCCGTCTGACCGAATATCCGTCGGCGGATACCTACATCGGTGACTTCAAGGTAATCGTCGTTCATTCCGACATGAAGCGTACCGGCTGGTTCTCCTGCTCCGATCCGATGGTCAACCGTCTTTACGAAAATGTCATCTGGGGTCAGCGCGGCAACTTCCTCGATGTTCCGACCGACTGTCCGCAGAGAGACGAGCGTCTGGGCTGGACGGGCGATGCAGAAGTCTTCTGCCGTACCGCCGCATACAACTTCGATGTCTACAAGTTCTTCCACAAGTGGCTGCACGATTTGGCACTCGATCAGGCAGAAAACTGTGCGGTCGCGCAGATCGTACCTGCACTGTGGAATCCCGACGGTGCCTTTGCATGGGGTGATGCGGCAACGGTATGTCCGTGGGAAATCTACCGCGCTTACGGCGATATCACGATTCTCGAAGAGCAGTTTGACTCGATGAAAAAGTGGGTCGACTATGTCTACAACAAGGGTGACGGACCCGCTGCATGGGGCGGCGGCGGACAGTACGGCGACTGGCTGGGACTGGATGCCGAAGAAGGCTCCTACCGCGGTGCGACCAACGATCTTCTGCTCGGTACGGCGTTCCTTGCCTACGCCTGCGATCTGCTCATCAAGGCAGGGCGGGCACTCGGTCGTGATATGTCCGCATACGAGGCAAGACGCGTCGAGGTCGGGGAAGCGTTTGTGCGTGAATTCGTCGGTGAGGACGGTATGCTGACCTCCGATACGCAGACGGCGTATGTCTGCGCGCTGCACTTCGGTCTTGCGCCCGATGCACCCAAGTACGCAGAATATCTTGCAAACCTTGTCAGAAACAATGGCAATAAGCTCAAGACCGGCTTCATCGGTACGGCGTTCATCATGGACGCGCTGACCGACAACGGCTATGCCGATGTGGCGTACTCTCTGCTGCTGCAGAAGGAATTTCCGTCATGGCTGTACTGTGTCCGCAAGGGTGCAACGACGATCTGGGAGCATTGGGACGGTCTGAAGCCCGACGGCTCTGTCTGGTCGCGTGACATGAACTCCTTCAACCACTATGCCTACGGTGCGGTTGCATCGTGGATGTACGGCACGATGTGCGGCATCAAGCCCGATGAAGAAAAGCCGGGCTACGAAAACATCAAGATCGCGCCGATTCCGGATGCACGTCTTGACTGGGCAAATGCGATGCTCGATACCAAGTACGGCACGGTTATCTCCGGCTGGGAAAAGTGTGACTATGGCTTTAAGATCACCGTGACAATTCCCGAGGGGGCGACGGCTGACATTACGGTCGGTGAGACAACCGAGCACGTCGGCGGCGGTGTGTACGAATATATGCTGAAAGCATAAATCGGAAAGTCAAAGGAACTGTTATAAGCCCATTTTTGTGGTTCTTGTAACAGTTCCTTTTCTGTAAACACAAATAGAACTATCGGTCTGTGGTCAGCTTATGATACTCCCGCACCAGCGCTTCTACATCTTCAGCTTCCATTTCACACAGCGGCAGACGGTAGTTTTCCGAACAGTACCCAAGTGCCGCGAGCACCGCCTTGACGGGAATCGGGTTGACCTCGGAGAACAGTGCGCGGATCAGCGGCGCCATGCGGCACTGCATTTCGGCCGCACGCAGGGAATCTCCCGCAAACCACGCGCGGCACATCTGCACGGTCATTTCCGGCAGAAGATTGGATACGACGGAGATGACGCCGACAGCACCTACCGACAGCATCGGTACGGTTACACCGTCTGAGCCTGCGTACAGAGGAAGTGCATCTCCGATCTCCTGCCGCATCAGTACCGCGCGTTCGAGATTGCCGGTCGCGTCCTTGAGTGCGGCGATGTTTTCGTGGCGGGCAAGACGGGCGTAGGTATCGACGGTCACATGAAGCCCGGTGCGGGATGG
>JAFTLK010000071.1 GCA_017455975.1 Clostridia bacterium | reverse complement strand
GGACCGCCGATCTTCAGATGCGGGAAGCACTTTTTCAGATGCAGCGCGGCGATGCGGTAAAACTCATAGAACTGTGCCGCGGTACCGCCCCAGCACAGCTTGTTGTCGGAATCATCGTAGTCCAGATCCGCTTCGTTCCAGATTTCCCAGTACTGGATATTCCAGTGGTAGCCGTTTGCCCAGCCCTCGTTGTAGTGGCGGATGATGTGTTCACAGATGACCGCCCACTTGTAAAAGTCTTTCGGCGGCAGCGTACCGTATTTCTTGCAGTAATGCTCGATGCGGTTGCCGAGGCGATAGAAGATCTGCGTGCCGGTTTCCAGCGTGATCTGCAGATATTTGTCGGTGATGGCAAAGTCGTAGGATCGCTCGTCATACGGATCGGCATCAAAATCCGGGAAGATGCCGATGACATCCACGCAGTGTTCGCTGCCGTATTCCTCGCAGTAGGAGGCATCGTGGTTGCGCGCAAACGGAATTCCGGCGGCGCGGTAATCGTCGCAGTTGTCGATGCGGCACTTGGCAGGACCGTTGTTGACGGCGTGCATGCGCTTGATTGCGCCGACGGTATGATCGGGGTGAAGGGTAAGATGGGTCATGGTGCATCTCCTTTTTTTGTGTGTCTTTGTTACATGATATCATGAATCGGCGGAAAAATCAAGAGGCTGATGGATTTTTTTGAAGAATCGCACAGCCGCCGTCGGACGCATTTCGACGGCAATCGGTTTTACCAAATCAAAAAAATAGTTCTTGCATTTTCCGTCGCCATCATATATAATATATAATAAGTTAGTTTATATCACTATTTGCGTCGAATTACAGAAAGGTTTGTCCTGACCGCATGATTGACATTGATATTTTAACCGAATATGTAGTAAAAGCCAGACAGCAGGACGCAGATGCATTTGCAAAGGTTTTTGACTTGACAAAGGATTATGTCTATTCCCTCGCATGCTCCATGATCGAGAACACGGCAGAAGCACAGGATGTGGTGCAGGAGGTCTATCTGAAGGTCTGGCTGCATCTGGAACATCTGCGCGAGGAACGCAGCTTTCTGCGCTGGCTGCATTCGATCACCTTCAATATCTGTCAGGATCATTTGCGGCAGCATGTACAGGAGCATCGGCTGCTGCAGAGCGTCGGAGGGGATGTGTTGTCCAAAACCTGCACCTTTGATGAATGGTTTCAGAAATCCTGGCGGCAGGAGACGGTACGCGCCATGATTGATGCACTGCCGGACGATCAGCGGGATGCGGTGCACCTGTATTATTTTCAGAACCGTACGGTCGGCGAGATCGCCGTGATCCGGAACTGTTCGATCAACACCGTGAAAAGCCGGCTGTATTATGCGCGGAATACACTGCAGAAGCTGATTGAAGCGGAGGAGCGGAAGACGGGCCGCATGCATTTGCCTCCGGCTGTGCTTGCGCTGACCTCGGTGATGATGCTTCCTGTCCTGCAGAACACGCTGCCTGCCGCGGATGCAATGCGGATTCTGGCGGCGGTATTTGCGGCGGCGGGCAGTATTCCGGGGGACATTCACATAGTCGGTGCGGATGCTCCCGGCACTGCCGATTCACTGCGGAAACGGTGGTTTTCGGCAGTTCGTGACCGGCACTGGATCCTGCATCTGCGTTCTTCGTCGTTGCTGCCGCTGCTGTTGAGTGCGGTGATCGTATGTATGTGCCTTGTCACCGGCGGATATGCGCTCGGACAGAGACTTCGTACATCCGGGAATGCCGCGGACACCGAACTGTCCCACGCAGGTATCAGCGCGGCGGAGGATATACAGGCGGGGGTGGATGATCTGCCGGAGACTCAGGCCAGGCAGACCGTCGGTGTACCGCGCATCATCGCAGAGGGCAACTGCGGGGAGCATGCGGTATTTACGCTGACGGAGGACGGCACGCTGTCTGTCACGGGCAGCGGAAGCGTCGGCGCGACCCGGGAATGGGATTATCACGGATTGCTCAATGGAGAGGATCAATCGATCTTTCAATTGGAGCCGCTTGCACCGTACAAAGACACTGTCAGGCAGCTTATCATAGGCGAGGGGATCACGGAAATCGGGTATGCGGCGATGTACGGAATCAAATCACTGGAACATGTCTCCCTGCCCGAAAGCTGTACCGTCATTCGAAACGGCGCGTTTTGGGGATGCGAAAGCCTCACAGAATTCGTTTTTCCGTCGGGGGTGCAGATGATCGCGGATTGCGTGCTGAAGCAGTGTTATGCGCTGAAGCGGATCGTAGTATCCGAGGCGGCCAAAGAATTGTGCGGCGAAGCATTTTCCCAGTGCCATTCGCTGGAGGAGATCATTTTCTGCGGGGACGATCTGCATACCATATGGAGCGGTGCTTTCTGTGATACGTATTCGCTGCAGCAGCTGCATTTGCCGCCGCATGTTTCACGTCTGACGACATATGCATTCACCAAAATCGGCTGTACGGTCCTTGATCTTTCTGCACTGACCGAGGTGGTCATGGAACAGGATGTATTTGAGTCATGTCCGAATTTACAGACCCTGATCCTCCCGGACTCCATGGAGATCATTCCGGAATCTCTGGTCACCGACTGTAATTGTCTGACTTCTGTTGTGATCGGAGAAAATACCAAAACCATTGGCAGCCGCGCGTTTGGCACAGCGCCACTGACGGAGATCACCATTCCCGCATCGGTCATCTGTATTGAACCGGGCGCATTCAACGGCCTGACGCAGCTTGCCGCGATCCATGTGGAAGACGGAAACCGGGTATATTCGGATATCAACGGCGTTCTGTATTCGAATAACAACACACGCATTCATACTTATCCGAGGAATCGGAGCGAATCCGCTTACCTTCTGCCGGAGTCGGTGCGGATCATCGGGAAATTCGCATTTTCGGGCAACCGGCATCTGACGACGGTAATTGCTCCCGACGATATCACGGTCCTTGAACAGTATGCCTTTTACAATCTTCCGAATTTCAGCAAGCTGTATCTGCAGGGCAGCCTTCCGCTGTCCCGTGATGACCGCGCTGTACAGAATTGTCCGAAGCTGACCACGGTTCCGTGGTCGGAGTAACAAAATCAAACAGGATGGGCTGCTGCACATGACAGAGACGTGCAGCAGCCCATGATTATTTGCGCGGAATTATGCTGTTTTCTTACCCTGGAAATACCGCTTGATGTACAAAAGCACACCCACACCGATCAGCGGGAACACAGCCGCGGCGATCATACCGACCTTCATGCCGATTTCATCCGGTGTCAGAGACAGGCCGACGGAGAGCTGTGCCGCCCAATCGGATGCCGCGACGTTGTCTGTGACAATACCGAGCATCTGCGGCGCGACGGAAGCACCGAAGTCACCGCCTGCCGCCATCAGGGCATATGCCGTGACACCGGGGTTGGGGATCTTTTCTTCCATCAGGATCAGTGTACCCGGCCAGAGCATCGAGGTGACAAAGCCGCAAAGCACACAGGCGATCATCGACAGTATGACAAACGGGGAGAGTGCCGCGACGAGATAGCAGATGACCGCACCGATCATGCTGTAAAGCAGGACGGCGGTGATGTTTTTGCCGTATTTTGCATAGAGTGTGCGCGCTGTGACGAGCAGCATAGCAAACGCCGCCATGCCGAGGATGTCGCCGACGACCTTTGGCAGATGGAGCGCCGTTTCCATATAGCCGGAGATCCAGTTGGTCATCGCGTTTTCCGCGGCGGAACCGAGGAAGATGCAGGCAACGCACAGCGCAAGACCGAAGTTCTTCTTCTTTGCCGCCTCCGCACTTTCGCTGGCCGAGGTCAGATCCATCCCCGGCAGCGTGGAGGTACAGAACAGCACACAGGAAATGATCGGGAGCATTGCCCAGAACAGTGTCAGAACCATCCAGTACTGTGCGCCGACGATGCGCAGAAATGCGGTGCTGACGCAGACGACCATCAGAACACCCCATCCGTATAGCGAGTGCAGCATACTCATATCGCGGTCGGGATTGTCGGACGGCAGTGCCGCGACCGTCGGGGAGAGCATGACCTCGCAAAGACCGGCGGCAATCGAGAAGATGACGGTGCCCACGACAAAGCCGACATAGGCCGCCCCCGGAAACAGCGTCGGGACGATGGCGTAGATCAAAAGACCGAGTGTGGTCAGACACGGCATGACGCGGACGACCTTGTGCGGATTGAAATATTTGGTAAAGAATGTAAAGATCAGATCGACCGTCAGCTGGGTGCAGAAATTGATGAGCACCAGCGTTCCGAGCAGGGTGTAGGAAATGCCGTACATGTTGCGGAATGTGTTGAACAAAAGCGGCGGCAGACTGAAGATCGAGGACATCGCGAGATAGGCAAAATAGCAGGCGTGACGTGTGCGTTTTGCCTGTTTGGCAGTCAGTTCCATGATGGATGATCGGGGCTGCCGCAGATGCAGCAGCCCCTTCCTTTCGATGATGTTGAATTATTCGGTTTCTGTATTCAATGCAGCGCGGTATTCGGCATAGCGGTTCAAAAATCCTGCCGCTTCCGCACGGGTGGCGGACTTCTGCGGCTGCAGTGTGGTTTCTGTCGGTGCGCAGTAGACGCCCTTCATGACCGTGTAGCAGACAGCCTCATAAGCCCATTCGGAGATATCTGCGATATCGTCATAGTTGAGACGGAACATCCACAGATCCTTGAATCCGCCGCCCTTGTACTGCTCATAGCGGTAGAGAATGACGGACATCTGCTCCAGCGTGATCGGGTTGTTGACGCCGAACGTACCGTCGTCATAACCGAGGACAATGCCCTCTGCCGCTGCCCAGCGAATCGCCTCGGAATACCATTCCTCCTGCGTGACATCGGAGAACTGCATCAGATAGTTGACGACAGGACAGCCCTCCATACGCCACAGCATCGTGACGAGCATCGCACGGGAGAGGGTGACATCGGGGGAGAAGACATTCGGCTCGGTGCCGTTCATCAGTCCCTTCTGGTAAGCGCCTGCGATATCTTCATAGTACGGAT